>LFTR01000173.1:45966-59931 GCA_001513425.1 Clostridiales bacterium DTU024
GATGCCATGCGCCGTTGGGCCTCATCCTTTGGGATGGACAGGCATTTTTTGTCATACTTGAAGGTATCGCCGCGCGACTGCACGATCTGCCGCCGCTGATCCAGATCCTCCTTGGTGCAAAAGCAGGGGTACGCGTCGCCTGACCGGATCAATTCAAGCGCATACGGCATGTAAGTATCTCTTCGCTGCGACTGGATATAGGGCCCGTAATCGCCGCCCACATCGGGGCCTTCGTCATACGTTAGCCCGGCCAGGCGCATGGATTTGTAGATCATATCAATGGCGCCCGGCACCTCGCGCTCCTGGTCGGTGTCCTCGATGCGCAGTACGAATGCGCCGTGGTACTTGCGTGCCAGCAACCACGTATAAAGGGCCGTGCGCAGTCCGCCCAGGTGCAGATAGCCCGTGGGGCTGGGGGCGAAACGTGTGCGTACTTGCTGCATGGAATACCTACTTTCTTAGGGGCGGTAGCTGTCTTTAAGGGAAACGACGCGGTTGAAAACGATGTTTGAATCGGTGGAATCCTTATCTTTGCAAAAATAGCCCACGCGCAAAAACTGGAACGTGTCGCCCACAGTGGAGTCCAGCACGGCGGGTTCCGCATAGCCGTGTTCCACAGTCAAAGAATCTTTGTTGAGCCGCGAAATAAAATCCTTGCGGTCGGTATCTTCGCTGATTTCATCATCGTCCTTAAGGAGCGGTTCATACAGCCGCGCTTCCAGGGGTACGGCTTCTTCGGCGCTCACCCACTGCAGGGTGCCCTTTACTTTCCGGTCGGCCCCGGGGGAGCCGGAACGGCTGTCCAGGTCGACCGAGCAGACGAGGTGGGAAATGCTACCTCGCGCGTCTTTTACTACTTCATCGCACTTGATGATGTAAGCGCCCTTCAAACGTACTTCGCCCTGCGGCTTGAGGCGGAAGAACTTTTTGGGCGGGTCTTCCATAAAGTCATCCGCGTCGATCCACAGTTCTTTGGTAAACTTCACGTTCCGCATGCCCATTTCCGGGTGCTCGGGATGGTTTTCCATGGGAAGAATGTCTTGTTTGGATTGATCCCAATTGCTCAACACCACGCGCAAAGGATGCAGGACCGCCATTATGCGCGGTGCCCGGCTGCCCAGATCGTCGCGCACGCAGTGCTCCAGCAGCGCGTAATCCACTACACTGTCGGCCTTGGAAAGGCCCACAAGCTCGATGAAATTGCGGATGGCGGCGGGCGAAAAGCCACGGCGGCGGAGCGCTGTCAGGGTGGGCATGCGCGGGTCGTCCCAGCCGGTGACGTACTTTTCCTCCACCAAGCGGCGCAAATAGCGCTTGGACATGATGGTGCGGGTGATATTGAGCCTGGCAAACTCGATCTGCCGGGGGCCCGAAGATAAATGACCCAACAGATCCTTATGCGGAACGCGGTAGCCCGCGTTTTCCACTACCCAGTCATAAAGGGGCCGATGGTCTTCAAATTCCAGGCTGCACAAGGAGTGCGTGATGCCCTCTATGGCGTCGCCCAGGGGGTGCGCATAATCGTACATGGGGTAGATGCACCACTTTTTGCCTGTGCGGTGATGTTCCTGGAAGGAGATCCGGTACATGGCAGGGTCGCGCATGTTCATGTTGGGAGATGCCATATCGATTTTGGCGCGCAGCACCATGCGCCCTTCAGGGAACTCGCCTTGCCGCATGCGGCGGAAGAGATTCAGTGATTCTTCCACGGGGCGGTCGCGCCACGGGCTGTTCTTGCCGGGCTGCGTCAGAGTGCCGCGGTATTCGCGCATTTCATCGGGCGACAATTCATCCACGTAGGCAAGATCGCGCTTGATGAAATCTTCCGCGATGTCGTAGCACTGCTGGTAGTATTCACTGGCATAATAGAGCCCGCCGTTCCAGTTGAAGCCCATCCAGCGGATATCCTCCATGATGGCGTCGACATACTCAGTGTCTTCCTTGGCGGGGTTCGTATCGTCAAAGCGCAGATTGCACAGACCGCCGAACTTTTCGGCGGTACCGAAATCCGTCACCAATGCTTTGCAGTGGCCGATGTGCAAATATCCGTTTGGTTCGGGCGGAAAGCGCGTATGCACTATTTCGCACACACCCAAAGCCAAATCCTGTTCCACGGCGTCCCAGATAAAATTGGAGCGCGGCTTCTCTATGTCCATCGTTCCTCCCCCAAATCGCAGAATATGACGGTATTATATCGTTGAAACAGCAAAATAACAAGGGCTCGCGGGTTTTGTTTTGCCAAATGTGTCCAATGAGGTATAATGTGGGCTGAGCCGTTTTCGGCTGAAAGAAGGGGGAATGGCATGATTGCGTTTGAACCGATAACCATTAAGGACAAAGAGTGGATGACCGGGTACCTGAAAAAGGGCCATCGCGGGAGTCTCGAATATAACTTCACCAGCAACTTCATCTGGCGCCATGTTTACCATCTGGAAAGGGCGAAAGTGGAGGGGTTCCTGGTGGTGCGTTCGGGCGAGGAGTGCCCGACATACGTTTTTCCCTCCGGGGACGGGAATGTTAAGCTGCTTGTGGAAACACTGCTGGAAGACGCACGCGAGCGGCAGGACAAGCTTCGGTTCAATACCGTATTAAACGAAGACCGCGCGAAGCTGGACGAGCTGTTCCCGGCGAAATTCGAGTTTAAGCAGCTGCGCCACGCGCAGGACTATGTCTACTCAGCGGAAAGCTTGCGCACGCTCGCGGGCAAAAAGCTCAGCTCCAAGCGCAACCATATCAACAGATTTGAAGAAAACAACCCGGATTGGGGGTATGAAGAGATCACCCCCGGCAACCTTGGTGAAGCGCTTACCATGCACCGAGAGTGGTGCAAGGAGGCCGGCTGTATGGACAATGAAAGCCTATACCATGAGAGCTGCGCGGTGGAGGAGACATTCAGGCACTTTGAGGAACTGGAACTGACCGGCGGATTGATCCGCACGAACGGGCGCGTAGTGGCGTATACCTTTGGCGAACCGCTGAGCGAAGATACCTATTTGGTGCACATTGAAAAGGCGTTCTACGATATCCAGGGGGCGTACCCGATCATCAACCGCGAGTTTTGCCGTGCCAACACGGAGGGGTTCATGTATGTCAACCGCGAAGATGATACGGGGGATGAGGGCCTCAGGAAAGCAAAGCTGTCTTACCGGCCCGAAAAAATGATAGAGAAGGTGTCTGCACAATGGATAGATTGATACGCTTCGCTGATTCCGGGGACTTGCCGGCGCTTAAATCTCTGTGGATGAAGAGCTTCGGCGATACGCAAAGTGGCACTGATTTCTTTTTTTCCGCGCGCCATGAAAACGAAAACATGCTGGTCTGTGCCCAGAATGATGTGCCCATCGCCATGCTGTCCATGCTGCCCGTCACGCTGCAGTATAATGCGGTGCCCATGAAGGGACGGTATATTTACGGCGTAGCCACGGACGAAAAATACCGCGGGCAAGGGATCTCCACGGGACTGTTGGACGTGGCGCATGAGTGGATGAAGGAAAAGGGCGACAAGGCGGCGGTGCTGGCACCGGCGAACGACGCCCTGTTTCACTTTTATGAAAAGCGCGGATATGAGACCACCTTTTATTCGGATCAGGTGATGGTGGAAAAAAGCGAGATCGCGGAGGCGCCTCCAGGTACCATATGCCGCCCCGCCACGCTGGAACACTTTGCGCTGTTCCGCAACGCACTGCACATGTCCAGCGCGCTTTATGTGCTTTGGGATGAAAAGGCGCTGCAATACTATATGGATTTTGTGGAAGTGTATGGGGGTTGCGTCCTGTATGTGCGTGCCCATGCCGGCGAAGGCACGGCGGTGTGCCTTCCCGTGAGTGAAAACACTGTGCGCATCACCGATATGTCCAATTTGGGCCTTGCGCCCATGGAGATGCTGTCTGCCCTACATACCTATATTGGCGCGGACACCTACCAATTGCACTTGCCCGAAGGCAGCTATGCCGGTGCGCGCAGAAAACCGCTGGGAATGCTGTATCCCCTGGACGAACTGCCCCGGCTTGAGGGCGAGAAGCCCTATTTGGCGCTTATCAAGGACTGATCATGCGAAGATGCGACAGGGAAGTGAAGGACCAACAGGGCATTGCGGATATCCTCACACGCTGCAAAGTATGCCGCATCGCCATGCAGGATGACCGGGGCCTTTATATCGTACCGGTCAACTTTGGCTATGTTTTTGAGGACGGCAAATTGACCCTCTATTTTCACGGCGCCAGGGAAGGGCGCAAGGCAGAGGCCCTTCGGGAAAGAACGCCGGTCGCTTTTGAAATGGATTGTGACCATCGTCTGACCGAAGGGTCGCTTGCCTGCGAATACTCCTTTAGCTATTCAAGTATCACCGGCAGCGGCACGGCATCCCTTGTGGATGACTTTTGGGACAAGCAAAAAGCCCTCGCTCTCCTGATGAAACACCAGACAGGCAAGGACTTCCTATTTACCCGGGACGAAGCAGAGGCGGTTGCTGTATTTGCGGTAATGGCGGACACGTTTTCCGCCAAACGCCGCGCTTAGGTCAGAAGTTGAGCCCCCGCATGGTGCGGGCAAGGAACGCCCGGGTGCGCGCGTTCTGAGGGTCTTTAAACAGCTGCGCGGGCGGCGCGTCCTCCACCAGCAGGCCGTCATCCATGAATACCACGCGGTCGGCGGCGTCGCCGGCGAAAGCCATTTCATGGGTGACGATCATCATGGTCAGCGCGCCTTTAAGGGAAGCGATCACACTGAGAACCTCATCCACCATTTCCGGGTCCAAAGCGCTGGTCGGCTCGTCAAACAAGAGCACTTCCGGCTCCATGCACAGCGCGCGCGCAATGGCGGCGCGCTGTTTTTGACCGCCGGAGATCTGCTGGGGACGCGCGTCACGGAAGGGAAGCATGTTGACGCGCTCCAGAAAGAACGCTGCCTTGTCTTCCGCTTCCTCCTGCGAGCGGCCGAGCACTTTGCGCTGCCCTACGACGCAGTTTTGCAGCACGGTCAGGTTGGAAAACAGATTAAACTGCTGGAAGACCATGCCGATGCGCGCATGCAGTTTGGCGAGCGGGATCTCCCGCGTGTCATGAGAAGAGAAAAGGATGCGGCCGCCGGTGGGACGCTCCAGAAGGTTGACGCAGCGCAGCAAGGTGCTCTTGCCCGAGCCTGAAGGCCCGATAATGCAGACGACTTCGCCCTTTTTCACGCTCATCGTGATGCCGCGCAGCACCTCATGGGAGCCGAACAGCTTGGAGACGTTTTCCATGGAGATGATCGGCTGCGTCATGTCTTTTTCCCCACTTTGATCTCGGCTGCGGCGTTGGACTGCGAGCCATATACCGTGTAGTTGCTGCTGCCCGACATTTTTCTTTCCACCAGACGCAAAAGCCGCGTGGTAGTGAACGTCAGGACGAAATAGATGGCGGCTGTGATGAAGAATACTTCGAAGTAGCGGTAGTAGGTGCCGGCGGCGGATTTTGACATGAAGTACAGTTCTGTCACCGAAATTACGTTCAGCACGCTGGAATCCTTGATGTTCACGACAAACTCGTTGCCCACGGACGGCAGGATATTGTAGACCGCCTGCGGCAACACTACGGTCGTCATGCTTTGCCAGTGGGACATGCCCACCGCCGTAGCTGCTTCCTTTTGCCCCTGGTCTACCGACAGGATGCCGCCACGCACGATTTCCGCCATATAGGCACCGGTGTTCACCGATACTACCAGGAACGCGGCGGTAAGCGCGGGGATATCCAGCCCCATGTACTGCATCGCGCCGTAGTAGACTACCATGGCCTGCACGATCATAGGCGTGCCGCGGAAGATCTCAATGTAGGCGGACAGCAGAAACTTGGCGGATGCCAGTAGCCCGCGCTTGACGCGACCGGCTGACGGGGTAAGCTGAATGGTACGCACGATGGCGACCAACAGCCCGATCACAAACCCCATCACCGTGCCCACGATGGCGATCAGCATGGTGCGGCCCGCGCCCTTGAGGAAAAGCGGACCGTACTCCTCTATCAGGAACGCTATCCAGCCGAAAAAACTTGTTGGCACAATCATCCCTCCGGAAAAGGGCCTCCCGCCCCGAAAGGCGGGAGGCCGCAGTGTTTATTGGCTGATAGGTTGGTTTAGAATGGCCTCGTCCATCAGGGCAAGGCGCGTTTCTTTGTCGATCCCCTTGAGGATTTCATTGATTTTAGCCAGCAGTGGGCTGCCTTTCTGCAGCGCGACGGCAATGGTCGTATCCGCGGGATCGGCGATAAATCCTTTGCCTTCCTCAAACGCCACAAAGGTGAAGTCGGGGTTGGACGCGATGGCGGAGACAGCGCCGGGCCGCTCCGAAACGTAGCCGTCGATGCGGCCGGAATCAAGGGCGACGATCATCGCGGGGAAAGTTTCCATAGCCGTTAGTTTGTCGACATTTTCGATCTGGTCGATCACGCCGTAATGGAAGGTGTTCAGTTGTCCTGTGATGCGCGCGCCCGCGAATTCTTTGAGTTCCTTGGCGGTTGCATAGATGCTGTCTTTTTTGACTACCATGACCAGGTCGCTTTCGTAATAGGAATCGGTGAAATCCAGTACCATCATGCGCTCCTTGGTGGGGCTCATGCCGGCGACGATGGCGTCGATCTTGCCGCTGGTGAGCGCGGGGGGCAGGCCATCCCATTCGGTCTTGACGATTTCCAGGTCCAATCCCAGTTCTTTCGCGATAATTTTGGCGATCTGTACATCGTAGCCGTCGGCATATCCGCCGCCGCTGAGGGGCACGGCAGAATCCGAGGGCTGTGACTGCGTCCAGTTGTAGGGGGCGTAATTGGCCTCCATACCCACTTTGAGGGTATCGGCGGCGGCCAAAACGGGCAGCGCCAGCATGCAAACCAGTAACAGTACCAACATTCTTTTCATAGCAGACTCTCCTTTCAAAATGAACAAACGGGCGGCGAAAGCGCTAAACTTTCACTGCCCGAAAATTGGGAGTTCTGTTTGATAGCGCTCCACGGCATGAGCCGTGACAGTCGCCGGAATATTCTTCCGGCGCCCAACAGGTCGGTCCCGCTTTCCTTCCCGTTTCGGTGGTTTCCCTTTCCCCGGAGCTCTATGCTGTACGGCAGCTCCCCCCGGGTACTCTTGTCCCCACACCTCTATCCTTTGCCAAGGGATATGCAATTACGCATATAATAACACACCCACTTCTCCTGTCAACAAAAAAACCAAATACGAACAATCCGCTTAGGCGGTTTGCCAATTGCCGGGACGGTGGGTATAATGAACTGAGGTTTATTGGACGAGGAGGAACGGATGGAACTGACGGAATGCTTTTCGCCTGAGCAATTGAAGCGCTTGTCGCCGCAGGAAGTGGAGCAGCTGCTGCCCAAGCTGCGGGAGCGCATAACAGAAGTGGTGGCACGCAACGGCGGGCATTTGGCCAGCAATCTGGGCGTGGTGGAGTTGACGGTGGCGCTGCACCGCGTTTTTGACGCACCCAAGGACAAAATCATTTTTGATGTGGGGCATCAGTGCTACACGCATAAAATACTGACGGAACGCGGCGAAAGCTTTGATACGCTGCGCGCCTTCAATGGCATCAGCGGTTTTCCCAAGTGCTCGGAAAGTGCGTACGACGCGTATGGCACGGGTCATGCTTCCACCGCGTTGTCGGCGGCGCTGGGCATGGCGCGCGCGCGGGATCTCAAGGGCGGCGACGAGCACATCATCGCGGTAGTGGGCGATGGCGCATTCACCGGCGGCATGTGTTATGAAGCGCTCAACGACGCGGGCAGCAACAAGACGCCGCTTATCATTATCCTTAATGATAACCAGATGAGCATCAACAAAAACGTCGGCGCGCTGAGCAATTATCTTACTTACATGCGCACCAGCAAGGGTTGGCTGGATGCTAAAAAAGCGATTTCCGCCTATTTGCGTAAAACGCCGCTGGCCGGCGAAGCGCTGTACGGCTTTATTCAGCGGTTCAAAAACCACATTCGCAACGTGTTCGTGCGCGATACCTTTTTTAGCGCTATGGGCTTTCGGTATCTGGGCCCCATCGACGGGCAGGACGAAGCCAATCTGGAAAGGATGCTGGCACGCGCCAAGCGCCTGACGGAACCGGTCGTGCTGCATGTTGCCACCACCAAGGGCTCGGGCTATGCCCCGGCGGAACTGATGCCGGACAAGATGCACGGCACCCCGCCCTTCCATGTGGAAAACGGGCAGCCAAAGATGACCTCTGTGGCGCGCTCCTTTGGTGCCGCAGCCGGCACTACACTCTTGGAAATGGCCGCGGAAGATGACACGATCGTAGCGGTCACCGCTGCCATGACCGACAGCACCGGCCTTAAGCGCTTTCAAAAAGAATACCCTCATCGCCTGTTTGATGTGGGCATCGCGGAAGAGCACGCGGTCATCCTGGCGGCAGGCATGGCGCGGGGCGGGCTGAAACCCTTTGTGGCGATTTATGACACGTTTATGCAGCGCGCGGTGGATCAGGTGATCGTGGATGTCTGCCTGCAAAATCTGCCGGTCGTGTTCCTGATGGACAGGGCGGCGCTCAGCGGAGAAGACGGGCCGACGCATCACGGCGTTTTTGGCGTCAGCTGGATGCGCAGCATCCCCAATCTGACGGTGTTCTCCCCGCGCTGCGTTGAAGAACTGGATGCGATGATCCGCGCCGCTGCAAAACTGGGCGGTCCTGTTGCTATCCGCTACCCCAGGGCCGAGGGTATGGCGCAAGCGGCGATCCCGTATAAGGGGTTCACTTTGGGCAAGTGGGAAGTGATGCTGCCCGGGCGGGATGTGGCGCTGATCGCCGTGGGCAACATGACAAGCGAAGCGGTCAGAATGCACAAATGGCTCAAAGACAAGGGCTATGATGCGCAGGTTGTGAACGCGTCCACCATAAAGCCCCTGGACAGAGACTGTCTTATGCACCTGACGATGAAACACACTCCTTATGTGGTAATGGAAGAACAGCAGCTGGCAGGCGGACTTGGCAGCGCTATTATGGAAGAATGCCTGACCCGTGGCCTCAGGATGCCTATGCACGTTTTTGCCATCGCCGATCATTTTGTACAGCATGGCCGCCATGACGAACTGCTCAAGCAGCAGCATTTGGATTTTGAGAGCATGGCGCAAGTGACACTGCAATTCCTGGTGGAAGCAAGTGAAGCACAGGGCTGATGTCCTCGCCTTTTCGCAGGGGCTGGCGGACAGCCGGGAAAAGGCGCAGGCGCTGATTATGGAAGGCCGCATCTATCGCGATGAAGTTATGGTGCAGAAAGCGTCCGAACTGTTTGAAGAGGGGACGCCGCTTATTTTGCGCGGCGAAAAGCAGCCCTTTGCCAGCCGCGGCGCGTACAAGCTGGAAAAAGCGATGGACGCGTTTGGCGCGGACGTGCGGGGTCTTGTTTGTATGGACATCGGCGCGGCGGCGGGCGGGTTTACCGATATCCTGCTGCGCGCGGGAGCTGAACATGTTTACGCCATCGATGTAGGCTATGGGCAGATGGATTGGAAGCTGCGTACTAATCCGCGTGTCACCGTCATGGAGCGCACAAACGCCCGTAATTTGACCCAAAGCATGCTGCCAAGGCGTCCCGAACTGACGGTGATGGACGTCTCTTTTATATCGATCAAAATCATTTTGCCTGTCGCTGCCGGGATCATGGGCGAAACGGGCCGCTTTTTGACGCTGGTCAAGCCGCAATTCGAAGCGGGACGCCATCAGGTGGGCAAGCATGGCGTGGTGCGCGACAAAAGCATTCACGAGAAGGTGCTGCGCGATATCCGCGATTTTTGCTGTACCTTTGGCTGGGGCGTGCGCGCCTATACTTTTTCTCCCATCAAGGGGCCCAAAGGCAATATAGAGTTTTTGGCGGATATCCGCTTTCCCGAGGGGGAATATGTCAGCGATGACGCGATCCGGGCGCTGGTGGAACAAGCGCACAGGGAAGCCTGACAGCGATTATTATGTTGGAGTGTGTTTTTGCCTGTCGCCGCGGATCGCCCCAAATCACGCGGCAACAGGCTGCCGATACCGCCCGAGCGCAGATGTGTACAACCCGGGCCAAATATGGTAGCATTAAGTAAGATCAAGGCGAAAGGAAGCCGAAGCTATGAAGAAGTCTGCCGCGTATCCGCTGATCGCTCTACTGATTATTCTGCTTGCTGTCAGCGGCATTTTGCTTATAGAACGCCAGGGGGATCGCAATCAATTATCCCAAAAAGAAGCCCTGTTGGGGGAGACGGCAACCAAATTGGAGGTAGCCGAAAAAAATATTGCCAAACTCAAGACAGAAATTGAAGATATTTTGATGGAAAAAGAGCAGTGGGAAAGCGATAAACTGCGCGTAGGCAGCAGTATCGCCCGCGTCAAAACCGTATTGATCGACTCCTTGGCGGATCTGGACAAGGTCACACAGGCTATCGGCGTGCCGGAAGATATCGCGCCGCGAGCCACCGAAGAGCCCCTGGCCACCAAGACCCCTGCACCAACCTCCGCCCCCGCGACAACCGCTCCCCAAGCAACGCCCCGCGTTACTCCGACAGCAACGCCCCGCGTTACTCAGGCGGCGACCACCGCGCGTCCGACGCGCACACCGACTTTGGCGCCGTCACCCACCGCCGCGCCCTCTCCTACCATAGCCAAGTGATCAGGAAGCGCATAATTGCCTTGTGTCTCTGCCTGCTCTTATTTACGCCGTCGTTGAGCCTTGCCCAAGGGTTTGATTTGACCCAGACGGATGCGCAGGTGGACGCTTTTTTTCGACGCGGCCGCGCCGTAGGCGGCAGCGTTGTTATTGCGTACAAAGGACAAATCGTGTATGCGCGGGACTATGGTTATCAAAATACCTACCGCAGAGAGCCGGTCACCGCTGACACCTATTTTCGCATAGCCAGCGTGACCAAGTTGGTCACCGGCATTGGGGCGATGCGCCTGGCAGAAGAAGGCCTTCTGAACTTGGATGAGGATATCAGCGCGTATTTTGGCTACAGTATCCAGAATCCACGCTACAGGAGCACTCCGCTCACTTTGCGACAGCTCATGTCGCATACTTCCTCTGTCAGCGAAAAAGGCGGTTTCTCAAGTATCCACCGCACGGTATACGATATGCTGTCAAAGGACGTCAACCGCTCGGGCAATTTTGAAACATGGGCGCCCGGCAGTAAATATCAGTACTCCAACTTTGGTGCCGGGCTGGTGGGTGCCATTATGGAAGCAGTCACGTGGCAGTCGGTCAACGCTGCAATGCGGGAAAAGGTATTTTCGCCGCTCAACATGGATGCCGCTTATGCCGCGTCTTTGCTGAAGGAGCCGCAATACATCGCCAGCCAGTATGAAAATGGCAGCCTCAATAAGGCTGCGTCGCGTTATATCAAGGACGGTTATGAGGATACCGCCGACCCCGAAAAGCATTTTCGCACGACCGTGGGCGAACTATGGATCCGCTCACGCGATTTGGCGAAGCTGGCTATCGCGCTGTGCGGGGACGGGAGTGTGGACGGCGTCAGGCTCCTTAGTCCCCAAAGCGTGCAAACTATGCGTGAGGAACAAAAGCTTCTTGGGGGAAGCGTAACGGGCGACAGCCCCTACGGGCTCTTTATGCATCGGGTGGATTCCATTTTGGAGGGTAAAACGCTATACGGCCATCAAGGGCTGTCCAACGGCCGCAGCAGCAACGTCTATTTTGATCCCGCCAACGAATTTGTCTTCGTAATGACGACTAACGGCGCCAGCAATGCCCGCGACAAGGGTGTCGTCGTTCTGGCGCAAAATCTGCTGCGATTCCTCTACCCTTTGGTGGCAGGGCAGTAAGCAAGATCCCGCCTGAGGAATTCATACATCATGACAGCGGCGGCAACGCCGGCGTTGAGGGATTCGGATGGCCCCATCATGGGCAGCCGCACCCTTTGCGTGGCGCACTTTTTGACGCTCTCTTCCAGCCCGCTGCCTTCGCTGCCGATGAGCAGGCAGACGGGTTTTTGCGTATGCGGACGTGCATAGAAGTCCGTGCCATCCAAATCTCCCGCCAGAATATCATAGCCGTCAAGGCTTTTTAGAGCATCTTCCAAGCGCGGAACGGCTAAAACGGGCACGCGGAATATCGCACCCATGGTGGCGCGCAAAGCTTTTGGGCCGTAGGGGTCGGCGGTTTTCCCATCGAGAATCAGCGCGGCAAAACCCGCCGCGTCCACGGTGCGCAGGATGGTGCCGACATTCCCCGGATCCTGCACGCCGTTTAGAGCGACTACGCGCGATCCGACTCTTTTTATGGGTATTGGCGGTGGTACGGGGCAGACCGCCAGGATGCCCTGTGGCGTCTTGACACTGGACACCTTGGAAAGGACCTGCCCGGGCATCAGGAAGACCGGCAGGCCGCTGTCAAGAAAGTGTTTGAACCTTTGTTGCTCACTCTCGTCCAAGAGAAGGGCGTTAGCGGCACGGGCTTTCAGCGCTTCTCCCGCCATGTGTTCACCTTCCGCCAGAAAGAGGCCGTGCCGGCGTCTCCCCTGAGCGGTATGAAGCGATGCCCACATTTTGACCTGTGGGTTTTGTGCGCTTACGATCCGCATAGGACGCGCGAGGTGCGCGGAAGGCTGTGCAAATACGGTGCCAAGAAGTCGGCATTTGCGCTATAGTACAGGATATGCGGGATAACAAAGGCGCACAGTCCCAAATCCAGCGCGGCGGCAATGCCGCCTTGCATATTTCCCCCGGCGAGGAGCAAATAATGATGCAGTGCCTCAAAGAGCGCCAAGGGTAATGGTGCGCCTTGCCCTTTTAACGCAGCAGCCGCTTTTTGCAGAAGGTGCATTATTTCTTCTGGCAGGTTGTCCATGCTGCCCTCGTCAAGGGTTTCTTTCAGGTGGGGCATGCTGATGGCTTCTTCCTTTGGGAGCGGCGGCATCGGTACCGAATCGCCGGTTTGCAGCGCCGCGCAGGGCCACGGATCAAGCGTGTATGCGCTGCCCTTGGGGCAAGCTTCCCGCGCGGGGATCAAACGCGTATAGGCGCAATCAGCCGTTTGGCCTTCGCTTACGATGGCTACGGCCACGCCGCCGCCACCGGGCAAATAGGTGATCGCTTCCCCGGTGAGCGCCTTGACTGTTTCTCCGCCCACGGCGGCGGCCAGGTTTTGTGCGGCCAGCACGCCGTCCGCAAAGGTTTGTGCTTTCAATTGCACTTGGGGGCAAAGTGCCAGCAAGGTCAACAGGTGGAGCGATTCATCCGCGTCAACTGAGAATCCGGCATTGCCAAGATGTTTACGGACACGCTGCGACGTAATGCGCAGGCTTTCCTTTGCCCCCTCCTTTGGGGCCAGTAAGCGCTGCGGGCCGCCCAGTTGTTCCAATTCTCGGATGAGCGCGTCCCTTTCTTCCAGCAGCGCATGCAGTTGGCCCTGCGATACCGCGGCGGCTTCCGCTGATTTTGCCGACTGCTTTTCAAGTTGGGCAAGTTTTTCCGTGGCCTTTGTCTCAGCTTGCGCCAGGGCTTGGGAAAAGAGACTGTCCTTATCCGCCTTCGCCTTATCCAACTGCATCAAAAGCGCCAGCCGTTCAGCCTCCATGTCCAGCAATTGGCGGTTCATAGCGGAAGCGACGGCATCGTCTTCTGACGCTGTCATTATTCTGGTGATTAATTGCGCGGCGCAGGGTTTGGACAAAAGGTAGCCCACGGCCTGGCGCTGTGTGTCTTCCCCAAACCAGATGGTGTCCAGCGCACGTCTGAAAATATCCAGCGGGCTGTCCACTTTGCTCATTTGCGACGCATCCTCCATCCGGGCACCCAGTGCTTCCATCTGATGGTCGCGCGCCATGCGGTCCACGGTCGCGTTCAGGTGGTTGCGCGTCACACCGGGCAATGTCTTTTTTGTGGACACAACGTAGATCGGTGTCCCGATGCCTTGCTTGGCTCCCGCCGCTGTTTCCGGGTTTTCTGCTTCTTCGTGCGCGGGTTGTTCGGCTCCCTCGTGTATGGGTTGTTCAGCT
>LFTR01000093.1 GCA_001513425.1 Clostridiales bacterium DTU024
TGTTTTGTTGATTATATCTCAACTAACTCTCCGACTGGTACAAGGATTGGGGGGCGGGTCAGCAGAGACAGAATTTTCCTTGCCACAGCGATGATGGCCTTCTTCTGGCCTATCCGGCCCTGGCGTACCCAGAACCATTGTGCAAATTCGCTATTCCGAGTTCGCACTGCGCCCCATGCGCACTGAACAAGCATACCTTTAACGTAAGGATTCCCATGCATGATCTTCCTGGATTTGATCTTTCCTGCGCTTTCGTCATTCCGGGGAACGACCCCCGCCCAAGAGCAGAGCCGGGAATCGGTTTCGAAATCCTTATACGGCGTAGGGCTGATTTCGGCTAGTATCGCCAGAGCGGAGTCATGATTGATTCCCGGTATGCTCACTGCAATGGCCAAGTGAGCAAGATACTCTTTGGATGCGTCTGCCAACATGGTATCAAAACGGGCAACCTTCTCGTCCAACTTCCGGATCCAGTCCAGCAGTTCAGATAGGACCATGCGCTCCAGATCATTTAGCCTCCCATTCATAGCTACATGGATTTCATCCGGTTTCTTGTGCAGGTTCCGATTGCTGCAGGTTTTCACATCATCCAGCGTCAATTCGCCCTTAACGGACAATACGTCAAGCATTTTCATTCCGCTGAGTCCAACAATGCTGTTCATAACGCTTGACAGTTTAAAGCCATGCTTCTGCAGGAACTTCTCCAGTCGATTGATGTATCTCGTGCGATCATTCACGTATCCGATGCGATAGCGCGATATTTCCCGCATGGTTCGTACTTTCTTATCGGGTACAAAGCTCTTGGATAGCAGCCCGTGCTGCAGCAGTTGCGCGATCCATTCAGCGTCCTTAACATCCTTTTTCCGTCCGGGCAGGTTGCGCATATGAGAGGCATTCACTACCATCAACGATTGCATCGCGGGAATCTCTTCCTCGATCTGGTCATAGATCGCACACCAGGGGACGGTTCTCCGATATTCCCTTGTGCTGCAACGTTTTTTGAGACTGATATGTGGCTTCCCTTTTTCGCTTACCGAGGAACACTGGGGACGGATACCTGCGTTTTCCGCGCGCTGACCCCCACTTTTGCATTTGACCCCCATCAGGTAGGGAGCGGCGCGGTTTGTACGGCTGATCCGGGTGAGGTTGACGGTTTGAAAACGCCGAACTCACACAGGGTTTTGGAACAGAGAATGCAGAATTGGGT
>LFTR01000157.1:0-7736 GCA_001513425.1 Clostridiales bacterium DTU024
TTTTCTCAATTACAATGTACCAAGGATTCATTCCCTTTTCACGTCTTTTTTCACCCGCCCCCTCGGGGGCGGGTGAACCTGCCGGTGCCCAGCACGTCCACCTCCTCTAAGCCCGAATTCTACCTACAACAACTTTACACTAACCGGATTGGGGATCATTTGACAGTCAGTATGGCTGGACGTATAATTAATGCAATTCTTTGAACGGTTCATCCATCTCTTCTGACCGGCTTTTTCATGTTCCAACCTGACCCGATGCGGTTCGACAGGCGATCCAATGCCGCTGCGACATAACCGGAAAGGATACATATATGAAGAATGCTGTCACAATTCTGATCCTGTGCGCGCTGTTCGTCTCATGCGCGTCTTTCTGCCAGCCCCGCGCCCTGGCTTCAGGGGCCGAGGTTGCGCCTTCCGCCACGCTCACACTGATCGGCCATGCCAGCGTGAAAATCAAAACCTCCTCGGGCGCGGTGATCTACATCGACCCTTATCATCCCGGCGACTACAGCGAAGGGGCGGACCTCATCCTCGTCAGCCATGAGCACTCCGACCACAACAAAGTCGCTCTTGTCACGCAAAACGAAGGCTGCCTGCTGTTGCGGACCAGGAAGACCATCAACCCGGACGGCAGCTACAATATGTTCGAGCATATGGGCGTGACGGTCGAGCCTTTCCCCGCGGCCAACAAGAACCACAAAAGAGATCAAATCAACGGCTACCTGCTTGGCTTTGACGGGCTCGTAGTGTACTTCGCTTCCGATACTGACAAAATATCCGAAATGGAAAGCCTCGCGCCCCGCAATGTGGATTACGCCCTGCTTCCCATCGACGGGCAGTACAACATGGGCGCCCAAGAAGCGATGCAATGCGCGGCGCTCATCGGCGCCCGGCACAACATTCCGATGCACTTCTTCAGTGCTGACCCGGCGGCTTTCCGGCCGGAAAACCTCTTGTTCATCCCCTATGGGGAATCGGTCGCACTGGGCGGAGAATAACGCAGTTGAAAACTCACGAGATCAAGCTCTGTGCTCAACTCAGGACCGGACCCAAAATTATGATCCCCCATTACCGGATCCTATCCGATGATGGGAAATTGCTTTTTATTCTGGTAATCGCATAAGCTACTTGCACTTGCCCTTTGCTCCGGTTATCAGCGCCCGAGGGGCCCGAAAGCGCCTTAATACCAACTGCTTTTCGCTTGCTCACATCAGGCTGTACGCAAGCGATGGCGCGATTAGAGAAACATCAAACAAAACGTCCCATGACACTCGCCCCTAAACGTGACGGTCAAAATGAACGATTAACGCTATAAGGCATTAATGGGTATGGTATAGAGAATATTGGATAAAGAGGTGCAAACAGATATGGCAGAACTGAAGACCAGGCAGCACGATGCGGATGTATTTGAGTTTATTGCTGCCTATGCAAATTCCGAGCAAAAGCGTGAGGACAGTCTTGCACTGATAAAGCTGATGCAAAGGATCACAGGGCATCCGCCCAAAATGTGGGGCCCATCGATGATCGGGTTCGGCAAATATCACTACAGATCCGACCGCAGCAAACAGGAAGGGGATTGGCCGTTGGTCGCGTTTTCGCCGCGCAAGGCTGCGATCTCATTATATGTATACTCAGGAATCCCGGAGCATGAGTATTTGCTGAAAGACCTGGGCAAGTACACAATCGGGAAAGCCTGTATCTATGTAAAGAAGCTGTCGGATATTAGCTTGAAGTCGCTGGAAAAAATGATGCGTGCCACTATTGATTTTCTGGAAAACAAATACGGGCGAAATCAGTAGCGCCAAATGAAAAACATGCCATTGGCTCTATGCATGCCGCGTTAAGCGTCTCGTGGGTGTCACAAAAGATTGGATTTGGCCAAGCACCTTGCCTCAACAGCACATGGTGTTCGCATCATCCTTCCCCCAACGCCTGCCTGGGCAGAAAGAAGGACACGATATGAAACCAATAATCCGATTAATCGCCCTACTCCTCTGCGTCCCGGTCCTGGGCGTCACACAGGGCAGTCGTGCCCGGGCCTGGGCACGGGAAAACGTCATGCGTGCCCAGGTCGCCCATACAGACTCGACGGATAAAGCGGCGCCTTCCATTCCGGATGGCACGTCGATCCCGCTGGATATCGAGCTTCCCAAGGGAAAGAAGCTCCCTGTCTACAGCGGTCCCGGGGAAGAGTACGCCCGGGCCGGGAATGGCAAGGCTTCTGTGTCCACCAACGGCTGGGTGCAGGTGTTCGGCAGGGAAGGCGACTGGCTCCTGATCCAGTACGGCATCGACGAAGGACGGATGCGTTTCGGCTACATTTCGGCGAAGAGCCTGAAGCTGGGAGGCGATGCCGTTGACCTTCCCTCGCTGTGGGAAAATGTCCAACTGGCGCTCATCCAGCCCGCCCTCCTGACCGACGACCCGCTGGGTTCGATGGCGGATATCGCGCAGCTCCCTGTGGGCTTTCAAGTCCGTCGTCTGGGATGGATGGGCCCCTGGATCTATGTGGAAGCCCGGGACGCAGATCACTTGCTGCGGGGCTTTTTGCGGAGCGAGTTGCTGGCCACCGCCTCGTCCCGCGACGAGCGCTTGCCTTTTGACCTGCGGGCAGTGTCATGGGGACCGCTGGAACCGGATGACGCGCTGAATCGATACTACTTTGATGAGACGATTGGAAGGCTCCGGGACAGCGGCGGCACCGCCCCTAATGTCTGGCTGCGCATGGATTCGCCGGAGAGCCGGGCGGACCTTGAAACCCTGACGTCTTTCCGGGTTGTTGCCGGCCGTGCGTCCTGTAATGCGAGCCTCGTACCGCTCCATGGCTTTGACAGCCGCGCCGGGGAATGGCTAACGCTCCACTTCATGCCCGGGGACGGGTTCAGCCGCGGCGCGCTGGAAGCTACAATGGAAAAGGGAGAGAATCTTGAGAACGTCGTGATCGCCTGCACCGGTACGCTTCCGAACGGCCGGAAAGAAACGCTTACCTTGCCGCTGGCGGGCGTACCGGAAGACAGCGGGTACCCCCCGGGCGGAGCCGGCTTCACCGCCCTGCGCTTCACGCCTTTCGTGCGAACTCCGGAGCAGATGACAAAGTACCGGGACTGGTCGGGGAAACCCGCCACCTTTGGTGGGGTACTGGAAAACGTGGCCCAGTCGTTGCCCGGCGCTCCGGAAGAGGTACTGGGTCTGCCCTATGATACCTCGGAAGCACGGCTATACCTACTGGAAGGCGAGATAGTGAAAGAGCACGGAACCTTCGGCATTTACGATGTCCCTTTCAGCCTGAAAAACCCGCCCGAAGGGGTCTGGCTGGCAGCGTACCAGCGGTGCTCTGACTGCAGCGAGATCGACGCCTTTGACATGTTTGGATCCGGTATCCTCCTCCCGGACGGCATTCTGGGCTTGCGCGAAGGGGTTGAGGGCATCGTCCCGGAAACCCTCCGGCGGGATTTCTCCATCCTCCTTCTGGTCAACACCAAGGGGCGCGACGAAACGCAGATCGAAAGCTTGATAAAAAGTCTTCGGATCAGTGCGGCTTTCTCGGCAGAAAAGTGGAACGCGCGGTATGAGCAGCACCTGGAAACCACAGCCATTGGTCCCCGCAGCCGGGAACTTGCGGACATCCGGGGCCTGGAACCGGGCAACGGTGTCTTGTCGGAAATCCCCTGATTACAGTATCTGCGGGCATGGCCCGGTAGACAAACAGCACGCGTCACTGAGTCATATCGGTCCACCAAAATCATCTACGGACCCGCCGTCAAAGAAACAGCCGATGATCCTCTTCCCTTCGTCATCCGGATCCTTCGTCCGGAACTGCGCCGGCTCCTGCGCGAAGAGATCTGCCAGCATCCCTGCACTCAGGTCACAGGCTTCCTCGCCCTCCGTCGGCTGCAGGTTGGTTTGCAGCAAAACCCGCGGCATAGTTGCCATCGTTTATCAGCATTCCCGGGGCATAGCCCGGCAACGGGCAGCGCGCCTCGACCGTCTGATCGGGCCTCAACTTGACGCTTCCGCGCCCGGCAAGATACTTCCTGGTGATCCATTGCGACGTAAAGCCGACATGGTACGCCCCAATGTATTGATTGGGGATCGGTTTGTACCGGGTGGACGGCGTCATAACGATCCGTGCCCGGGTGGTGCGGGAGTGGAGCGGCGCCAAGCGTTCCAACCGCACTATTCAGGTTCCATGCAAAAAATGGCGGCTTTGTTAGTATTCTCTCAGAATCGTCCCGACGGCCTTCAGACGGTCCGGACGGTCTGCATGGGCCGGGCAGGGAAAGATGCACACGCATCATCGTTTGGTCTTCCATTCCCGGGGTATAAAAGAAAAAGAATCTGTATTACGCTTTGCCAGCTTATGAGAAAGTATTGTACTGCCTCCGTAACCGGGCCACACCGGTTTTGAAAAACGGTTGATACTTCCGAGAGTATTAGGAAAAGGCGGACACAGGAGGAGAACGATGTGCCCTGCAATCAACAATAACCACAATGCCGAGGAAACAAAGGAATTAGAACAAACCACTAAAGAAAGCGACACAAAAACCCTTATCGAACAACTTACAGAAAGCAGCCTCGAGCAGGCTGGCGCTGCGATCTTCAAAGACACAGATGGCGTTTTGTACTGGATACACAAAGTAAATCTGTACCTCAGCGGGACGCATTTGTTTCTGGTCATGAAAATCTTTTTCTTTATCTGGCTGGTACTGGCTCTGTTCCTCATTGGCGTGACGGCGTTTGATGATGGTCTGAATGAAGCCCTGTCAAGCATAGGACCGCCCATGCTGTGGGTACTGCTGTTTCTGATTGCCCTAGTCACACTTTCCTATTATTTCTACGCGGTGATGATGGGAGGACGCTACAGCGTTCTGTTTAGAATGGACGAAAAGGGTGTGAGCCACACCCAGTTGCCCCATGAGCATAAGCGGGCGCAAGCCCTCGGCGCCGTTACCATACTCGCCGGGTTACTGTCACGCAACGCCAGCACGGCAGGTACCGGGATGCTGTCTTCCGGCCATTCATCGGTGTACACCAGGTTCACGAATGTCAGCAACGTCAAAGCCAGTCCCCGAAGATATACTATCAAGCTGCGCAGCGGACTGATGCACAACCAAGTTTACACCGCACCTGAAGACTTCGACTTTGTGCTGGCCTTCATCAGAGACCATATCGGCAAACACGATGCATGATGATCACTTTGTGGAGGCGGTTCGAAGCCTATCCATCGCTGAGCGTCATAACGGTCATATTCCTTGGGACCTGCTTTTCTTTTCGAACCTGTCAACCGCAACAGCCGGGGCGAAAATGAGAAGCCGTGCCGCCGCCGGTAATTGAATGGTCGTCTTTTCTCCATTGTCTGTGCAAGTTTCGCCCCGACCCTGTCTGCGGGCGGAACTAAATGCGGGCGATTTGCGTCTAATAAAGCAGAGGGAGGTGAAACCCACAATGAAGCGTGTTTTTCAGGGAATAACAGCGTTTGCCATCATTCTGACAATGCTCATGACGACCGCGATAGCTGCCGCAGTGCCCTCATCAGCTTCAGGCACTGCCGGTTTCACGCTGGAACTCAGAGAAGGGGACGAGGGCGAGGGAGTCCTCGCACTGCAACAGCGGCTCAAGGAGTTGGGTTACTACGCGGGCGAGCAAAATGGGGTGTTCGGCCCCGATACCACCGCCGCGCTCACGCAATTCCAACGTGACAACGGCCTTCTGGCCAGCGGCATCCTGGACAGGATCACTCATCAGGTCCTCTTTTCGCAGGCAGCCAGGCCCTACGCGCCCAAGAGGGAGGAGGCCGCCGACGGCATGGGCATTATGGCATTAAACGCGCAGCCTCCGCAGTACCCCATGCTGATTCCCATGCCGGATGCATTCAACACCAACGAATATAACGCCTTCCGGGAGAACCAATTCCTGTCCGTGCGAACCGCACCCCTGTCAACCTTCGCGGCGGACGTGGATACCGCCTCCTACGCTCAGCTCCGAGCAATGATTCTTAGGGGCGAAAGCGTTCCAATCGACAGCGTGCGCATCGAGGAGATGCTCAATTACTTCAGTTACGACTATAAGAAACCGGTAGACGACGAGCCCTTCGGCGTCACGATGGAACTGGCCGAATGTCCCTGGAATTCCGAGACCTGGCTGCTCCTGATCGGGCTTCAGGCTGCGGAGATTCCCAAAGAGGAACGGCCTGCACAGAACCTGGTCTTCCTTATCGACGTTTCCGGCAGCATGGACATGCCGGATAAACTGCCGCTGGTAAAACGCGCTTTCCAGATGCTCCTTGAAGAACTCTCCCCTACGGACACAGTATCCATCGTCACCTATGCTTCCAGGGACGAGGTCCTCCTGGACGGCGTCAGGGCCAGCGACAGGGTCAGGATCATGGATGCCATCGCGAACCTCACCGCGGGAGGCATGACGGCCGGCGCTGCGGGGATCACCAGCGCGTATGAGCTGGCGAATAAGCATTTCATTGCCGGAGGGAACAACCGGGTCCTGCTTGCCACCGACGGCGATTTGAACGTCGGCGTCAGCGATGAAGGTTCGCTCGCCCGGATGGTGGAAGAGAAGAAACAAGGCGGCATCTTCCTGAGCGTGCTGGGCTTTGGCGAGGGCAATTACAAGGACAACAAGCTGGAAGCTCTGGCTGACCGGGGCGATGGCAACTACAGCTATATCGACACGATCCATGAGGCGCGGCGAGCCCTGGTCACCGAGATCGGCGCGACTTTCTTCACTGTCGCCAAGGACGTGAAACTCCAGGTGGACTTCAACCCGGCGCAGATCAGAGGCTACCGGCTTATCGGCTATGAGAACCGAATTATGCAGGCCGAGGATTTCGCGGACGACACGAAAGATGGCGGGGAAATGGGCAGCGGACACCATTTGACGGTGATGTACGAGCTCGTACCCTTCGGCAGCTCCTTTGAATTTGGCGAAACCGACAGCAAATACCAAACAGACGCGCTTGCTGAAGGGGACAACGGGGAACTCCTGACGCTCAGTGTCCGCGCCAAGGCGCCGGACGGGGACGAGAGCAGCCTGTATACCTATCCGTTGAAAAAAGACGCCCTGGATGAAATGAGCGATAACCTGCGCTTCGCATCTGGCGTGGTGGAGACCGGGATGCTGCTGCGTGGGAGCGAGTGGAAGGGCACCGCAACCTACGATTCAGCGCTCGCCCTGCTGCGGGGATCCGACAGTCTGACCGGGGACGCATACAAGGAGGAATTCCTCTACCTGCTAACGCTCCTTCAGCGCGCTCAGGATGAGGTAAACTGACGTACTCAGCTCCACAGATTCAAAAAAGGCCGCTCTGAAGGATCAGGGCGGCCTTTTTGTTTGAAAACAAGGACTAAGTGTTGCCCGGCATTATCCGTGCCATGCGAAGCCTTGCCTTATTCCAGGGGATACGATACGATCGCATCAACTTTGGCCGGGACAAGGCCTTTCGCTTCATAGAACGCCATCATATCGCTGTTTACATAGATCCTTATGGTTACCGTACTGCCGGGATGTATGGCGATGGAGGTCGGATTTTCATTCTGAACCAGCAGCAAATTGGAATTCTCGTCCAGCAAAGCCGCTGTTATGTTGAAATCGTTCCTGGGCTCATCGGAGGTGTTTGTGAATGTCACATTTACATAGTTCTCGTAACTCTGCGCTCCGGGAAGATCAAATGCAGCCTCACAAGGCACTCTCACGATTTTTTGCGCGGTTTCTTGTTCCCCCAT
>LFTR01000157.1:7780-19784 GCA_001513425.1 Clostridiales bacterium DTU024
GCGGTTCCAATAGGATGGTGCCTTGGGTGCTGCTGATGTATTCCCGCGTAAACAGAACATTATCATTATCACCAAGAATCGTTAAGGACCCATAATCCGTACCAATCGGATCTGAACCGGTGTTTTCTACTTTTGCAAAAAAGTAACCTGTATCACCCCCGTCAGGCACATAGAGGTTTTCGGTCACAACACGCAATTCGCCTTCACCGGGCACAGATGCGCCCGGAATCTCTTCGAGCCCAGGTGCTTCGACAGGTCTTTCTGCTTCCTGCGGAGCCATCATCTCGCCCAGCATTTGCATCAGGAGGGGCCCTTCCTCGGGAAGCACGGCACCGATGCGTGAAAAGAGTGCGGGGATCGCCTGCGCCAGGCTGGTCTCAAGCAGAGTGTTCTCTTCATCTGTCAACTCGTTTTCCGAAAAGAGAATGGTCCTCGTTTCCCCCAATATCGGCTCTTCAGGTTGCTCCTCTGTCGGTTTGGTGGACACAGTGAGGGTCATTAAGGGATCGGGCGTCATTATGGAGAGGCTGAACGATGCATTGCTCTCCATGCTTTCCACGTTGTGATCGGAATTAATCGTTAAGCCCATGCTCGTCCCATTCGCGACAATGGCAATCACTGCCTCCGTGTTGATTTGCGGCAGGTCGGACAAGTGCTTGCCATTGAGGGTGATCAAGATGTCGGTATGGTTCTCACCGGCAAGGATGTCTTCCTCGATCCGTTCCCATTCCGGCGCTGCGTGCTCCTCTTCGCCCTGTGTATAGCTGTAGCCCTTACCTATGATCTTTGCACGGATCTCCTTTTTCCCCAGGAAAATGTGCATCCTGGTGGGCGACGCGGCGTCTTCAGGGGTCACGGCATCAATGTAAACGCCATCCTCGCCTTCGTAGACCCATCCACTGGCAACAGCCTTATCAGGTTCTGCTTTGATCGTCTCAGCCGCCTCGCTCAATTGCTTGCCCGGATCCGGTACCTCGCCATCAGCACCGGCTTCATCGATCAAAGCATTGGTTTGCGAAAGGATCATCTGCATGTATTCCATGTGCACCGGCGCGCTGCTGTAGATGCCGCCCAATCGTTTCAGCAGGTCTGCCATCATGTGCGTGGTCAAAACAACCTGTGTGCGTTTTGTGAAGGTGCCATAACCCCCTACAATAAAGCTGCCTTCTTCCGCGGGGAAAGATAAAGCGGTTTCAGTGAGGACCCCGCCAACGGCCTGAAGATGCAGGTCGGTCAGCTGCAAGACCCTTTCGGGATCCAGCGCCATGGCAGATGCCCGCGCGGTCAGGTTACGGATCACCGCAGGGTCTATGCTCAGCGCCAGTCCGGGCAGCACACTTGTGGTGATGTGATTCTCGTAAGTCTCCGGATCCATCCAGGCGCGAACATCCATCAGTTCCGCGTTTTGAGAGCCAATTACAGCGGATATCGCGTTTTTATTTGCCAGAACGTTGAAACCGAGTCTATTGATGGCATTGATTAGGGTCGAAATAGCCGGATCAGATTCTCCGCCCTGTGTTTCCCCCGTGAGCATCGAGATGATGGCTGCTGCCTGCGGATTGATGCTCAGCTGAATATCAGAACGGATGGTGCGGATGTCCCGGGGCGTGCCGGCAGGACCCAAGAGCGCTTCGGGCGATTGGGCCAAGGCGGGCGCGATACTCAGGCTCAACATAAGGGCGATCAGGATCGAAAGAAAACGCCAAGTCTTTTTCATTGTAACCTCCACAAGTATGTCGATAATTGAATTGCGTTTAAATGTTGTATGCGAAGGACGATCTTTGTAGGATGACTGCATTTTAACACAGGTGTAGGGGGCGCTCAACCGTTTTTTAGCTCAGTTGCGTTATCACGGAAAAATCATTCTTGCCTGAGCGGCTGTGACAGCATTTCAACGACTGCCGATTTGCCGGCATCTCCAAAAAACATCCTCGGATGCCCCAAAGTCACGCGATGTGTCATTCGCCGGGCTCGGGAAGCCTGAGATAGTATCGTTTGGTATACATCTCCTGGATCCTGATGGTTTGGTCGTCTTCTTTTTCAACTTGCGTATTGAAGGACAACAGACTGTTTTCAAAAGTGACAGCAAGTTGACCATCGGCTATCGACCAATTGCCGCCGGAAATTTCTTCAGCTTTCCAGTTTCCGTCGATCCAGGTGCTTTCGCTGTCATCAGGTCCGGGCAGGGCGCTGTAGGTGACGCATGAACCGTCGGCCCTAAACACATGGACGGTTCTTTCGGATATAACTGCCGAGGCTTCCCGCATCCATGACCCGACGACAAACTCATCAAGCGGCAGGCTTGAGTCTGGCGGTTCAGCCGAACTTTGGGCTGTTGGGGTAACTTCTGTTTCCTGTATGCGGGAAACAGCTTTCGTCAGCCGCAGAACAATGTGAAAATTGACTTCCGCGCTTGTGATATCGCCGCCGCCGACAAGGGTCCATTCACCCGTCTCATCGTCCTGCTCAAAAGTACCATACCATTCAAAGTCGTCGTTCCACAAAAGCCCCGTCAGTGTCAGTCTGTCATATTGGACGGAAGCTGTCAACCCGGGACCGAAAACATTATCCCCCTGGAAGATATCGCCTGTCCCCCGGGAAGGATCACTCAAGTCCAGCGTGAGGCTGCAATCGAAGATTTCGTCTTGCAGGTTCGCGTTCGCGGCAGCGTTGGGACCGCTGATGTCCGCCACCAGCATGGTGCCTGTCCATTCACCCGAAAAATCAATGGAATTGCCCCGGGTGTCAGGATAGGCCATCTGCGCGGCAAACGCGGCAGACTCGTCACCCGGTGTGCCGTCATCCTGAAAGAACGCGAGCTCCGCCGTTATGACATCATATCCGTCATCGATCACCATCTCACCTGACAGGTGCCATCCGGAATCCTCCGGGACAAATACCGCATCCAGCAGAAACTTCATCTCATCCGCCTCACCGCCGCCTTGGAGGCGCAATCCCTCAAGAAGGATGACATCAACGCTCTGCCGGGTATATTCGTCGTCAAACCCGATTCGGGCAGTTCCGGCTCCGTCACTCTTCATCTCAAGCAGAACTCCGCCCGGCAGCGGAAGCCCCTCAAGCGTAAACATTCCTTGCCACAAACCGGAGAAAGCCGCCGGATCCGTTTCCGATTTCGCGACACCTCCCCCCATGGTTGCTGCCAAAACAACCAGGGAGAGCAACAGTCCGAGATATTTTCTTTTCACGCTCATTTCATTACCTCCTGCGGCCAAAGTCGACAGTATGTCAGTCGTAGGAAAGTGATCAGTATATATTGTGGTCAATATATCACACATCAAACATCATGAAAACCCCCGGGATAAGTTCGTTTCATCCGAAGGAGTTTGAAGTCTTATGGTATCTGAAGCGACCCGGCTGTTGAGGAAATACACAGGACGCATCTGTGTTTCGGAGACAAGCGGATGATATACAGCTTCCAACATATTGCGGTTTTCCAAATGATACAGCGGCATCCGTTGCGTCGGGATCCCGGCAGCTCGCCCGTCCCATCCCGCCGGTCCTCATGCTCTCTGAAATGTCTGATAAAGCGGCAAATATATCTTAGTCCCGGTGAGTGTTCAACCGGTCCCGCTGAGCACATGCAAAAAAACAATAAAGATACAAAAATCACTGTATATCAGCCGGCACATCTTCTCGAACGAGAGCAGTGGTTTTTGTTTCTTATATCAGTCGGTTGAAATCATCTACGGACCCGCCGTCAAAGAAACAGTCGATGATCCTCTTCCCTTCGTCATCCAGATCCTTCGTCTGGAACTGCGCCAGTTCCTGCGCGAAGAAATCCGCCAGCATCCCTGCTCCCAAATCATAGGCTTCCTCGCCCACCTCCAGCTGCAGGTTGGTTTGCAGCAAACCCCGCGGGATATAGTTGCCATCGATCTTCAGCGATTCCAGGGCATAGCCCAGCAACGGGCAGCGCGCCTCGACCGTCTGATCGGGCCTGAACTTGACGCTTCCGCGCCTGGCGAGATACTCCCTGGTGATCCATTGCGGCATGAAGCCGACGTGGTACGCCCCGATGTACTGATTGGGGATCAGCTTGTACCGAGTGGACGGCGTCTTGATGATCTGCCGCAAAAGCAGATTGGCCTGATCCACCATTCTTCCTGTGGCAAAAGGCCAGTAGGAGCCCACGCCTTCCCCGGTCATGCCGGCGGTGCGCGTAATGCTGGGGTTGTTATGCCCCCTGGGCGCGACCAGGCGCCACAGCCACGCCAGCGCGGGCGGCAGGACATGCATCATGCCAATGATGCCGTAGGTAGGATTCTTGCTTGTGCAAGGCGGCGTGCGCACACCAAAGCTCCGCACGTCGACTTCCACCGGCTCGTTGATGACACCCGGAACATGGTGCCTTGGCATAATGACACGCGGATTGGGGCACGGCTGCCCCGGGGCATCCATGATGTGCTCCCAGATGAGGCAGGTGGAATCGGGTACGCCCTTCATATTCAGGAAAATAAGCGGTTCCTTGGGATGGACGCACAGGCTCTCGTGCTGGGGATCCGTGCCGTAGTGCGTGATATGGTTTACCCTGAGGAACCAGCCCGCTTCCGCATCCTTGACCACCAGGCGCCGGCCGCCATTTTGGAATGACTCCTGGCAAAGGGCCATATCGTCGGTGACAGGCAGCAGTTCACAGGTTTCATTGATGCTCAGGTGCATTTTCTCCCCGGAGATGGTGTTTTGCGCCAGCAGGATGCGGCCATCCGGCTCCAGGTGCATCTGTTCGATCATCTCGCTTTTGCCACTGCCGCTGGCGCCCTCATGCAATATAACCAGACTGTTGTCGTAGGGTGTGACGACCTTGACCGTGGAACCGTGCAGGGTGAGCCAGCCTTCCATTTCGCCTATGTGTATCAGAGCGCCGTAGATCCCCTTCTTAGCGCTGGGGCCGGGATAGAGGTTGAAGGAAAAGATCTCGTGCATCTCCGTGGTACGGTTGTGCACAACGACCTGTTTTTTGCTGAAATGGGTGTGGCGAAAAGGGGGCGCCAGATAGACGACCGCCTTGGGGGCGAAATGTGCCGGCAACTCGGATGCGGGAATAAACCCCTGCAGGTCTGCCAAGCCCCCCGCGAAGAAAGCGGCGTTGCATGGACCGATCAGAAGCGCGGGGCAATTGAGGCTTTCACCGCCGGCCCAAAAAGGCAGCACCAGCAGCGGCTGGTTTTTCAGCCACTCAAACACTTCTTGTCGCAGCGGGAAAAACGGCTCGCCATAGAGATTTTTGTATTTGGGCTTGTCTGTTGGCATTTCGTCGGCCACGACCAGACAGTCCGGATCGCGGCGGCGCATGTAGGGCTCCGGATAATTGACCGCCAGCCCGTTGGCGCATTTGGCAACGGTTGCTTCGGTGTACATGCCCAGACCCGGTACATCGTAAGCAACGTCGTATGTGCCTTCCGCTTGTCCGCCAAGGGCCATGGCGAGTATTTCCTCACGGGTTTGGGCCAGCGCTACCTTAGGTGCGCTTGCCAGGATGCTTTCCATTTCCCAAGGGAGCGACAAGCATCTCCATGCGTCGATCATTTCACAATGCCTCCTCATCTATTTAAGAAGCCGATACCAACACAGCCTCTTTGTGAAGCTTGTTGATATCGGCTTACTTCGCAACAGGTCTTTCAACCGTTTGGATGTCTGCCTATAGGATTACNNAGTCAACAGGATGATCTTCTCGCCGCTCTTTGTACTCACGTCGGAGTGGACGCTGACGATCTCCATCCCGATGATGGGCGCCAGCATCGTCTCGATCTGACCCCTGGCGGTCTCAAAGAGCATAGCCCTGAGTTTCTTGATCTGCTCTACACCCTGGGATGTTTCCGCCAGCATCCGTTCTGACTGGCTCAAAAACCCTATCATGCGAACAATGACCATGTCCTGGAGGATGTAGGTCCTGATTTGCCGCGGGCCCCTTCCCATGAAATTGATCTCAAATTGGCTGAAAGCCTCACTGATCTTCGCTTCCATCTGACCCTTGGTCAAAGAATGTGTTTTCATTGCCTGCAACTCCCCCCATAGTGGATTGTAGTATATGGTTTCTCGGCTGTCAATGATTACAGATAGGGCCCTCGGCTTATCCGTGGGCCTGTGTACCACAAGACAGGGAACGTAACACCATGTTTGCTCAGACAATGGTTTTCTCGCTCGTCCCGGTCAGGCGGACGACTTGCTTCAGGGAAACCCCGGCATGGTGTATGCGCGCAATGGCATCCGCCCGACATTTGTCCACCAGCCTGTTTTCAAAACTCTCCCCCGGCAGCGAATGCAGATGATTGGAATCAAGCAGTAGGCGTACAGTCAAAATTGCCACAAATCGCAACACTTACAAAGCCTTCCAGGAAGGTTTCATGATCCACCGAATCGCGGAAATGCACTGCTTGTTGGTGCCGCGCAGCATGATTTGGCCAAAACCCTTTGATATATCAACGGGTTTTAGAGCGTCGAATAAACAAAGGACCCAACTGCTGACAGAATTCCTTCTATCGTTTGTCGGGTCCCCGGGTGTGATTTATCAACAGATACTCGGAAAATAATACAATAACCCGATTTTCCCTGCAAAATAGTATAAATCTCCATGTACTCTTGTTGGGATTAAATCGTGCAGTCCATTTTCCAACTATACCGGAACAGCTGTTTTGACGAGACAAATGCACCCCCTAATGTCAAAGCGTTTATTGAAGAGCCGGGCGTGTTTGCGTTCAAATTCGGTACCGTGAAAAGTATGCTCTGCAAAACCGGGAGATACCCGGTGCTTCGGAATGACTGCGTCATTCGTCAGAAGGCTCCCCGGCGATGGTGTCGTTTCTTCTTGCCGCAAACGTCATCCCCACGGTACATATACATATTCCATGAATTGTATTTCGTTGCTGTCGTTCAACTCAATGTGGGTGGTGACAAACCAGAAGTCTGCATGTGTGATCCCCTGCTCTTCCTGCGGCAGATCATACTCAAAAGTCAGATTACCCGTTTCTGGGTTTTCTCCATTCATATAGGCATCAAGATACCACTGATAGAGATCGGTCACAGGAATGTTGATCAATGAGTTTTCAGTTGCACCATTGAGCATCTCCGCGTGAAAATCCGAGGCGATCAGATAAGTGAATTCCGACCCATTATCCGCAATCTCACCATGTACGTATCCTTCGTCTGAAACGACCCGTTCATAGACACCTGTCACGGCATAAACATGGTGGTTGTAATCATAATGCATCTTTTTCACTTTAAACAAATCATAGATCTGTCCATTCTGAGCCTTATGAGCATAAAACCGGTGTTCTTCGCCCCCGGTGCCTGCCGTTGCAAGCGAATCAACAGGCACAAATCCACGGAATGAGTCACCTTCGATATATGCCCAATCACCCAAGGTTGCCAGCCGGTTTACCTCGCTTTTCTCAGGCAGCGTAATTAATGTGCTTTGAGAATACAGCGGATCATCTGTCACACTGACTGTCCCAACCGTCAGCGCAGTGGCAGAACGCAAACCAAGATTGGGGACTTCTGCTTTCTTTGGCAATGATGCGGTATCGATATAACCGATTCTATAGTGGCCGGTGTCGATAGAGTATTGTATTAGAATCCAATTACCATCTCGACCAAACACCTGAATCCATCCATTGGTGGAGACAGCCGCTTTGCCATTTGCGCTGCGAAGAGAGTTTTTATCCGGGGCGGAATAAACAGCATATTTCTTGCCGCCGGAAAAGTGTATTTCCTGTGCTTTCAGTTCAGAAGATGTTGGCAGTGTCGGCGCGGATGTCAGTTTCTGCCTTGCTTCTTTCAGCGTTTTCGAAACAGCTGACAAGCTGACATAACGCAGGTCCCGTTGGAAAGTGCCATAGGCTGTTCCAACGATTTTGTTGTCGTCTGCGTCGCCAAAATAGGTAATATGGCCATCATCAAGCACCATGCTGCCATAATCCCCATAGCTCCAGATGCGGAAAAGATTCCACTTTCCGCAAGAGGAAAGTTGGTAACCCGTAAACAGCTGGGTATATTTCTCTTCCTTATCCAATTGACATACAACTAATATCGGACCAGGGTAGTTCTTGTCTGTTGCCCCATCTTCCATATGATCCGAAAGATAGATTTTGACTCGATTTTTCCCTTGAGGTATGGCTGATTTCGTGTGAAAGGAATGAACCCATGTGCCGTTTTGAAGCTTAAAGCAATACACAGCATTTGACCCGTCCTTTGTTCTGACAAGCACAAACCGGCAGCTGCTGTTTCCATGATCTGTCAAGTGGGCGGTTTCAGTGATTTCTGCTCCATTCAAGCTGCTTCCAGAAAAGTAGTTCCGTATCTCAGAAGGGAGCGTTTCTTCTGCCGGCGACACTTCCAAGCATGCAATGAGAAGGACTAAAGCAATACATACGGAGAATAGACAACGTTTCATCGTTCGCGCCCCCGTTGTTTTTCTTTCAATATAGCGTTAGAGACTCTTCTATATATCCCTTGCGTCCATTATTCTCCCACAAAGTTGTTTTGTTGACGGTTCACTGTCCGGCAAGGATATGTGGCTCCTATTATTTACCTTTCAGAACGTCCGCACCCATATCTTTTCTCATTGGACTTGGATCAGCTATCAGATGAAGAGCATTGCGGCCGCACACAGCACTTCCCAAGACGCGTCTGTCACCACGGCGACAGTGCGGTTGATGCCCGTGTCCCGGTCAAACCAGGTAATCAGTCCCTCTCCGCCGGGCGTGTAGCTTAGAATTGCCTCAAAGGGGCCAAGCGCCGCAACCTCCCATTTGTCCCAGGGATAGGTAACTTCTGAGGCCTCAAAGGGTTTTTCACCCCTGCGTGCCCAGTAGACTTGCTGCTTGCCTTCCAACTCATACCGGACAGCCGCCAGGTACAGGGGGCCGCTGCGGGTGAAGAGATAATACCGCGGGTTTTCAGCGCCTTGGGGCGCTTCAAGGGGAAAGCCCAGGGCCTCGGCCACCGCTTGGCTATCTGATTTCTCAGCCCACGCCAATTCGGGAAGCACTATACCCTCCAGGCCCTCGCCGGGAATCTCAGGGGGCTCCTCCTGCTGCCACTCAGCCATAGAATTGGCGAGTACCATCATCTTTTCCAGTGTCGCGCCCTCATCCATGGAGACGGAGTAGGTCGAGCTCTGAAGCGTATCATACCACTGCGCAACGCCCGGGCCGCCGTCAACATACATTACGCGGCCATGGAAAACACCGCCGATACGCATCTCCCGGTCAAAGGCCCAGTCATGGTACATACCGGAGAAATCCTGAATCTCGTCTGTAAAGGCCCCGCGAAGCACGCAGCGCGTGCCATGGTAATAGAACATCGCCTGGGCGATAACCATGCCATCAGGATCGCCCGCAGGGGCATCGATGTAACTGTAATCGGCATCATCCACCCCTTCAGGCAGCGGGGGCAGGTAGAACCATTCGCCGGCGGCTTCCTCTGCTTCCTGGCGGGTGGCCTCATGGATGGGATTGGGCAGGCCTGTCATCTCTGCCAGGGTGGTGGATGCCGGCAACAATGCCATTAAAGCCAAGATGAGCAGAATACGCGGGATTTTCATAGGATTACCTCCTCATTGATCAAGGGCACGCCGCATCAGTGCATTTGAAAGGAAACCATGCCGCCAACGATATAAGCTGTTTTGCCGTTTTGCAGTTGAATCTCATACCAGCTTGTCTTAGGAATGGACACAACGTTATAGACTTCGCCCGGGTTGACCTTTCCCACGATGTCCGCTTTCATGGATGGCTGCGCCCGCAGGTTGGCCTGCCGCGCGTGGGTGACGGTCACTTGCCCCAGGAAATGATGGAAGGAATTGTAGAGCCGGTAGACCGCCTGGATGGCCTCGGTGCGGGTGAAGGGGTTATTGGGGTGGAAATCATGGTCCGCGTCTATGGACATGACGGGTTTTCCGGAGGCAGTGTCTACGTTGTCAATGATAGTCAGCACCATGTCGAGCATGGGCAGTGCCCGCCAGTCACCCACCACATTGCTTGAAATCCCCGCGTGTTCCTGGCACAGCGCAATGGCGGCGCTATCCGCGACAAAGGGGTCGTTGGAGTGGTTGAACGCGGGGTCGCTTTCGCCCATATCAATCAGCGCGCCGTATAGCTCCGCAGCTGCCACACCGCGCAGAACGATGTCGAAATCAAAGCCGGCGTTTGCCGCCTGGTATTCGGTCAGCGACAGGTATACATGGCTGCGGGCCGCTGAGGAATTGTTGTTCTTAAGGCGAATGACGTTGGTGAGCAGCTGGTCCAGCTCCTGCCAGGTGACATTGCCCTCAGAAGTCATTCCCCGGGGTACCAGGCCCAGGGCTTTGGCCGCTGCGATTTCATTGGCGGTCTGCTCCTCAGGCGAGGGCGTTTTGACGGGGGTGGGCTTGACGGTGGGCTTGGGTGTGGGGGTAACAAAAGGCTTTGGCTTCTTGTCACTCAGAAATTCGGTCTTGACATAGCCGTTATACATACCGTATTGCACATGATACCAGACCATTCCCAGAAAGTCAGCATACACCTGCACTTCAGCAGCGTAAGGGATTTTGGCGATGACTTTTGCGTTGGCGTCAGGCTGCTCGCGCAGGTTAAGCGTCTTTCCGTTGCCAGTTTTTACGTACATGGTGGAGGAGGGGCTATTGATGGAAGCGGTGGCTGGCAGAAGGGAAGCCAACAGGATCAGGACAGACAGGAGGCAAAAGATTTTTTTCATGGTTCACTCTTCCTTTCATATGGTGCACGTATCATACATTGATACGCCACGGGTATCGACTTTTTAGACTGACAATTGCTTATGTTATAAACTCAATCCGCCCCGGTGTCAATAGCAGGGCGGAATTTCACAGCGAATTGTGAGAAAATAAGCTAAGCCCTATACAATCAGCTTGCCGCCGCGGCGCACGCGGGCGACATTGAGAAAGTAACTGTCCAGCCCATCCTGTATGGATGGGTCAAAACAGTGTGGAGCGCCTTCCTCATCTCCCTTGTCGCCCAGGATCAGCCGCTGGTTTTCCGCTACACCTTTTAGGACCTTGCGGGCAGATTCCTGAGCGGTCTGGGCGCCCTCCGGGGGGCCGATTTCTCCCCAGATCGCAGTGAGTGTGGTTCCCGGCGTGGCTGAGTTGAACTTGATGCCCTCATCCCAGTATTCATATCTAAGCGTGAGCGTCAGCATATTCAGTGCCGCCTTGGTCGCCGCGTACATGCTCTGGTAAGCCATGGGGGACCAGGCGATGCCGGAGATGATGTTGACCACCTGTCCGCCCCCCTGAGGTATCATCACATTGATGGCGGCGCGGCAGCCGTATAGGGCGCCATAGAAATTGATTTTAAATGCCCTTTCCCAGTCCTCATTGGTCTGCACACGCATGTGCAGTTTTTCTTTGAGAACTTCGCCTGCTTGCGTGGGAGTGAACAGGCCCGAGAGGCCAAGGCCGGCATTATTGATCAGTAAGTCAAAACGGCCGTCCATGAACTCAACGGCCTCATCAATCATTTGCTGCACTTCGTTTTCTTTAGTGACATCGCAGCGAACGCCCTTGATCCGGCCCAGGTATTGAAGCTGCAGCCGCTTTTCGTGAGTATGCAGGTTTTCCTCGTTGATATCCGCCAGCACCACCTTGCCGGCGCCCTGCGATAAAAGCTCCTCGCACAGCGCCAGGCCGACGCCCGATGCTGCGCCCGTTACGACGGCGTTTTTTCCCAGGAAGTATCCCTTGTTGTTATCCATTGTCTGTTCCTCCCAATTACTCGTAATGCTGGTGATCGCGCGTCAGCGTACATTGATCGTAGCGCCCGGAGAACAAATACTGCATCGTGCGCATGGTTTCATCCGCGGGGTACTGGTACAATCCGTGCTGACCCCGCACAAAGTTGTCACTTACCATCCAGCCGGCACCCAGCACCTTGGTGATGGGCACCTCTCCCCAAGCATCATCCTTGGAAGAGCGCAGCGTCACCTCCGCCTCCGCCGGCTCCCAGCTGTAGAATGTGGTGGGACTGTCATA
>LFTR01000157.1:19803-34750 GCA_001513425.1 Clostridiales bacterium DTU024
CCCTCGGTGGTGATGGGGTTCTTCCGGGTGCATCCTTCCTGCTCGGATGAGAAACTTGAGTCGTTGTAGCGACCAATGCGCAGGGTGACATCCACCAAGGGCACCCCCTTGCGCTGGATCATGCAGTGCCCCCAGTTGCCCTCGCGTTCTACCACGATGCGCTCGCACAGCTTCTTTGGAAGGCCTGAACCTTCGCGACCCGAGAAAGCGCCCATCAATGCGCCCGGCCCGCTCAGCTGAAGGCCAAGAAAGTAAAGGCCGGTCGTCTCCCCATAGCGCGCCATCAGTCCGACGCCGCCCTCCATGTACCAGGGGGCGAAGGTAGGCTCGCGGATATTGACGATGTAGCCGTAATATACGGGGGCCTCGGGATTAATCAGTTCAAGGGGCGGAGGCAGTGCCCTTGCTGCCTTTTCAGGTTCCGCGATGGCAAAAAACTGGATACCGTACTGGTTGTTCATCGAGCCGTCTTTCATGAAATTCCGAAGTTTGTCAAGGGGGGTAAAGTTGCTTGCGCGCATGGTTTCTTCTCCTTTCAATTCTTGGTCGTATCAAACACGAAGGCTTTGCCCTGGGCGTCCTGCATGGCTTCCAGGATGCGACCGGGTTTGGACGCGTCACCGATCACCCGGAATTGTTCAAAGCGCTCACCGCAGGTTTCTGCCAGCGAACGCCTTGGGGTGACGCCCATAGCCATCACGACCCAGTCGGCAACCACAGTTACGCTCTGACCGTCAGCCAGGCGCAGCAGCTCCACTTCGTTTTCACTGACGCGGGTTAATTTGTGCCCCAGAAACACCTGGGCGCCGTGAGAAAGAACGCGGCCCATGATGTCACTGACAACGGCCGGGTAGGCGCCAAAGCCCAGGGTGTCCATCATTTCCACGATCGTCACTTCACGGCCTTTAAGCGCCAGCACTTCAGCGGTTTCAAGGCCTGTCATCCCGCCGCCGATGACGGCCACGCGACCCCGCGGATCGGTTCGGCCCAGCAGCACGCTTTCCGCGGTAACCACCTGCTTTCCATCGATGCCTTCTATGGGCGGCAGAAACGGCTCAGCGCCGCAAGCCAAGAACACCGCCACCGGATCAAGTGCCTCCAGGCTCTTCGCAGTTGCCCGCTCACCCAGGAGGAGCTCTATGCCGGCCTTTTGCATTTGTGTATGCAGAGCTTGCGTCAGCCGGGTGATCTTCTCTTTGCTGTAGCCCTTATCGGCGATGTTGAGGGCACCGCCGGGCAAAGCATTCTCGTCAAACAATATGGGAGCAAAGCCCCGCTCCTTCAAGGTAAGGGCCGCCTGGATACCCGCAGGTCCCCCACCCACTACCACCACCCGGCGCCCGTTTCCGTTTACCACCGGCATCTCGTATTCCCGCTCGTGTCCCGTCATGGGATTGACAGCGCAGTTTATGCGCCTGAGAGCGCAGATTTCGCCAAAACAACTCAGGCACCCAATGCAGGGTCGTATCTCGTCTTCACGCCCCGAAAAGGCCTTGCGTATCCAGTCCGGATCCGCAAGCAGCGCCCGGCCAAGGCCTACTAAGTCACAAACACCTTCTGCAAGCAGCTTCTCAGCGGCTTGGGGTTCCTTGATGTTACACACTGAAATCACCGGTATGGACACGGTCTGTTTTACACCTTGAGCAAGGTGTTTTTTCCAGCCCTGGGGATAGGTGCCAGGCTCAATGCAGCCTTCAGTGTAGCAGCTTACGTTGATCATATCGACGCCGGCTTCCTCCAGCGCCCGGGCGATGCGACCGGCTTCTTTCTGGTCTATTCCGCCCGGCAGCGCCTCCTGGGCGTTGATGCGTACCGACACAGGGAAGTGCCGGCCGCAGGTTTCGCGAATTCCTTTTAGGATCTCCAATACAAAGCGCATACGGTTTTCGAAGCTGCCGCCATATTCATCCTCGCGGAAGTTCATGGCGGGGGACAAGAACTGATTAATGAGGTAGCCATGGGCTCCGTGGAGCTCCACGCCGTCCATGCCGGCCATTTGGGCGATGTGGGCGGCATTTACAAAACGGTCGACCATATCCCGGCATTCAGCGTGCGAGAGCGCGCGGGGCAATTCACCACCCATGGGGCCGGCAACCGCGGAGGGCGCCACCGGTTGAGTTCCCGTTACCCAGGAGGAAGCCGCCCGGCCGGGGTGCTGAAGCTGGATAAACAGGCGCGTGTCCCAGCGATGGACCGCGGTGCTCAAGCGCTGGAGCTCCGGAATGTCCCCCGGGCGGTAGGCCGCCATCTGGCAGGGATCGCTGATGCCTGCGCCGCTCTGAATGCGCGTAACTTCGGTGATAATCAGCCCCACGCCTCCCCGGGCTCTGGCGTCATAGAACTTGATCAGGTCATCTGTGACGCCTCCCTCCGGTTTTCCCAGATTGACACCCATGGCGGTCATCACAAGGCGATTGGGCAGTGCCAGTTTCCCAATCTGCAGCGGGCTTTTCAAGCGCTCATACATCGGGTTCCACCTCCAATTTCAGGGGTCCGGTTTCAGGCAGCGACAGTTGCCGGTAACGATGGACAGCCAAGGCCTCCACCAGGCGGCTTAACAGCTTTGTGTAGGTAGTGCGAATGATGAAGAATTGAAAGAAGTTGAGCGTCTCAAAGCCAAAGAACCACATGACGGCCCAAAAGATTAATGAGGAGAGTACCATGACGGGCAAAACCAAAACACCCGTCAGCCCCCATGGGTTGGCGGGTAGAGCGGACAGAAAACGGTTGGGCTTGCCCGCCGGCGGAAGACTTCCAGCCAGGGCCAACTGTCGTACAGACGACAGAGTGGGCCTGACCATCAGCAGGCTGACAATAATGCCAAGGACCAGGCCGGTTATGACCACGCCGCTTTGGGCGACGCCCATCAGCACCACCAGGTCCCCCTGAATGATGGTGCCGCCAAGTATCAGGCCCAGCAGCATGTTCATCCCAAAATCGGTGGTGACGCTCGCGTAAAGGCGGGAAAACATTTCTCGCCGTGGCAGAGGGTTGATGACAGTTTGTTGTCCCGTTTGGGGCGGATCAGAAGGCCGTGCCAAGTCAGGCTGAACGTAGCGAAAAATCCCAAATTCAATCACTTTAGCGGCAAGAAGAATGGAATAGCCAATTTTCCAGACGAGAAAGCGGGAAAAGGTGTAGCTCGTTTCCGGATAGAAATTCAGAAGCGCCCAGGTGACGAGCACCATCAGCGCGGCTCCAACCAGTCCAGTCAAGACCGCCAGAAGAAAGTAACTCCGCGGCAGCCTTTGAATGAACGCGTTCACGGGCACTTGGGCAGGCAGGGTGCCACAGGCACGGTGGGATCCCGCCGCCCACCGGGTATACGCCAGGCTTGTGAACGCTGTTAAGACACCACAGATGGCGGCGTCTACCACGAAATCATAAACCGTAAGCTCCCGGCCGTACTGGAATATGAACGCTAATGGCAGATTAATGGCACAGACGGTCAGCGCCATGGGCAGGTTATTCAGATAGGGCAGTTCAGTGCGGCCTTTACCCACGATCGCTTTCATCGCTGGCAGCTCCTTTTGGCGTCGATACAACGCGCCCGTTTAAGCATATGATACTAAACTTGGGGCACAGGTGTTAGGCCAAAAAGGGGGTCAAAACGGCTATATCGTCAGAACAGGGCTGACAGCTCACGGCGGGAGGTGATGCCAAGCTTGTCAAAGGCACAGGATAAGTCCTTCTTAACTGTTGAAAGGGAAATAAACATCTTTTGGGCAATTTGATCATTGGTTAGCCCATCCACCGCGTACAGCGCCACCTGATACTCCCTCCGGGTGAGAATCTCCGGGATGCTGCAAGCGGCGAACTCATTGTGCGCCTTCAGCCATTGGGGGAAAATCACCTTCCAGCGGCTGATGACCAAATCATACTGCTCGGGAAAGGCCTCCATAAGGCAGCGTTCCGTCAGGCCTTGCATGGTAGTGAGCGTCTCCACAAAAGGGCCGATGAAGCGGTCCGGCAGCGCCAGGTGCATCACCGTCATCATGCGGTCGCGGGCCTGGGCGTGATTATTCTGCTTTAGGTGCCCCAGCGCGGCGTACAGATAGACGTATATATCGCTAAGTGAATAACGCCCCGGTTCACGTGTAGAAATCCTGGCTTCCGCCGATGCCAGCATCACCCGATAATCCTTAATAATCTGAAGGTATTTTATATAGGTGTACCAAGCCAAATCCCGCATGACAGGCGGTATGACTGACAGGTCTCCGTTTTTGATCCAATCCGGGGTGTTGCGGATGATGAAAAGGCTGGCATTGATGTTGGCCTGGAAGCATTCCAGAATCCTGCACATATCCGGCGTGCTTGGTTTTGTGCCGCCCGAAAAATCAAAGATGGGACGGGTGTTGCGGTAACGCGTAAAATCGCCTTGGCAAATGGCAGCATACATTGTAAAGAGCTTGCCGGACAAGTAGTCATCATGGTCCGGCGCAAGACAGTCAAAGGCGGTGAGAGCCTCCTCATATTCGCAGCGGTAATAGGCAAACAGCCCCCGTGCCAGCCAGAAGCCTGCGTCCCGTGAAAGAGACTGGAGATAGCGATCCGCCCGGCCGCTGGGAAACTCCAGGTACGCACCGGGGGATGCCTGGGCCCATGCCGCTTCATTCCCCTGTTCCGTGTGAGGCGGCGTTTTGTGATCCCCGGGGATAAGCCAATTACTGCCAAGCTTGACGGCGCCCGAAATGATTCCAGCCAGGCAGTGCCGCTGCACGGTCCTTGGATGGACGCCCAGGATCGCAGCGTATTGTTCGCAAGACAGGTATTCCATACCTTCCTCCGTGATGCGTTGGCACGCCGTTTGTCGTTTTAACGACATACAGGAGGCGGCCTGTATTGAACCGGATGCCATCGCTTTGGTGGTACTACGCGCGGGTCACGCCCTTGTTTGTAAAAACAATATAATGCAATTTGACGTGGCTGTCAAAAAAAGAAACAAATAAAGAGCCACCTTAAGGGGTGGTTGTTTTGGCATAGCAGTATCGGGTGATGAGCGATAAAACACCGGGCACATTGAACTGCTCCCCAAAGAGCAGACACTCTAATGGACGAAAATCGAGACTGCATGGTGAGGAACATATTTACATCCCTGCGTTTGCATCGGTACAGGAAAAAAGCGAGACAGGGGTCAAAATGCCCGTCCAGTCTCGCTTTTTTCGAAATTCGGCTTTATTGCGCTTGACAGAATTCCAGCGGAGTTTTCACTCCTATGGACGTTGAGAGAGGCATAACAGAAAGGTTATAAACGGTTAGGTCGCCTCTGTCGTCAGATAATTGATCATGGTTCCGGAACAGCCGAATACTTCGTGCTATCCATACTGATTGTTATTGGGGCAAGAACGCGCTCTGTGTCCAAAAGTTCATTTGTCTCAGGGTTTCTGCCAAGCTTCATGGTATTGGAATTGCTGCTCATCATCCATTTAACTGTGTTCAGTATCATCTTTGCGTCGGCAAAGGCTTGCGTTTGTATGCTGTTACAGAACCCGGTCACATATTCAGCTGATTCATTTGGATCTGTTTCATAGTTTTGAGCAGTCATCTTTATTACTTCTTGGAACGAACTAATTACGTTTGATTCAGCTCTGTGCCAGTATTCTCTGACCGGAGTTCCATATACTTTGTAATCAACTAAACCTAAGGTGCACAGCTCTTTAAAAGCATAATACGGGTAGTGCTCCGTATCGAAAATTGATTTTTCATCAGCGGGTTGATTTCTTCCAAAGTCTTCAGAAATGCCGGTGCAGAAATTGCTGACCGGTACGAAGATTCCGCATAAAGGCGGGCCGAGGCTCGCCCAGGTTACGCAGGACATGTCAGCAGGAACGTTTGGATATATCTGCAGGATATGCGTGGATAAAGATGTATCAGTGCCAATAACCCGCATGTCAACGCGCCCTGTTGCATCTACGTCATACTCTGTGCCTTCGAAGCGGTTTCGCATGATCTCCATGACATCTTGCAGGGAAACCTGATTATTCGGGCTAAACAACAAGGGATATTTCTGCTGTTTGCTGTATTTTGCGTAATCTGCGTTATCAGACAATATACGATGACCTATCCATGTTCGCATATGGCTGTAATCTGTAATCACCTGCGTACCCGAATAGGTATCAAGCAAGTTAAGGTGATCATTTGCATCATAGACCGCAAAACCGTTTTCCTCCGCCAGGGTGATCAAGCTGTCAGAAGTCATGTGCTCGGGATAATCCGCCAGACTCTCAAGGCTGTATTCATTACCAAACACTGCAACTTTGTCAGATGGAAGTTTGACGGCAGCATATTGATATCCGGTATAGATTTCTACATACCACGCTTCAGTCTGATCGGCGATAATCGCGATATTGCATTCCGAGCTGCCATATTGATCAAGCAAGGCAAGCAGAACGCCTACTGCCTCTGCGGCAGACTTGCTTTGACAGATCACCAGATCGTTTGCAGTAAACTCTGTTAATCCGTCTTCTACAAGAGGATCTGCCGCCAGCGCGGCACTGTTTGCAAATGACGTAACGGACATGGTCATCGCGACGCCATGCTCATTGGCCGCACATGCCGCGTCCTTGGGAGAACCATAAAGGTCAGTCGTGGAATCCATCCAAGGCGTCGTTGTATACTTGTAGGTCGTGGCGGGGAGGTCTGCAAAAACTGTCTGATCATTATTAACCGGCATTTTTCTGCCCGGTTCATTCTCTTTTCCGGGTACAAGTTCAATGTAGCTGGCCCGCACGCTTTGATGGTCATTGGAGCGCGCAATCATGAGCGTTCCATCGTTACTGGCATCAGCGCCGACGTATACAGCAGTACAAGCTGATGCCGGGATGATTATGGTGCTTGCGCCTAACAATGCTGCAAGCAGGCATGCTGTTAATTGCCTCCATTTCATGCAATAACCCTCCAATTATTATTTGAGCAAAGAGTACTTCTTCAGAAGATGGGTTTCTATTATGTCTACGGGCAAAGCACAAGGACGAATCACTGTTTTTCAAAACCGGCACAGGTCGCGGTATTTGCGTGATCCTTCCGGAAAGAATTCATGATCCTCCGCATCGTGGTAATGCGCTGCTTATTGGTGCCGCGCAGCATGATTTGGCGGATATCAGAACCATTGCGCTTGCGTGGCCCTCGGGCATAGGTGCCTCCCTGCGTTCTTACGCAACGGGATGGTACTTCCTGGCTGGCTGCAAATATGACTCTGAAAAAGCAAGGCGTCAACAGGGCAAAAACAGTGATACGTCCCCTGATCTTTCAAGAAAAGCGCCCGGAAAACCAGACAGGCCCGCACGGCGGATGACCGGGCGGGCCTCGAAAGGAAAGGGGTTATCACCGCGTCACAGGTAAATGCGAAGCCTCCAGCCCACTTCGAGGTGGTCGGGGTTCTTGACGACGTCACGGTTCCAGTCGTAGATCCTTTCCCAGGTCACGCCGGGATGGCCCTGGTACTGGTAGTGCTTGGCGATGGTGTGCAGGTTGTCTCCCTTGACCACGGTGTAGAAGACCATACTGTTGGCACCTGCGCCTCCCGATACGTTGTTGAGATCGTCATCCCTAAGTGTCATTTTGGTATCCTCCTTTATTTTCTCGGGCCGCATCGCGGCCGGGGATAGTCGTTCTTCTTGAGCGTGTTACTCTTCGCCAAATTCGGGGAGAAGCAGCCTGGATATCTCCGGCCGCGCCTCTTGGGTGGAAGCATTGAACATGGCCGGTGAGAAATTGATCACAGGTAAATGCGAAGCCTCCAGCCCACGTCGATGTGGTCGGGGTTTTTGACGATGTCACGATTCCAGTCGTAGATCCTTTCCCAGGTCACGCCGGGATGGCCCTGATGCTGGTAGTGCTTGGCGATGGTGTGCAGGTTGTCTCCCTTGACCACGGTGTAGTAGACCATACTGTTGGCACCTGCGCCTCCTGATACGTTGTTGAGATCGTTATCCCCTAGGGTCATTTTGGTATCCTCCTTTATTTTTCCGGCCGCGGAGCGGCCGGGGATAATCATTGTCATTGAGCGTATTACTCTTCACCAAAGTCGGGGAGAAGCAGCTTGGATATATCCAGCAGCGCCTCCTGAGTGGCAACATTGAACATGGCCAGTGAGAAATTATAACCCTCTTTTTCATAGCGCCACAGGGCGACACCGTCTCCGGATTCGTTCAGGCAGATGGTACCGACAAAAGGCGCCTGCTCCACGTGCGTTACCCAGTCCCAGTCATGAAACATGCCGGAAATGTCATTGGGGTCATTATCCATCTGAACGCGCACGATATACTCCGCCTGTTGAAAGACAAAGTGCGCCTGGCCCAAGGGTTCATAACCCGGCCCCTCAATGAGCAGATAGCTCACCTCAGTGGCCGTTTCGGGCACGGGCAGATTCACTCCGGTCGCGTCCAGAACCTCTTCCCGGGTGGCGTCACGGACGGGGTTTGGAAGCAGCATCCCCTCGGCCACCCCCAGGGCGGGAATCAGAAGAGTCACAACCAAGAGCACAGACAACAGTTTCTTGTTCATACCGGTTCCTCCTTTTTATTATCGAGCAGTTTACGCAGTTTTTTGAGCGCCGTTGATTGGATGAAACCCTCGTTGCAATAGGAGATGTTCATCTTCCGGGCGATTTCCCCGGGGCTTAGGCCTTGGTAGAAACGCAGGATGATAATGTCCCGTTCCCGTGCGCTTAAGCGTTCCAGAGCCAGGGCCAGCTCGTTTAGCCGCTCGCGCCTGATGACTGTGTCATCCACCGTTTCTGTGTCATCCGGCAGGTTCTCCTGTTCCTCCAGGGAAAAGCCGAGCTTCGCCCGTCTGTGGTAATCCCGCACAGCATTCCGGGTAATGGCGTATATCCAGGTGGATAGGCTGCCCCTGGCGCTGTTGTAACGGTCAAGTGCCGCAGCTACCTTGAGGAATACGTCGCTGGCCAAATCCTCAGCATCGTGGTAGTTATTGATCCTGGAGCGGATGTAGCGGCTTACCTTGTCCTGATATTCCCTGAAGATGAGGTCCATGGTGACCGATTCACTCATGGGGGTCCTCCTCTTCCCTGAGGATGTCAGGAGCGCCCGCGGCATTGAGTGCGAGGTCTTCGTCCAAAAGGGGAATCCCCTCTTTTACCCACCGCGCCAGCGTTTCTTCTATCAGCCTGCCCAGGCGCTCTTCGCCCTCAAAGCGCTGATAGTCCATAAGTTCGCGCAGTATCTTATCACTCGCTGTCATCGCAAGACTTCCTTCCTTCAGTTGTTGTTACGCGCGGGATCCCGTTTTTTTAGAGTCCGGCACCAGCTGCTGACGGCTTACCAGATCCGTGAAGATGCCGCCCCGGGCTACCAGCTCGTCGTAGGTTCCGTCCTCGGCGATCCTGCCCTCTTCCAGCACCAGGACGCGGCCGCACTGTCGGATGGTAGACAGGCGGTGTGCGACGACGATGCGGGTACACTTGAGCCTCTCCAGAGAATCAGAGACCTGCTTCTGGGTGATGTTGTCAAGGGCACTGGTAGCCTCGTCCAGCAACAGGATACGGGGCTTTGACGCGATGGCCCGGGCAATCATCAGCCGTTGGCGCTGCCCGCCCGACACGCCCCCTTCCCCCTCAGACAGCAGGGTGTGCATGCCCATGGGCATTTCACGGATGTCCTGGGCGATGCCCGCTGTTTCCGCGGCCTCCCAGGCCTCTTTCAGGCTTATTCCGGGCGCTGAGATAGCAATGTTTGAGAAAACATCCCCCTGAAACAGCTTGCCGTCCTGGGTCACCACACCCATATGGCGGCGCAAGCCGCGCAGATCAAGCGTGGCCATGTCCTGCCCGTCATAGTAGATGGCGCCGCGCTGGGGCTGTTCAAAGCCCAAAAGCAGGCGGATGATGGTGGATTTTCCGCTGCCTGTTCGCCCCACGATGGCCACGTACTCCCCCGGGCGGATCTTCAGGGTCAGGTCGTGAAGCACGTGGGGCATCCGCTCATGGTAACGGAATGAGACGTTGTTGATTTCCACCCCGCCCGAAAGGCGCCGGACGCTCTTTTTATGCCCAGAGGCTTCAGGTACAGCCTTCAACAGCGGATCAATCATCCTGAACATGGGGCGCAGTTCCGCGGCCTGTGACACCATCCCCGCCAGCGAGGCGAAAGCGCCGCTGACCATCCCAAAAGACAGGCTGAAGGCCATATACCCTGCCGTGCCCACCCCGCTTTTCACCGCAGTAAAGTAGATGAGCACCGTGCCAAGCAGGGCTATGGCCTGGGGGATCGCCTGGCCAAAGCGGATTAGGAAAGGCGGCTCATACTGAAGCCTGGCACCCTTTGTATAGCTGTCCGCCCATTTGGCGAAGGCGCGCTTCTCGGCCCCGGCCAGCTTGATCTTCTGCACGCTGCTGATCAGAGAAAACACCATGCCGCTTTCTTTGGCGCCCAACTCCATGCGCTCCTGAGAATAGCGCACCTGGGCAAAGGTGGACACAATGGAGACTGCAAGGGTGGACAGAACGATGGCGAGCGCCGGAACGGCAAGCGATGGCGCGAAGTTTACCACCTGACCCAGGTAGGCAAGCGACATCAGGCTTGACAGCCCGCCGGTGAGGGAAATGCTTACCAACAGGCTGCAAAGGCTCCCCACGGACCTGACCCGGCTGGTCAACTCACCCGCGTTATAGCCCTTGAAAAAGCTGGCCGGCAGCGAGAGCACGCGCATCATGGCGGCCGACTGCACCATCAGGTCAAGCCTCGTTTGTATCTGTGAGAGCAGCAACATCCGCGCGGTGGTAATCAGCGCCATGGAAAAAATCACCCCCACCATGGCGCTTGCCACAGGCATAAGGAAGCCGGACGAACCGCTCTTAAGCACCGGCCCAAACAACAGGAGGTTCAGGCGCGGCAACAGGAGGCCCAGTCCCGTTATCAGAAAGGCAGCCAGGAAGACCAGAGCCAGATCCGCCCTGGAGAGGGCCTTCACGATATAGACCAGCAAGTCCCGCGAACCAAGCTTTCTCAAAGGAAAGGGCCGATAAAAGCAGATCGCGTCTTCCAAGACCGCTGCGGCTGTGCGCGCGTTTAGCCTGATGCGTTTTCCGGTATCCGGATGCAGATAGCTGTAGCCGCTAAACGCGCCCGGCAGAAGGGCAATGGCTTTCCCCTCCCGGGTGGCGCCCAGCATCGGGCCAATAGCGTTCTTATACCAGGCGCCGGCCAGGCGGACCCGGCGGTGCATCAGTCCCAGGGGGGCGGTCAGCCGCGCCAACTGCTCGGGGATCTCCTCAGCCGTCTGCGTATCCTCAGGCGGGGGCAGCCGGTAGTAGTGGATGATTTGCATAATAGCGCCCCGGGCTTGCCGGCTGTCAGTCTGGGGAAATGGCGGGCGCCCCAGCACAGCCCCCGCCATATCGGCAAAGGCCCGGGCAAAGCGCTCGTCATCCTGCTGTGCCCGCTGGCGTATCTGCTCGTCAAACCAACCCATTGCGCATCCCCTTACTCATTGGACACCAGCCGCCGGTAAAGTCCCTCTTGGGCGTAGAGCACGTTGTGGGTGCCGCGCTCCACCACTTTGCCGTGGTCCAGCACCACGATCTCATCACACTCCCGGATGGTGGACAGGCGGTGGGCTACCACCACCGAGGTAACGCCACGCTGCCTGATGCCCCGCATCACATCATACTCCGTGCGGGCGTCAAGCGCGCTGGTCGCCTCGTCCAGGATGATGATGGACGGGTCCTGGGCCAGCACGCGCGCAATCTCAAGGCGTTGGCGCTGGCCGCCGGAAAGGTCCCGGCCACCGGAAAGGATACGGCCCTGGTAGCCGTCCTCGCGCTGCAGAATGTCCTCGTGGATCTGCGCGTCCCGGGCCGCCAGGATCACCTCAAAATCCTCAATGGATGTGTCCCACATCCTGATGTTGTCTGCGATGCTGTCCTCAAACACGATGATGTCCTGGTCCACCACCGCTAGGGAGGAGGTGAAAATCTCCCGTGGGATATCTTCCATCAGCCGCCCGTCGAAGCGGATCTCGCCCCGCCAGGGCTTGTAAAGGCCGGAAATCAGTTTGGCCAAGGTGGATTTGCCGCAGCCGGAGGGACCCACGAGAGCCACGCTGGCCCCGGGCTTGAGGCTCAGATCAAAGTCCTCTATCAGCGGCTCCCCCAAGGGGGCATAACCGAAGGTCACCCCCCGCATCTCGATCCCGCCGCGCAACTTGTCACAGTCGCCCTCAGGCAGGGGGCTGGTTTGCCCGGGCACGTCCGGGGGATAGGACAGCACATCCTCAATGCGCTCCATATCCCCGCGCATCTCCTGGACGCTCTGCCCGGCTGAAATAAGGTTGCCGGCGGGCGTGGTGAAGGAGGCCATGAAACCCTGGAAGGCCAGGATCATGCCCACGGTAAACTGGCCTTGAAGCGTCAGCCATACGCCCAGAACCAGCACCGCCGCGTCCGCCAGGGAGGAGATGAGGCCGGGGACGCTTCCCAAGTAATGATTCAGCCGGGTGAAGCGCGCCTCCTGGGTGTTTACCGATGCCTGATACCCCGCCCATTTCTCAAAGTAGCCGTCCTCGGCGCCACAGGCCTTGATGGTCTCAATCAGCTGGATGCCCGTCACCGTGGCGCCGGCCAATCTGCCTGCGTCGCGCATCTGTATCCGGATGATGTTGACGCGTTTTTTGGAAATCACCCTTGCCAGCACCATTTTGAGCGCCATGGTCCCGATGCCTACAGCCGTGAGCAGAACGCTGTAGCGCAGCATGACCACCAGATAGAATACCAGCATGACAAAATCAAGCAACAGCGGGGCCAATTGACGGATCAAGGCATTGGCCACCCCGGCGTTGGAGCTCTGGCGGGAGGCGATATCCCCCGCCATGCGCTGGGAAAAAAAAGCGAGAGGCAGTCGAAGCACATGCCACATGAACTCCGCGTTGGCCACCACCGCGAACTTACCCTCAATGCGCCGCGAATGGACTTCCTGCAGAAAACTAATGAGGATTTGTAAGAGGGCCAGGATAATAAGCGCCAGGGTGAAGGGCCCCAGCCATTCCGGGTTTCGCCCCGTCAGAAGCCGGTCCATGAAAACGCGGGAGAAAGCGGGATTGATGATGCCAATCAGGGCGGTGGCCATGCTGGTAAGAACCACAAACGCCACGGCGGTCCGGGCTCCGCGCAGGCGGGCGCGGGCAAAGGACAGCACGCTCTTTTGTTTTCCGCCGGGCTCAAAGGCATCCGTGGGAGCAAACATCAAGCACACGCCCGTAAAACCCCGGTCAAACTCCTCCTTTGAGAGGAGGACCGTGCCCCGAGCCGGATCGTTGATGACGGCGCGCTCCCCCTTGAAGCCGCAAAGCACAACAAAGTGGTTAAAACTCCAGTGGACAATGCAGGGAAAGCTCCCCTCACGTTTCAACTGCTCCGGCTCATAGCGATAGCCCTGGGCCGTAAACCCATAGCTGCGGGCGGCTATCAGCATATTGCGGGCGTTGGAGCCATCCCGGGACACGCCGCAATCCGCCCGGACTTTTTCGAGTGGCAGCCACTTTTGATACCACGCCAGCACCATCGCCAGGCAAGCTGCGCCGCATTCCAGCGCCTCCAGCTGCATCACCACCGGTACCCTGGCCCATCCGGTCCTCAAGGGCTCCCTGACCGCTTTTCTACGCACCTTGCCCGCTCCCTTCCAGCAGGAACTCGATGGGGCGGATGGTTTCTGTGGTGATGACCACATCCCAGACCCCATCAACCACGCCGGGAGCGCTTAGATGTACCGGGTAATTCCAGGCCTGTGGATCCAGTTGGTATATGAGATAGTCTTCAGGATGGGTTTCATTGATCTCTTCCTCAGACAGGGGCGTGGGGGATACGGAAACCACCGTGCCCTGGAAGTTGCCAATGATAGCGGGCATGCCAGCAGATAGTCGCTCCGGCTGCGCCACATAGCAGACCACATCCCCGCCCTGGGCGATTCCCTTGGCCGAAATCGTGCTGGGAAGTGTTCCGTAGAAGCCGAAAACAACAAACACCGCCAGCAGCATGATGATGGCCGCCAGAGCCAGCCACACACTGGGCCGCACAACACGCAGGTATTCATTGAGTTCTTCCGGGGATGAGATTCTGTCCATGCTGCTTTGGCGGAATAACTTGTTATCCATGGCCAGGCTCCTTTCTGCCTACGGATTTAATCTTGTTTGCCGGACCGCGTGCCAGGTTGATACGGATGATCAGCCGATTTTCTCCCTCCTCATAGGAATAGGCGGCATGGTCACAGAGTTTCCTGATTATCATCAGGCCCAGGCCTCCCGCCTCCCGCTCGGTGCTGGGGAGGCTGATATCAGGCAATGGCTGGGAAAGGGGGTCAAATGCCTCGCCCCGGTCGCGAAAACGCAGGACTGCCTCCTGGCCCACCAGTTCACAGCAAAACATGACCTTGTTACCATGGGAGCTGGCATATCGCACCATGTTGGAGAAAACCTCATCGACAATTACATGAAGCCTGCTGAGCGCATGGGGGGACGGGTTTGCTGGCACCGTCTCAATCCGTACCAGGGATTGAATGGTTTCTGTCTGCTCTTCTTCAAGGGGAATATCACTCCAGGGCAGTGTGGCGTGGCTGCTCAGGATGTCCAGCGCCATCAGCGTGATATCATCCGCCTGCTCCCGGGCCCCGGCGAACTGGCCCAGGGATTGCATCAGGGCTTCAGCTTGCATTTCGGCTGGTAGATTACGAAGAGGAGGCTGATCCATCAGCCTTTTCAGGCCCGCGGATGTGAAGAAAGCGTCACGAATATCTTCTGCTTCGGTTACCCCATCTGTATAAAGCAACAGCTTGTCCCCCGCCAAAAGGCGGAAACGGTGCACATGGTATACGGTTTCCTCATAGGCTCCCAGCACAAGGTCAGCGGTGCTGAACAAAAAGGAATATTCTTCGCCCAATCGGGCCAACAACGGCGGATTGTGCCCAGCATTCACAAAGTCAAGCCAGCCGTCCCC
>LFTR01000157.1:34867-37837 GCA_001513425.1 Clostridiales bacterium DTU024
GTCTTGACACGCATCATAAACAAAGCGCCGGGGATGCCCTTCCCGGAGACATCAGCAATTATCAGGGCCAGTTTCCTGCCGGGAGAGCCAGGAACCGGGAAAAAATCATAGAAGTCCCCGCCGACTTCCCGTGCGGCCTTCAGAAGCGCACCCAGGCGGAACCGGCCTTCCAGTGCCGAAAGCGTGTTTATACGGGGGAGGCTTGCAAGCTGAACTTCACGGGCAAGGGCCAGTTCCGTGTCGATGCGCTCCCGGGCGTCAGTGATTGCCTGCTTGAGCGCGCTCACAGTAGCATTGATCCCGTCTGACAGTGCGCGGAATTCCGCGTTTCCCCGCTCTTCCACAAGGGTTTCCAAATTTCCCTTTGTAATCCGGGCAAGAGAGGCGTTCACATTCCGGATGCCCTGGATGACCACCCCGTCCACCATGCGGCTGACCAGAATGAACACGCTCACGAAGAGAAGGAGATAGGCCGCGCCCACGAACAGAAGGGTTTCGTTGCGGCCCGCGAATATTTCAGTAAAGGGGAGCATTCCGATGATCAGGTAATCCCCCAATACTGCACCCAAACATAATGCGCGGTCAACCCCATGCCCCATGGAAAAAGGCTGGCCAGAACGCGCTCCAGGCAAGGGAAAATCGAGATCTTCCGCTCTTAACCCCATCAGCTCGCGCTCACCGGCGCTTACCACCAGCCCCCTTTGAAGCACAATCACAGCGCCATGGTTGCCAATGGCAAACCCAGGGGCCAGGTTTTTGATGTCAGCCAACGCGGCAGCTTCCGCGAGGCGTTCCGGCACATCCCCAATTTGCACCATGCCTGCCCGCCCGGGAATTCCGGTTGCTGAGAACTGCATCAACACGCTCCGGTCATGTCCTGTGGGGGTAGCGGGCTGTATCAGCACCAGAAACGGGTCTTTGAGGATGGGGAGGAAAAAGGAGGACTGCTCTGCGCTTGAAAGGCTATAGCCAAGATATGGCGCATAGGTGGTCGCGGTAATGATGCCGCTGCCATCAATAATGTGCAGCTGATCCACATCCAAAACCGGAAGCAGGGCGGCCAGTTCTTCTGAAGACTGTGCCACCTCCGGGTGTCTGGACAGAATCCAACGCAGGGTATGGAGCTTGTAGGTCAGGGATTTGTCATTGCTTTGCCGTATTGACTCCAGGTTCTTATCATGCTGTGCTATTTGTGCCTGCGCATCCGCCAGCCTTGCATCAATCAGTTCCAGCGCATCCTTCCGGGCATGTCCCGTCTGCACCAGCCATGTAATAAGCAGGGTGACTGCGAAGGCTGCCGCCATCAGGACCAAAAGGCGCCTCTGAAAGGTTCGCCTCATGGGGTATCTTCAAGAATGGTGAGGATTTCAGAAAAGCCGGTGATCTCAAAAACCTCCGTGACGGCCCGATTGGGGTTTAGGATGGTGAGGCTTCCTTGCCGGTTCATCACCTTCTGAGCGGCCAGGATGACCCTAAGCCCCGCGCTGGATACATATTCCGTTTCCCGCATCTCGAATTCCAACTGTGTGATACCCTCCACACCCGAACGGAGCGTTGCTTCCAGCTCGCGGGAGGTCATGCTGTCCAGCCGCCCCGTGATTTTCAGGCGCAGGCGGCCGCCTTCCCTGGTTTCTTCAATGGTCATCGTTCACCTTCCTTTCCATGTGGTGGATATGACGGTATCAACTATAGCATCGTGTCCAACAGCTCCCGAACAGAGGCCCTGAGTTCGCCGCCGGGCGTCCGCCATACTGCGAAATCACCATCTGAACGGACGGTCCTGAAGACATTCGGGTCGCTTAAGGCCTGGAAACGGATACCGATCATACGCCGCCTCATATTGACCAGCGCAATGCTGCCGCTGCTGAGCTCCAGCTTCAGCAGGTGATCGTCAATGACATCGATTCGCCGAATGCTGTCTTCCAACGCAATCACCCCGCCCATCCACCAATGTATTCATTTCCATACTGAATCTAACATGCATTACCTGAAGGCGCATGGCCCTAAAGGGCTATTCAAGGAAAAAGCCGCGCCCTGAGGGCGCGGTGGAAAGAGCAAAAGGGATAAGGAACCCGAGATCTTTACTCGCTTTTGTGTTGGGGTTCCAAATACTGCAGGAGTTTGATGGTCGAGAAGAAAAGTCCCAGAACCAGGAAGACGCCGGCCAGGCCAAGGCCGGTCACAATCAGGCCGATGATAAAATCGCTCATTCTTTACCTCCTTAGCGGATAAACAGGGAAACCAAAGTGATAACCAGGCCGCCGGCCACGATGGAACCCAGCTGGCCAGCCACATTGGCGCTGGTGGCCTGCATGAGGACGAAATTGTAGGGATCCTCTTCCTTGGCCATTTTTTGAATAACCCGGGCACTCATGGGGAATGCGGAAATACCGGCAGCGCCGATCATCGGGTTGATTTTATTTTTGCGGAAAAGATTGAGGAACTTGGCAAACAATACACCGCCTGCAGTATCGAAAACAAAGGCGGCCAGGCCCAGCGCCATGATGAGCGCGGTGTCCCAACGCAGGAAGTTCTCCGCCAGCATGGTGGAGCCGATGGATAAGCCAAGGAGAATGGTGACAAGGTTGGCCAGTTCATTCTGCGCGGTCTTGGACAGGCGCTCAAGCACCCCGCATTCCCTGACGAGGTTGCCAAACATCAGGCTTCCTACCAGGGGGGCTGACATGGGAACGATGATGCCGGCCACCAGGGTGGTGATAATCGGAAAGAGTATCAGTGCCAGCTTGGATGCCCGCTTGCCATGGTAGTCCATGCGGATTTTGCGCTCTTCCCTGGTGGTCAGCGCTCGGATGACCGGGGGCTGGATGACCGGAACCAGGGACATATAACTGTAGGCGGCGACTGAAATCGGCGCCATGTAATCCTTGAGGTTGAAATGATTGGCCACATAAAGCGTGGTTGGCCCGTCCGCGGCGCCGATGATGCCAATGGCGGAGGCCAAACGAATTA
>LFTR01000047.1 GCA_001513425.1 Clostridiales bacterium DTU024
CAGTTTCTGCACACCGCCCTGTGAGAGGTCTATATAGAGCTTGACGCCTGGCAGTGTCAGAGACAGCGTTTCATAATACATGCGTGAGCGCGTGATGGCTGGGTTGAGTTCATATTGCGTATACATCGCTTCAAACATCGCCACCTGCTGGATAGCTTCGTTGATGCGTTTCTGCTTGAGATACTCGGCGTTTTGGATCAGTTTGTCCGCGTTTGCGTTTGCGGCAGGAAGTTTGGAGTTCTGATACGCCCGCGATTCATTGATGACTGTCTCAGCGTTCTGTTTGGCTGTTTCCACCGCTTTGAACGCGAAGACAACTTCGTCTGTCGGCGGCTCACTATCCTGAATTTTAACGTCCGTTAGAATAAGTCCGATGTCATATTGTTCCAGCAGTTCCGTGATCAAATCCCGCACCTGCATCTGAATAGCTTCTTTTCCGTCTGTCAGCACCGCGTCTACGTTGGTGGAACCAACCACATTGCGGATCTGGCTTTGAGACAGGTTGCGCAGAACAACTTCAGGCTCGTAGGAGGAATAGAGATACTTGACCGGGTCTGATACCTTAAATTCCACAAAAAACTCAACGTTGACGATGTTGTAGTCCCCGGTAATCATCATACTCTCATTGCCAACAAGCACATACCCGGCCGGGGTTTGCGTACTGGTTCTATAGCCCAATTCAATGCGCTGGTAAACATTGACATCTACCTTGTGCGCCTGCTGGATGCCAAAGGGCAGCATAAAGTGCACGCCGGCATCTGCCACGCGCGTAACCTTGCCAAAGGTTGTGACAACCGCCTGTTGTTTGTCATCCACTGTGAACCAGCAGGTGGTACCAATAGCGATAACAAGCGCTGCTACCACGCCGATGATGATGTATCGTTTGATAGTTTTAGGGTCAAAGGACGGACTGTTCCAGCCTTGCGATCCCGATGGCCCGCTAAATCCATTTCCAAAGTTCATATATGTCCTCCCCATGTCAGAATCCGCTCCAAGCCTAAAGCAAAAGCATTCTTTTGTCAATGAGGCAGAGTTTTCGCCTCTTCACTTAGCTGCGTGAAAACCTGCCATGGAACCGGATAGGATAATGACAGCTTGCCAACAGCCAAAAGTATCGCTGTCCGATAGCCCTTGAATGTGTGATAGCCTCGGGCTTTGCGTTTCGCAGTCTGGATAAGGCTGTTTATGCTTCCGAAAAGGCATTGCTGATTCGCTGCTCATAGTATGTCAAAATCTCTTCTTTGTGTACGCGCAGATCCACTCTTCGTTGATTTTGCAGCTTATGCTTCAGGCAATGCTTCAATTATCAGTGTTCTATTACAATAGTACACTGAAGTATACAACTTTGCCCAAAACAAGAATGTCTGGGCGGAGCATGGAGACTCGATGCAATGAATGATGCTGCG
>LFTR01000238.1:0-20829 GCA_001513425.1 Clostridiales bacterium DTU024
CATATTTCTGATCGGCTGAAAAATGCCGCCTCTGTGCGGGCCAGGGACGGCGCGTACCTCCTGGCTCAACTTGACTGCTCCACCCACTTCTGCAAGTGTTTCACTCTGGATTTTGACCCGCCCGAGGGAAGCGCCCAAGAAAAAACCCTTGACAAACATTTTAGGCTGCGTTATATATGGAATTGACATTGAAAGAATATTGCGTTTGTATGCGGGTGGAGCGCGTGAATTTGTTTTTGGAGGATTTCTGCAATCGATTGCAAAATAGGTTGTTGTGCGGAGCAAGACTCCGTAACACATATATTTAAGGAGGAACAACTCATGAAAAAGGTGCTGTCCCTGGTTCTTATGCTTGCGATGCTGCTGGGCATGTCCACGGTGTTCGCAACAGAAGGACCCATCAACATCGGCTGCCTGCAAGACATCTCAGGCCCCACGTCAAGCCTTGGCAACATGGTCTATGGCGGCGTCAAATGGGCAGTTGACGAAATCAATGCCGCCGGCGGCGTAAACGGCAGGATGATCAACGTCATACTCTACGACACCAAGGGTGACGTAACAGAAGCCATCAACGCCTACACCCGCGCCGTCACCAGTGATGGTGTCAGCGCTATCGTCGGCCCGCCCGTCGCCAACATCGGTTTGGCCGTCGCCCCGGAGAGCGAGAACAACGACGTGCCGATCCTCGGGTTTGCCATTGACAAAAATTGCCAGCTGAAACCCGACGGCACCCCCTACAAGAACATGTTTGCCTTCCAGCCCGCCGCCCACCAGCAAAGCGCCATCATGGGCGAATTCGCCATCAAGAACGGCTTCACGAAGTTTGGCGTTGTGTACAACGAAGGCAACGCATACTCCGTTTCCCTCCAGGCGCCCTTCATTGAAACCGTCACCGCAGGCGGCGCCGAAGTGGCCCAGGTGGTCACATACACGAAAAACGACAAGGACTTCAGGACGCTGCTGCAGCCCATCCTCAACGCGGATGTGGAAGCGGTGTTCATCCCCAACTACACCCAGGAACTGATCCTCATCGCCCAGCAGATACGCAGCATGGGCTTTGAAGGCGCGCTGATCTGCGGCCTGGATGCCTGCCCGCCCTTCAACACCCTGTTTGGCGAGCCGGCCGACGGCATCTACTTCATCAACAACATCGACGGCACCGAGCCCGCCATCATTGACATGGTCAACAACGTCAAAACGGCGACCGGCATCGACGCTACCAACAAATTCTTCCTCGGCTATGATGTAGCCAACATCCTCAAGGGCATTTTCGAAGAGGTGGGCACCAACCCCGCCGATGTGCGCGATGCCGTTGAAAAAGTAACCGACTACAAGGGCCTGACCGGCAACATCACCATCGACCCCGCGACCCATATGCCCAAGGGCCTTGAAATGGTTATGTTCAAGTATGAAGGCTCCACCCCCATCATGCTGGAGCGCTACGCAGCCGACTGATCCTACCTGACTTAGCAGTCTGCCCCGGACGCGGTTCCACTTTGCACCATGGCCGGGGCGGGCTGCAGCTTCTACCTCTTCCCAACAGTCCGGGCTGCCCCGCGTTAAGAGCAGGGCAGCTTTTATGAAAGGAAGATACTCCAAAACGACATTTTCCCGCACTCGGAGGGCCGGCTATGCAGATACTGCAATACCTGATCAACGGCATCGCCCTGGGTTCAGTGTATGCTTTGATCGCGACAGGGTTTTCCCTGATATTCAATGTGCTCAAATTTTCCAACTTTTCTCACGGCGCCTTAATGACCCTCAGCGCCTTTTCGGGTTATTTTATTGCCGCGGGCAATGGTTGGGGCCTGGTGCCTACGATCCTGGTGAGTGTCCTGACCGGCGCCGCCGTATCCCTCTTTGGGGAATTTGTAGCCTTCAGGCGGATCCTGACCCACAATACATCCCCGGTATACTTCTTTGTTTCCTCCATCACGCTGGGGACGCTGTACGAGGGCATTGTCGTCCTCAAGGTCGGCGCCAATTTCTACAATTACCCGCGTTTTTTTGGCAAGCCCTACCGGATCGCGGGACTTTTTGTTGCGCGGTCTGACATCATTATATTCTGCATCAGCGCGGCCGCGCTGCTGCTTTTGGCCTACATGATCAGAAAAACAAAGACGGGCCGCGCCCTGCGCAGCGTCAGTTTTGACAGGGACACAGCCAGCCTCATGGGCATCAACGTAACGCGCACGATTCAATTCGCTTTTATCGTATCCGGGGCGTTGGCCGGCTTGGCAGGCGTCTTTCTGGGCATCAATTATACCCTCTACCCTACTATGGGTTCCATCGTGGTCAAAGGCTTCATCGCCTCGGTCATCGGAGGGCTTGGCAGCCTTCCGGGCGCGATCATAGGCGCCATGCTGCTGGGCATTCTTGAAACGACCCTGATATCCATCATAGGATCCGGCTACGCGCCTGTCTTCACGTTTGTAATCATGCTTGTTTTCCTTTTAGTAAGACCCAGGGGCATTGCGGGCTCCAACATCCAGGAAAAGGCGTAAGGAGAAATGAAATGTCACTATATTCACACATCCTGACCCAGATCCTCATCACCGTGGTCAGTGTGTCCGGCGTCTTTGTCCTGACCGGCATGACCGGAATGTTCAGCCTGGGCCAGGCTGCCTTTATGGCGATCGGTGCATATACGTCCGGCATCCTTGTCACCAAACTGGCGATGCCCATCATTGTCGCCTGGCCGGCGGCAGTTTTGCTGGCGGTACTGGTTGGCCTGATCGTCGGTCTTCCCACAGTGCGGTTACGTCGAGATTACATTTCCCTGGTTACTTTGGGCTTTGGCGAAGCCATTACCGCGCTTCTTAACCGTGCCACCACCATTACGGGCGGCGCCTCCGGCCTCACGGGTATTCCAAAGCGGACCACCCTGCTCATCGCATTCGTATCCGCAGCCGCAGTGGTGACTTTGATATCTTTTTTCAAAAGTTCCAAGTACGGCCGGCAATGCATCGCCGTACGCAGCGACGAACTGGCGGCAAAATCGATGGGAATCAACGTGCCTCGCGTCAAGATGATCGCTTTCCTGATCTCAGTGGCCGTAACGGCTTACGGCGGCTGCCTGTACGCGTTCTACACGGCCTACGTGGATCCGACGCTCTTTGGCTGGCAGCGCAGCGCCGAGTGGATCATCATGGTGTTTTTCGGCGGCGTGAACAGCCTGACAGGCTCGATATTGTCCACTTTCGTGCTGTCCGGGCTGCCGGAAGTGCTCAGGTTCCTGCAGAGTTACCGTGCCATCATCTATGCGGTGCTCGTGTTGCTGGTGATCAACTTCAGACCCTCCGGCATGCTGGGTGAGTGGGAGCTGACGCCAAAGCATATCAAGCGCTTGTTCAAGCGTCCCAAGGGCGCCCGCGCTCAGGAGGTGGACTGAATGGCAGTGCTCAAAATCGACAACCTATACAAAAGCTTCGGCGGCGTCAAAGCCATCCGGGATTTTTCCCTCACCGCGGACCGAGGCGAGATCCATGGTATCATCGGCCCCAACGGTGCCGGGAAGACCACAATTTTCAACGTCATTTCGGGCATCTACCCGCCCGACAGCGGAAAAATTTCGATGAACGGTAAAGATATCACTCACCTGGAGCAGCACCAGATCGCGCTTGCGGGCATGGGGCGCACCTTCCAGAACATTCGCCTGTTCAAGGGCCTGTCAGTTCTGGATAACGTCATGTGCGCGTTTGATCCGCGCAGCAAGTATGGCGTAGCGGGCTCGCTGGCCCCTTTGCCGGGACGATTTCGGGAAGAAAAACGGGGACGGGAATTCTGCATGCATTTTCTCCAAATGGTCGGCTTGGAAAAACAAGCCCACGAGCATCCGGAGGGCATGTCCTACGGACACCGCCGGCGGCTGGAGATCGCCCGGGCGCTTGCCTGTGAACCTACAGTGCTGCTTCTGGATGAGCCGGCAGCGGGACTGAACCCCATGGAAGTGGGCGGTCTGACACAACTCATCCTCAAATTATCCAACGAGTTCAACTTTGCCATTCTTCTCATTGAGCACAGGCTGGAACTTGTGATGAACATTTCCCAAATCATTCACGTGCAGAACTTCGGAAAGACCATTGCCGTGGGCAAGCCCTCTGAGGTGCGCAACGATCCTCAAGTCATCGAAGCATACCTTGGAAAGGAGGACGGCTGAATGCCTCTGCTTGAAACCAAGGACCTCTGGGTCAACTATGACTTTGTGGAAGCCCTGAAGAACGTGTCCATCCAAGCCGATGAAGGAGAGATCTACAGCATTATCGGCTCCAACGGCGCAGGCAAAACCACTCTGCTGCGGACGATTTCGGGCCTGGTCAAACCCAAGTCGGGATACGTGGAGTTCATGGGCGAAAAGCTTCCCTCGAAGCCCCATAAAATTGTGCAAAAAGGCATTGTTCATGTGCCGGAGGGGCGCAAAACCTTTTCGGGCCTGACGATTGAAGACAACCTGCTGGTAGGGGCCCATCTGCATAAAGATATGGAAGAAAGCCTGGAAACCCAGTACCAGTGTTTCCCCATCCTCAGGGAGCGCAGGCACCAATTTGCGGGCACTTTGTCAGGGGGTGAGCAGCAAATGCTGGCTATCGCCAGAGGCCTTATGTCGCGCCCACGGATCATGCTGCTGGATGAGCCCAGTCTGGGCCTGGCGCCATTGATCGTAAATGAGGTTTTTGACCTGATCAAGCGCATTCGCGATATGGGCATCACCATTTTCGTGGTGGAACAAAATGCCCGCAAAGCCCTGTCCATTTGTGACAAAGCTTGCGTGCTGGAAAACGGCGTGGTCACTGTCTGCGGCACCGGCAGCGACCTTCTTGAATCCGACGTGGTGCGCAGGGCATACCTGGGCGCATAATAGGTACGGTTTTGAAAGGAAAAGAAAATGATTAGGCAATGGCAAGAAGAATCGCTGGACCACCGCAACGCGCTGCTGTTTGCAATGGGCGTCAGTGAAGAAGATGTTTCGCGTCCCGTCATCGGACTGGTGAACTCCTGGAACGAAATGAATCCCGGTCACTTCCCCTTGAAGGAAGTGATCGCCGAAATGAAACAGGAAATATACGATGCCGGGATGCTGGCGCTGGAACTGCCCGTTACCGGTATCTGTGACGGCATTTGCAGCAACACCCAAGGCGATCGCTACACCTTGCCGTCACGTGACCTGGTTTCGTCCGAAGTGGAAACAGTGGCGGAACTCAATATGCTGGAAGGCATGATCATTATGGCCACGTGCGACAAGGTGGTACCGGGCATGCTCATGGGTGCGCTGCGCGTAAATATTCCCACCGTCATGTTTACCGGGGGCTTCATGGCGCCGGGCGAACTGGACGGGGAGATGCTCACCCTGACGCATACAAAACAGGCATACGCTGCCTTCGTCGCGGGCGATGTCACCCGGGAACACTACAAGGCCGTCGTTCGCAACGCCTGCCCCACGCCCGGTGCCTGTCCGTTCATGGGGACTGCCAATACCATGTGCGCGATGGCGGAGGTTTTGGGGTTTTCTCCCTTTGGCAACGCCAGTGTCCGCAGCCAGACGCCCGCGTGGCACGCGCAGGCTCGGGAGGCTGCCCGAACGCTGGCCAAGGCCGTCCGGGAACAGAAACGTCCCCTCGACTATTTGACGCAGGAAAGTTTTGAAAACGTGGTGCGCTACATGATGGCGACCGGCGGTTCCACCAACAGCCTGCTTCACATTCCTGCGCTTGCGCGCCAGGGCGGCTTTGAGATCACGCCGGAGACCTTTGACCGCATCAGCCGGGAGATCCCCGTCATCAGCGCCATCTATCCCAACCACCCCAAATACACCATGCAAGATTTTGCCCTATGCGGCGGCTTAGGCGCCGTGGTCAGGGAAATGGTCAAAAATGGCCTGATGCACGCTGACGCCGGCGGCATGTTCGGCAGCATCAAAGAGATGGCCGCAGGCAGCCCGGACCCGGACGGAGAAGTCATCAGGCACGTCTCGGCACCCATCAGCGCACAGGGCGGCCTGGCGGTCCTCCACGGCAATATCGCCCCGGACAGCGCCATCGTCAAGTTCAGCGCGGTGGAAAAGGAAGCCTGGGTTTTTGAAGGGTCTGCCAAGGTTTACGATTCCCAGGATGATGCCTGGCATGCTATTTTGGAGGATAAAATTGTTGCGGGAGACGTGGTGATTATCCGCTACGAAGGCCCCAAGGGATCCCCTGGCATGCCGCATATGGAGACTTTTATGGCTGCCGTACTGGGCAAGGGCCTGGGCACCAAGATCGCCCTGGTCAGCGACGGTCGTTTCTCGGGCGCGACGGGCGGCCTGGCAATCGGGCACGTCTGCCCTGAAGCTTATGAGGGCGGCAACATTGCCCTGATCCGGGATGGTGACCGGATCCGCATCGACATCGTTGCGCGCAGCCTGACTGTTGATGTAAGCGAAGAAGAGTTTTCGCGGCGCAAAAAGGGCTGGCAGCGGCTGGAAAAACCATCCTCCGGCTGGCTGAAACTCTACAAAAAGAACACGACGGGCGCAAACCGGGGTGCAACCGTTTACTGGGATTGAACCCCAAAGAAAGGCACTCAATGGTCAGCATGAAAGAAGTCGCCCGTCTGGCGAACGTATCTGTCAGCACGGTTTCGCGGGTCCTTTCAGGTAGTGTCGGGGTCAGTGAAAAACGCAAAGCCCGGGTGACGGACGCCGTACGCCGGCTGGATTATCACCCAAATGAACTGGCGAAAAGTCTCAAAATGGGGCATACCCATACGATTGCCCTCATGGTACCCAGCATTCAGAACCTGATCTTCCCGGCCATAGTCAGGGGGGTGGAGGACGCAGCGCGCAAAGCGGGCTACACGGTCATCCTGTGCAATACGGACGAGGATATCGAGGAAGAGAAGCGTTACATTGCCAGGCTCAGGACCCGTTTTATTGACGGCTTCATTGTGGCCTCCATGCTGCCGGATTCAGATCATATCCGGCAATTGCACAAGGACGGGTTCCCGGTGGTGCTGACCAGCCGCCTTTATGACGAAACCATGGATGCAGTGGGCATCGACAATGAAGGCGCCGCTTATGAAGCGACCGGATACCTTGTCAAAACCGGTTGCAAACGCATCGTCTTTGCCATGGGGCGGCCTGAGATCCCCCTGTATAAAGACCGGTTTGAAGGCTATAAACGAGCGCTGAAGGAAACAGACCTGCCCTACGACGAGCGTCTGGTTCTGCACGAAAGAAACGGCACAGGCAGCTTTTATCGGCTGCTGATGGATCTGATCCGATCCGGGGTCCAGTTTGACGGCGTATTTTCCAGTTCAGATCCTAAGGCGTATGTCCTTCTGCGGGCGTTGCATGATGCCGGGCTTTCCATTCCCCAAGATGTTTCTGTCATCAGCATCGACAACGTGGACACGTCTTCCCAGATAGAGCCCCCGCTTTCCGTCATTTCCCAGCCATTGTATGAGATCGGGGAGTTGGCTGCCCGAAAACTGATCCGGCAGATCGACTATAAGTCAAGGACAGGTACGTTGCCGCCCCCCCAAGTGGACATGCTCAAAACCAAGCTGATCGTCCGCAAATCGACCCGCTGAACAAGGAGGTATCTCTATGGCACTCCATGAGAAATTCAATTTCCCCACGCTCCAAAGCCTGCGCGACAAGATTGCGGAGCTTGGGCTGGCGCTGGAGCTTCAAGAAGACCTGTCGCCGCTTAGCAAACAGGTAAAGGTGGGCGATCTTTTTTCACCCAACGCTTTGGCCGTGCTGCCAATGGAAGGCTGTGATTCCGAGCATGACGGCTCTCCGAGCGACTTGGTGCGCCGGCGTTACCTGCGATTTGCCGGGGGAGGCGCGGGCCTATTGTGGTGGGAAGCCTGCGCGGTGGTGGAAGAGGGGCGTGCCAACGAACTGCAAATGATGCTTACCGCGAATAATGCTGGCAACTTTGCGGCCCTGCTTAAGGAAACCAACCTGGAGGCCGAAAAAATGAACGGCACCGGGCACCGTCCCGTTAATATCCTGCAGCTGACCCACTCCGGACGCTATTCCCGTCCGCATGGTCACAAACCTGTGCCTCTGGTACCGCAGCATGACCCGATCCTTGATCCGCGTGTAGGGCTCAAGGCGGACGCGCCGGTAGTGACGGATAGCTATTTGGATGACCTGGTCGCCAAGTATGTGGCTTCCGCACGGCTCGCCCGAGAGGCGGGCTTTGACGGCGTGGACGTGAAGAGCTGTCACCGCTATCTCATTTCCGAGCTTCTGGCCAGTCATACACGACTGGGTCGGTATGGCGGCAGTTTTGAAAATCGCACCCGCTTCCTCAGGAAAATCATCCGCGCCGTGCGGCAGGACCAGGGAGAGGATTTCATTATCGCTTGCCGTTTCAATGTTTTTGACGCGCATCCATACCCCTATGGTTTTGGATGCAGCAAAGAGGATCTCTGGGCGTTCGACCCTGAGGAACCCATGGCGCTTGTCAGGATGCTGTGCGATGAAGGGGTTGATCTTCTGAGCAACTCCGCCGGAAATCCCTACTACATCTATCCCCAGGTTACCCGCCCCTTTGATTTGAGCAGCCTTGGCGTCCCTGTGCCTGAAGAGCATCCCCTGGAAAGCGTTGCAAGGCTTTTTGCTTTCACTAGGCTCATCCAGAAAGAGGCCGGGAGCGTCCCTGTGGTGGGCAACGGCTATACCTGGCTTAGGCACTACCTTCCCTATGCGGCTGCTGCCAACCTGATTTCAGGCAGCTGCAGTTTCGTGGGCCTGGGCCGCTCCAGCTTTGCCTACCCCGACGCGCCGCGGGACATTCTGACCAAGGGCGCCATGGACGCGAAGAAAACCTGCACCACGTGTTCCAAGTGCACCCAGATCATGCGCGACCACGGCCGCACAGGCTGCGTCGTACGGGACGCAAAAGTCTACGCGCCGCTGTATAAATTCTACCGGGAAGAGGCAGAAGAAAGGGGAAAATCGAAATGATGATCAGCCGTGTAGGACAGGTCATATCCGAAGGAAAAGTGGCTTTTTTTGAGCGTGAGGTGGCTGCGCCAAAGAAGGATGAAGTGATCATCCGCATTAAGGCCAGCGCGCTGTGCGGCAGCGACCTGCATACCTACAAGGCCGCGCACCCCACTGTGCCCCTGCCCGCCACCATTGGGCATGAGTTTTCGGGGGATATCGCCGCTCTGGGCAGCACGGTACACCATTTATCCATAGGTCAGCGCGTCACGGCGGAGCCCTGCGAAGCGTGCGGAGTATGCGAGGCGTGCCTTAAAGGCGAATACGGGTCCTGTGATAAGCTGAGCTTCATCTACCGCAGGGGCGACGGCGCGATGGCGGACTACATTACGGTGAAAGCGGCGAGCGTCTTTCCCCTGCCGGGCCATATGTCCTATGAGGCAGGCGCTTTGGTGGAACCCACCGCCGTAGCGGTCCACGCGGTGCGCCGCGCGGACGTGCGATTAGGCGAAAACGTACTGGTCATCGGCGCCGGCGCCATCGGCCTTATCACGGCCGCCCTCTGCAAGCGCATGGGTGCCCACGAAGTGATCGTAACGGATATGGACCCCTTTCGTCTTGAGATGGCAAAAATCCTTGGCGCTACGCGCACGGTCGACCCCGGGAACGGGGAAGACCTCTCCGAAACCGTCCGCCTGGCCACCGGTGGCCGCGGTGTGGATAAATCCTTCGAATGTGTCGGTCGGGAATCGACCTTTGTGCAGGCGGTCACGTCCCTTAGAAAACAAGGGCTGGCGACGGTGGTCGGTATTTTTGAAAAGCCGCAGATCACCTTCTGCGTGATGCCCCTTATCAATAACGAGCTGCGCATCCAGGGTTCCCAAGGCTATTGCTGGGACTTCCCCACCGCCCTGCAAATGGCGGCGGAGATCGGCGTTGAGCGTCTTGCAACCCATTTTTTTGACCTTGAGGATCTAAAATCGGCGCTGGATACGGCGCTGGACCGTTCCTCACGCTCCATAAAAGTGCTGCTGAAGCCTTGAAAGGAAGGACTGTATGAAAAGGACCGCCATCGTTACCGGAGGCAGCCGCGGCATCGGACTGGCTATCGCAAAACAGCTGGCTCAGGACGGCTTCAACCTGGCTATCCTGGCCACGCAGGATTATGCGGTACATGAAAAAAACCTGAAGGGCATTCAGGAACTGGGCGCAGAGCTTTTTTACCTAAAGGGCAGCGTCGCCAACGCGGAAGACCGCGCCGCACTGGTGGAAGGAACTGTAAAGCGCTTTGGAGATATCCATGTATTGATCAACAATGCCGGCGTAGGCCCTAAAGTACGCAATGACCTTCTGGAGATGACGGAAGAAAGCTGGGATTACGTCATGGGTATAAACACCCGGGGCAACATGTTCCTGACGCAGCTGGTCGCCCGCCAAATGCTAAAACAGGAGGCAAAAGGGAAAAAGAGGGGCACTATCATTAATGTCAGCTCCTGTTCTGCGGTGGTTTCCTCCACCAACCGGGGAGAGTATTGCGTGTCCAAAGCAGGCGTGTCCATGCTGACCACCCTGTATGCCGACCGCCTGGCCGGAGAGGGTATCATGGTGTATGAGATACGCCCCGGCGTCATCGCTACAGACATGACCAGCGGCGTCAAAAATAAGTATGACGCCATGATCGCGTCCGGCGACTTTCCCATTGCCCGCTGGGGCATGCCGGAGGATGTCGCGAATGTTGTGTCCGTCCTCGCCGGGGATAATTTCCTGTATACCACAGGCAATTACTTTGATGTGGATGGCGGCTTCCACATCAAACGCCTGTAGGAGCGCGACAGGATGGAAGGACGTAATTTGAGCCTTGGCTCCTCTAACCTGGCAGTGTTTTCTTTCAATACTGTGGTGGTTGGTACGGGCGCCGCGGGCTATAACGCGGCTGACCGCCTCCACTCCTTGGGGCAAAAGGATATTGCCATCGTAACGGAGCACGTGCTTGCGGGCACCTCCCGCAACACGGGCAGCGATAAGCAAACCTATTACAAATTGACCCTGTCGGGCGGGGACCCGGACAGCGTTCGGGATATGGCGGACACGCTGTTTTCCGGGGAGGCGGTCGACGGGGACGTGGCTTTGTGCGAAGCCGCCCTCTCCGCGCAGTGCTTTTTGCATTTGGTTGAGCTGGGAGTGCCGTTTCCGCGCAACCGCTGGGGCGAATATATCGGCTACAAGACCGACCATGACCCCAGGCGCCGCGCCACAAGCGTTGGCCCCTATACCTCAAGGCGCATGACGGAATGTTTGCAGCAGTCGGTTCAGGATAAGGGTATCCGAGTCTTTGACCGCATGCAGGTGGTACGCATACTGGGAGATAAGCACAAGGTATATGGCCTTTTGTGCCTGGATCTGAACCGGCCGGGCGATGCGGAAAACGCCTTTGTGCTTTTCAACTGCAAAAGCGTGGTTTACGCGACCGGCGGCCCGGCGGGGATGTATTTGGACAGCGTCTACCCCCATGGCCACTATGGCGCCAGCGGCCTCGCCTTTGAAGCGGGCGCAACGGGACGAAACCTGACGGAGTGGCAGTACGGGCTGGCGAGCGTGAAGCCCCGCTGGAACGTCTCGGGCACCTATATGCAAGCCTTGCCCCGGGTCTTTTCCACCGATACGTCGGGGGGAGACGAAAAGGAGTTCCTGCAGGAATACTTCAAAGACAAAGGCAGCCTGCTCTCCAATCTCTTCCTGAAAGGTTATCAGTGGCCTTTTGATGTGCGCAAAGCAGCAAAGGGCTCTTCCGTCATCGACCTGATGGTTTTTAGGGAAACGTCGCGCGGCCGCAAGGTATATCTCGACTATCGCCAAAACCCGTTTGGAGAAGAGATCAACTTTGAGGGACTGGATCCGGAAGCATTCGCCTACCTTAATAGGGCCGGGGCGTGCTTTGGCACGCCTCTTGACCGGCTCCGGCACATGAACGCACCGGCTTTGGATTTTTACCGAGACAAAGGCGTAGACCTTGAACAGGAGCCGCTGCAGATCGCCCTGTGCGCTCAGCATAACAACGGCGGTATCGGGGTGGACGCTTGGTGGCAGTCTAACCTGGAAGGCTTTTTTGCGGCCGGGGAAGCCGCGTGCACGCATGGCGTTTACCGGCCCGGGGGCAGCGCCCTGAACGCGGGGCAAGTGGGCAGCTTAAGGGCAGCGCAATATATAACCGCACACCGGCAGGGAAGCGCTTTGGATGAAAATGTCTTCATCAGCCTCGCGGAAGAGCAAGTTTCCGAGATCCTGGCGCTGGCGGCGCGCCTGCAAAAGGGAACCGGGAATGTCGGCGAATGGTGGGACAGGGCGGCTGCCCGCATGAGCCGGGATGGCGGCCCCCTGCGCAGCGGGGAAGGCATCCGTGCAGCCCTGGAGCAGGTACAAAAGGATCTGGCGATGTTTGCCGACAATGTGCGCATCGGGAAAAATGGGAGCCTCAGCATGGCGCTGCGATTAAGGGACATGCTGTTGTGCCAGGAGATGTACCTGACTGCCATGGTGGATTATTTGGAACAGGGCGGCAGGAGCCGCGGCAGCGCGCTGTACCTGGACCCGGCGGGAAACAGCACCCCCGGCGGTCCCCTCTCGGCGTTCTTGTTCAGCCTGGATAGTGGAGAGCGAGGGAGTCTTGTGCAGGAGGTCCAGCGCGGAAATGAAGGGATCTGGGTCACATGGCGCCAAGTGCGGCCCATCCCGGAGGATGACAGTTTTTTTGAAAACGTATGGCGTGCCTGCCGGGAAAACGGAAATGTGTATTGACCGGTCAGCGTGGACAAAGAGACATTTGGAAGGGATAACAATAATGAAAAGTGATAACACGCTCTTGAGGCAGCTGTATCTTACCGGCATCATCCCCGTCATCAAGGTGGATCAGGCACGGGATGCTGTCCCATTATGCAGGGCACTGGCCAAAGGCGGCTTGCCGGTGGCAGAAATAACCTTCCGCACAAAGGCTGCCGAGGACGCGATCCGCCTGGTGCACAGCGAGCTTCCAGAGGTGCTGCCGGGGGCGGGCACCGTGCTTTCGACGGACATGGCGGACAGGGCGTGGGCGGCGGGCGCCAAATTTATCGTTACCCCGGGAATGAATGAAAAGGTCGTGCGGCACTGCCTGGAGAAGGGCTATTCGGTACTGCCGGGCTGTTCATGCGCGTCGGATATTGCACTGGCACTGGACTTGGGCATCAGCACGGTCAAGTTTTTCCCGGCGGAGCCCCTGGGCGGACTGGGGATGATCTCGGCGCTGGCGGGCCCGTATGCAGGCGTCCGTTTTGTGCCCACGGGCGGTATCAACCCCCAGAACATCGCGGCGTACCTTAATCACCCAAAGGTGGTGGCATGCGGCGGCAGCTGGATGGTGCCAGAAGCGGCCGTGAAGGCCGGGGATTGGGCACAGATCGAGGAGCTGGCAAAGGAAGCGGTCCGAACGATGCTGGGCTTTGAGATCCGCCATATCGGGATCAACTGCGAGGATGCCGATGCCGCCAAGGACGCAGCGGAAAAGCTGAGCCTGCTCACGGGCTGGCCAATGCAAAAGGATGACGCCAAAAAAGTGTATGTGGGCGACACGTTTGAAGTGATGAAGTCAATGAATCGGGGCAATTACGGGCATATCGCGCTGGGGTGCAATAACGTGGAGCGCGCGATGGCGGTGCTGGAAGAGCGCGGCTTCAGGTTCGACCTGGAGACGCTTCAAAAGGAGAACGGCCGGCCATGGTTTGTCTACCTGGCAGACACGTTTGCCGGCTTCTCGGTGCATTTGATCAGGAAATAGAACATATCAAAACAATTGGGCCTTCCATAGCAGCGGGTGCCAAGGGGGCGCTCGCCCCCTTGGTAGGTTTGGGCAAAGCCCAAGCGTCCCCCCCACCCAAAAAAACCCGAGCAAAAACAGCGCAGCGCCTTTTTGCGGCGATCCCGTCCCTTCAGAATAATGAGCATGATGGGCCGACACGCTCTTTCTTAGATCTGAACCTCTCCATAAAAACAAGGATGCAGCGCTTTTTCCGCATCCTTGTTTCGCGTGGACCATTTGCCTGCGAATACCCTCTTCTTCCACCCCTACAGCGCCAGGATCCTTTCCCACACAACGTCATCCACCGGGATGCCCCGGGCGGTGTTCTCTTCCATGACCCTGATGCGCCTTTCACCGGGATAGGTGATGCGTGCGCCGCTCCCGTCGCTTTGGGAAGCGAGAACATTATCAATGGCATCATCCAAAATGGCCTGCGTCATCTCTGTCGGCGCGATGCGCCGATAGTCGATGGCGATGAACACCTGCGACAAGCCATGCTCATCGCCGTTGAGCCGTCCGATAGCCGCAGTGGTGTTGCCCAGCGCCAGGCAGGCGGCAAAAACGTCCAGCACGAAGGACAGTGCCGCGCCTTTCCAGTAGCCAGCGGGCAGGATACGCTGGGACGCGATCACCCGGGAGGGGTCTTGCGTGAGGTTCCCTTTTTCATCAAACCCCGCAGGCGCGGACATCTCAACCCCCTTAAGGTTCGCCACTTCCAAAGCGCCGTAAGAAAACTGCGACATCGCCATATCGACAATAATATCGCCGCCCTTGCGGGGAAAGCCCAGGGTAAGAGGATTGTTGCCCAGGCGTGCGTCCTTGGCGCCCCACGTGGGCATATTGGGCATCGTGTTGCTGAAGCAAATAGCCGCCATGCCACCCGCGCAGGCCTGCAAAGCATAGGTGGCGGCGCGCATCCAGTGGTTAGTGTTGCCAAGCGCCACAAGGCCGATGCCGTGCTCGCGCGCCAATACCATCGCGCGGTCCATGCAGAAGGACGCGTTCGTAATGCCCGGCCCCTGCTGCCCGTCATAGTTCTCGATCGCGCCAAAGCCGTTGATCTTTTGGGGACTCGCATCTGCCAGGACGATGCCCCGGTCAATGTTGTCGATCAGCCTCGAAAAGCGGTTGATGCCGTGTGAATATGTGCCCTCCAGGGAACTGCGCGCCATTTCACAGGCGATCTTCCGGGCGTTCTCTTTATCCATATTTCGCGAAAGCAAAATCTTTTCCAGTTGTTCCACAGCCATTTCAAACGGTATGCGCGGCATGATGGGCCTCCTTTGGGGTGTTTTTCCGGCATCCTGTGCCGATATCCCGAGCGAATCATTCTCTCATAATGATAACCAAGAGCCATGCTTTTGGCAAATTATCCCGGCGACCAATGTGAATGGCGCAATAGAAGAGAATTTGGCGATTAAGAAATTTCTCAAACACGGGTATCAAGGTTCGGATACTGTTTTGGGTGGACGATGCTGTCGCAGTACAGGAAAAAACCACATCAGCGCATGAAGAACCCGATGGTGAAAAAAGTGCTTGACATGAATGTACAGGTTGGATAGAATATGACCATGCAAGCGGTTGCCTAAACGAAGATGAAGAATTGAGAGGGATATGGCAGCAACGATTCATGACGTCGCGAAACTGGCCGGTGTACACTACTCAACGGTTTCCCGCGTCCAAAACGGCAAAGCGAAAATAACGCAGGAGACCAAAGAAAAGATCTATTCCGCCATGAAGCAGCTGGATTACCACCCCAATTCGGTGGCGCGAAATCTGGCCAACGGCCTAAGCGGTGCCATCGGTGTCGTGGTGGACGCCAAGGACGCTGAGGCGTTCAGTAACGTATTCTTCAGCCGCAGCCTTTTTGCCATTGAAAGGGCAGCGCAGCTGCGCGGGTATAACGTCATCATTGCCAATGGCGGCAGTCATTCCGGAAACGCGGTCGAATCGCTCGTGCTGCAAAAAAAAGTGGATGGGCTGATCCTTCCCCCTTCTACGGCCAAGCCGGCGCTGATACAGAAAATCGGCGATTTTCCTTTGGTTATTTTGGGCCAACCGGATACCGGCCGCCTTTGCGCAAGCTGGGTGGACAACAACAATGAACAAGGCGCAGAGCTTGCCGTTGAACATTTGTACTTGAAAGGCTATGAAAAGATAGCGTATCTGGGCGGGGACAGAAAACTGGGTTTCGTCGAGCGCCGCATAAAGGGCTATCTGAATGCTCTGAGGAAGGACGCACCGGGAATCATCGTCACTTGTGAAAGCGTACCGGAACAGGCGTGCCTGGCCGGGATGAGCATGCTCTCTTCCAAAGACGCGCCCGACGCCATTCTTTGCAACGATAACATGGCCGCCCTCGGCGTCATTCAGGCGGCGAGAAAGCTTAATATTCCCATTCCCCAACAGCTTGGCATCGTTACATTCGATAATTACCCCCTGGCTGAGTTCACCGATCCTGCCCTTACAGCCATTGACATTGATACTTCATTGTTGGGCGAGCAGACCGCGAATTTGCTCTTTCAGCGCATAGAGCGTAAAACGACCAATCAGCAGATTTTGCTCAGTGCCGTGCTTTTGCAGCGCGACTCAAGCGATAGGAAGTAGCTAAATGAACTGTTCAGCCGTTACCCACCATAATTCCACATCATTTAGGCAACCGCTTGCACGAAACAGAGTTCGATTTCGTTTGTTTTCTGCAAGCGGGGATCTTTCCGCCTGTCAAATGTGCTATTGGAAGAGAAGCACCCCCCACTCAAAGCAAATGGCGGAAATGCACGTGCGCTATGAAAACAGCGAACGATCGGAATGGCAGGTGGAAGTGAAATTCCCCGAAGAAGCGCATTATATCAAGTATTATTTTGTCCTTACCAATCGCGCGGGAAAAACGCTTTATTTCAACGACCTGGGCTTTACCGAGGACCCGCCTGCGGCCGGGCATTTCGAGCTGCTGCAGGTGAATGAATCGGATATCAAAGCGCTGCCGGAATGGTCAAGAGGATGCATTCACTATCAGATATTCCCTGAACGTTTTGCCGCGGGGATCAACCCCGTATCCATCCGTTCGTGTGCGCCATGGGAAACGCCTCCCACGCGCGACAATTTTGTGGGCGGCAACCTGGACGGTATTCGAAAAAAGATCCCCTACCTTAAGGATCTGGGCGTTGAGTGCCTCTATCTGACACCGATTTTTCTTGCTGATTACAATCATAAGTACGCGACGGTTGACTATTTCCAGATCGATCCCGATTTTGGTACGGAAGAAGACCTTATTCGCTTGGTAAAAGACGCGCACCACGCAAACATACGCGTGCTGCTGGACGGTGTCTTTAATCACGTTGGGGTAAATTTCGTGCCCTTCAGGGATCTCATCGAAAATGGGGACAAGAGCCGATACCGGAAATGGTTTTATCCCAAGCGTTTTCCTGTCACCATAAGCGCCGACAGCTACGAGTGTGTAGGAGATTATGCCTACATGCCGCGATTGCGCGTTGTGGATCCGGAGGCGCGGGACTATGTTTTGTCGGTGCTCCTGCACTGGATGGACACTGCGGGTATTGATGGCTGGCGATTTGACGTCGCGGATGAGCTTGACGCAAGCGCGGTAAGATACTGGCGCGACAAGGCGAAAACGAAATACCCGGATGCTTTGTTCCTTGCTGAAGCGTGGGGTGACGCAGGCAGCATGCTCGAAAAAAATGATCAGTTCGATACCGCGATGAATTATTTGTTCCGCGATATCACGATCGATTATTTTGCCAAAAATGCGATAGACGAAATCGAGCTGGACCGGCGCGTGCAGCTTTTGCTGATGAAGTACTCTGATGAAACGACGCAGGTCATGTACAATTGCCTTGGCAGCCACGATACGGCCCGATTTCTGACAGAAGCACGAGGGGATAAAGCAAAACTGCGCATGGCCTTTGCCTTCCAATTGATGTTTCCCGGGAGCCCAGCCATTTATTACGGGGATGAACTTGGGATGGCGGGTGAGAATGATCCGGGATGCCGTGGGGCCATGGCATGGGAAAACGGGGATATGGATCTCCACGAATTCTTAAAAAAGCTCATCAGTCTGCGCAAAAAGAGTAAAGCGATCAGAAGCGGAAGTTACCACACTGTTTTGAAAGACAGCCAAAGGTACATATTTGCCTTTGAACGTCGCTGCGGAAATGAACGAGTCCTGGCGGTCTTTAATCCCGGGGACTCGCATCAGAGCCTGGACTTTGCGGGTTGGGCGGAAAAAGTCGACATTTCACCGCAATCCGTTGAGATCATAATAGACATAGGAGGAAAACCATGAACAAGAGAATCGCTGCCGTACTGATGGCTGCCGTACTATGCCTGGGAGTTGGCATTGTTCAGGCAGAGAGTTCCCCTGTTACAATCAACTTCTGGCACCATTACAGCGCACAGTCTGCCGAAAATGAAACGCTCGTGAATATCCTGATCCCCAAGTTCGAAAAGGAGAACCCGGACGTAAAGGTGAATGCCGTTTCGCACGAATGGGCAGAACTGCATGACAAGGTCCTCGTCAGCGTAAGTTCGCAAAGCCTGCCTGATGTCGCACGCTGCGATATCGCCTGGCTGCCCGAATTCCAGAAAATGGGCGTTCTTGTCGCGCTGGATGAGGAAATGCCCGACTTCAAAGAAGTAAGCAGCACCTTACTGGACAGCGCCATGTCCACAACGATCATAAACGGCAATCACTACGCCCTTCCGCTTAACACAAACAGCAAGATCCTCTTCTACAATACATCGATGCTGGAAAAAGCAGAAGTTGATGTGCCCGTCACGATGGATCAATGGGTGGATGCCGTCCGCAAGCTGTCCGGCACCAATGAAAACGGCCAACAGACCTGGGGCTGGAACGAACCGGCGCTGAGCGGATGGAACCTCTGCCCGTTCATTTGGAGCTTTGGCGGGAGCCTGACCAATACTGAACAAACCGTCGCAACCGGATATGTCAACAGCGAAGAGACTGTAAAAGCAATCGACACGTTCGCTGTGCTCTACAGGGAAGGAGCGCTGACCGGTTTCAATAGCGGCGATATTCCCATGACGGACGGCTTTGGAACAGGCCGCTATGCCATGATGCTCGAAGGGCCGTGGAAAACAGCGGAACTTACCGGCGCATATCCGGACGTTGCCTATGGCACCGCTCCATTCCCCGCGGGTGACGGCGGAAGCATCAGCGTCCTTGGCGGTGAAGACATCGCAATGTTCAATGTTGCCAACAAGGATGCGGCCTGGAGATTCATGAAGTTCATGACGGGTGAATTTGCCGAAACGGAAATGGCCAAATGCGGCCAAATACCGGTCAATAAGGCAGCGCTGCAAAGCGACACCGTAAAAGACGCACCGTATGCACCTTTCATTGAAGCAATCCAAACAGCCAAGGCGCGCCCCACTGTGGCCGCCTGGAGTGAAATGGATAATGAGCTGAATGTCGCGGTCACAGCCGTTGTAAACGGCGATAAGACAGCGCAGGAAGCAATGGATGAACTCGCTGCCAGGTTTGATGCCCTGCTGAAACAATAACGATCCCGGTGGCGGGGCAACTTGCTCCGCCACCCCTTTTTTGAGGGAGGTGCGCCGATGGAAACAAAGTCCCGGGTTAACCGCATTCAAATGGCGGCACTCCTGATACCGGGATTGATAATATTCTCTGTTTTCACGGTATATCCGATCCTCCGGTTGTTCTGGGTCAGCTTTTGTGACTGGAAGCTTGATTCTATGATAACTCAGCCCTTTATTGGGCTGACCAATTACCGGAACGTTTTTTCGGATGATACGTTTTGGATCGTTTTTGTCAACAGCATTGTCTATACCCTCATCACCGTGCCGGGACAAATGATGTTGGGGCTGTTTACGGCTGTTCTGCTAAACGGCATAAAGCGCTTCAGTGTAACGTATCGCGTCATCAACTACCTTCCGGTGGTCACAAGCTGGGTGATCGCTTCGCTTGTGTTCCGTTATGTATTCAACACAGAAGGGCTTTTGAATTACGTTTTAACAAAAGTGCTTCATCTGACGGGTCAAAATGTGCGGTGGCTTGACAGCCGATGGGGCGGGTTGTCCGTCGCCATGATGCTGGGCATATGGAAAGGCGTGGGCTGGAACATGGTCGTATTTCTGGCTGCGCTTCAGCAGGTGCCGCAAGATTTATACGAAGCAGCGGACATAGACGGGGGCGGCGCGTGGAAGAAATTCATTCACGTCACGCTGCCTTCCATAAAGGGGACGATACTGTTTGCCATGGTCATGCTGACCATCGGCGGCTTTAACGTTTTTACGTCCATCAAGATGATAACGGGAGGCAAGCCGGCGCACCAAACGGATACCTTGCTGACCTGGATGTACTATAAGGCATTCAGCACGGGTAAGTTTGGCTATTCGGCAGCACTGAGTTTTGTGATGGCGTTTTCACTGGGGCTTATGGCGATACTGCAGTTTAAGGCCATGAAGAATAGGGAAATGGGAGGAGGAGCGTGAGCATGCAGAGCAAATCCGGCAGAAAGCTGCGGGCGAATGTTTTCAGATACGCTCTGCTGACGATCGGCGCAGTGTTTTGCACGTTGCCCCTGGTGTATCTTCTTTCCACTTCGCTGCGGCCCAACGGCGCCTTGTATGAGTATCCTCCGCGCTTTTTTCCCACCCCGAAAGCGATCACGGTGGAGAATTACCGATACATCTTTTCGCAAAGCAAATTCTATATTAATTTTCTGAACTCTCTGTTCGTCTCGCTTTCGTCCGTATCGATTGCCGCTATCACGTCCTCCGCAATGGCCTTCATTATGGGGAAGTTCAGTTTTCGAGGAAAAAAAGTATTGTTTGGCTTCATCGTACTCACGATGATCATCCCCGGAACGACCATGATAATTCCGCAGTTTGAGCTTGCCGTAAAACTGGATTTTGTCAACAAACTCTACGGGCTGATACCATTTTACGTCGCCTGGGTGATCCCCTTCTCAACTTTCATGATCAAAGGGTTCATGGAGAATATTCCGGGCGAGATCACAGAGGCAGCCACTATCGATGGCGCAAACATCTTCACGGTGTA
>LFTR01000238.1:20861-21810 GCA_001513425.1 Clostridiales bacterium DTU024
ACTGCGTGGGAAGAATACCCCTGGGCCAATACAGTGATCAACAATACGGAATCGCGAACATTGCCCATCGCGATTGCCGGATTCTTCGGTCAGCATCAATTCACGCAGTGGGGCTATGTGTTTGCCATGTCTGTCCTGACGCTCATCCCTGTCATCATTGTGTTCATCACTTTTCAGAAATACTTCGTGCAGGGACTGACCGCCGGAAGCGTTAAGGGGTAAAGGATATTTAGGGGATGCCCTTCCCCGGGCCTATGACTTTGGGCAGGTGCCGCAACTAAGCCCGTTCGCACCGGACGATGTTCTCCGCCAATTCTGGATCGCAGCTTTCTTTGCGGTCCTTTTTAGTTGTGCATTTCTTTAATATGTTTTGGGTAGTTCCCCGCCACAGTATTTTTCGCTGATGCGGGATTTTGCATGATCGGAAGGCTGCCAAATCGGCAGAGTATCAAGAAGAATGGCGGGATCATTGAACTGATAATCGAGCCGGCACGTTTCCTGCAAAAAACGGGCACCGGGAACTCAGCCCGCTGCTGTTGCCAATTGATTGCAAAAGTCTCTGTGCTGTTTGTCCTTCGTATGATAAACAAAATCTCCGCCCATATTAACGCATTTCTAATCTTCTGCTTAGTTCTGCTTAAGTTATGCTTGTTAGGATACCATCAGAAGCGGAAGAGATCCCGCTTCCCGATCAGAGGAGGACCAAAATGGAAAACAACATGAAACGCTATCTGGCCATGGTGGAATGGCATTTGCGTAATTTGGGCATGGATAGGCGCGAGCAGATCATCAAGGATATCCGCTACGACATGGAACTGCGCAAACTGCGCGAGGGGCTGACGGAGGATGAACTCATCCTCTTGATGGATTCGCCCCGCAAAATGGCTGTGCGTTATGGCGGCATCGATGCGCCCATGCCCTTCCGGGAAATCCCCCCGCGGGATCGGGA
>LFTR01000113.1 GCA_001513425.1 Clostridiales bacterium DTU024
GCAGTGCAACGCCAAGTTCACAGGTGCGGAAAAATGCCGAACCCCTCATTTGTATGAGGATGATATCAAGGCGTTGTTTCTGAACGCCGTGAGTGAGCTGATGACTGACCGAGAGGCGCTTATCGAGGACGGCAGAGCATTACGCATGGCATTTACCGATTTCAGCGGTATTGACAAGGAAATCGGTGAAATCACCAGCGAGATAGATGTGCTTTCCTGTCTGGTACAGAAGCTGGTCGATGCAAACGCCACCACGATCATTGACCAGACAGTTTACATAAGCCGATACGACAATTATATTGAACGCTACGACAAAGCAAAAAAGCGGTTGGATATCCTGCGGGAGCAGCGTCAAATGCAGGAACTAAAGGGCGATATCCTGAGTGGTTTTCTATTCGAGTTGGGCGAACTGTACGAACTGCCGATGGTTTTCAAGGAAGCTACGTGGGATGCGCTGGTAGACCATGTGACCGTCCACACCGACAGCAGAGTCGTTTTTACCTTCAAGAACGGCACAGAGGTCACGGAAACGCTGTAAAATGCATCATAACAACTATACC
>LFTR01000210.1 GCA_001513425.1 Clostridiales bacterium DTU024
TTGAAGCCCAGTTACAAGACCATCGCAGAATTCCGGAAGAACAATCTTCGCCCGCTTCAGAAAATGTTCCGCCGTTTCACTGCTTTGTGCAGGGACTGGGGCCTGGTCGGGGGAACGCTGATTGCTGTGGACGGCACCAAGATAAAGGCCGGCAATAATAAGAAGAACTGTTTCAACCGCGACAAGCTTGAGGAACGTCTTCAGAACATTGATCGGCAAATCGCTGCCTACTTTGAGGAAACAGAGCGCAATGACCGCTTGGAGAATGCTGCCGGCAGTTCAGAAACCACGAATCGCCTGGCAGCCCTGCACGCGCGTAAGGAACAGTATGAGCAGTATCTCAAACTACTGGATGAATCAGGCGAAAACCTACTGAGCACGACAGATCCGGATTCGCGACTGATGAAGAGTCAACAGGGTAGTGTGGACATGGCCTACAACGTACAAAGCGCGGTGGATGCCCAAGAACATATTATTCTGGATTATGATGTTACACTCAACCCCAATGACCAACACCAATTGAGCAACATGGTCCGGAAAGTGAAGAAGCGTTTCCGTCTGCGGCATTTTACGGTGCTTGCGGACAAAGGCTATTACAATGGGGAGGACCTGGAAAAGGTGAAGAAGCAGGGCGTGGATGCTATTGTATCCAAGCAGAAAACGGGCGCCCCAAAGAACCAGCCGGCAGCTTTCCATACCGATCG
>LFTR01000243.1 GCA_001513425.1 Clostridiales bacterium DTU024
TGCTGAGCATCCTTGATTCCGTCGTGGAAGACATCACCCCCCTGGGAAGAACACGGGGGACGTCAGGGCGTTACAAAACGCCTCTCGCGTGGTGCCTCATGCTGCCAATGGAACGTCAATGGGATAGAAATCTCGCAAGAAGCGCAAAAAACATGAAAAAGCAGACTTCATTCTCCGCTTTTCTGCATCCAACCTGGCCATGATGGCATCAAAACCGAGCGCTTTCACCGCGCGTTTCAGGTTGTATCCAAGGAACAGCAGCGCAACCTCTGTGCGCACCTTTCGTCGCGTTCGCAATAGAAAGTAATAACCTTGCATGGCGAACTTGACGGTTCCAAAGGGATGCTCAACGATCTGTTGCCGAAGTCTATATAGAGCCATATGGCTGCGGGTGCGCTCGTCCACTTCTTCATAAATCGCGGCATATTGGCTGCGGCTGACTGTGCGGTACGGGCGTTCGCCGCTTATGCAATCAGAAAGGTGTGGACAGTGTTCACAAGCGCTTTTGTCAAAGAAGTTTCGACGGGGCGCCGCCTTGTTGTTGGGTGAAAACAGTTTGTGGCCGGTCGGGCAGGTATAGAAGTCTCCTGCATTATCATAGGTGAATCGATCGGTATGGAAAGCTGCCGGCTGGTTCTTTGGGGCGCC
>LFTR01000015.1 GCA_001513425.1 Clostridiales bacterium DTU024
GCCGTGCAAGTTCTGGGGTGGTCATCTCGATGTGCTTGTACTGAACAAAATAACCCGCGAGCTGCAGCGCAGGAGTAATTGTATCTAGCACCTCGATCAACTCAAGATCCGTTCCAATGCAGCGCTCACAAGTATCCAGATCCAGGTAGAGGTATTCAACCAGCACCGTTTTTGCATGGGCTCGGTCGCCGCCAGCGTCACATGAGGCGGCTTCACCTGTTGCGGAGCCTTTGGAGGGTGTCCAGCCGGTATCCTCCCCCACATAGGTGATCGCACCTACCGGGCAGGGATCTCCACAGCCGTGGCAATGGTCGATGCAGTTTTCGGGTTCCTTGACCACCGGCGTTGGCGACTTGCTCGTATCGTACACATTGTGCGGGCAATCCTCAACACAAATTCCACATTCGGTACAGACAGCATAGTCGATGACAGGGTACCAGGTTTTTGACATATGCGAGACCTCCTATATTATAGAATATATCCCTGTAGAAAATTGAAGAAGTATCCGACAATAATGATCCCCACGGCGCAGATCGCGATAAACAGCGCCAACAGCTTGGGCTTGACGGCCTTGCGCAGCATGATCATGGAGGGCAGGGACAAAGTAGTCACCGCCATCATGAAGGCCAAAATGCTGCCCAGCAGCGCGCCTTTGCCCAAGAGGGCTTCCGCGATAGGAATGGTACCGAAAATATCCGCGTACATGGGGATGCCAATAAGGGTCGCCAGCACCACGCCAAATGGATTCTTGCTGCCCAGCACTGTCGCGACCCACTCCTGCGGGATCCAGTTGTGTATCAACGCACCGATGCCGACACCGATGATGATATAAGGAAAGACCTTCTTAAAAGTGGCCAGCATCTGCTCTTTGGCAAAGACGAGCCGGTCGCGCCTTGTCAAATCCGGGGACTCGATGTCCACACCGCCTGCGGTCATGATGAAACTTTCCACATGCTTCTCCATGTGAAGCTTTTCAATGATGGTACCGCCGACGACCGCGATAACAAGCCCCAATACCACATAGATGATAGCGACGTTCGCGCCAAAAATGCTCATGAGCAA
>LFTR01000181.1:0-15049 GCA_001513425.1 Clostridiales bacterium DTU024
GGCACCGACGTGGTAGCTGCCAGCTGGGAAGCGCTGTGCGACTCCCTGGAATACATACTGCACTTAAGGAGGGGAAATAGGCAATGAGCATGACCATGACGCAGAAGATCATCGCCGCGCACTGCGGCAAAGAAACGGTGACGCCGGGCGAGATCCTCCTGGCGAATACAGATCTGGTGCTGGGCAACGATATCACCGCGCCCGTCGCCGTCAACGAGTTTGAAAAGGCAAACTGCGCTAACGTGTTTGACAAGAGCAAGGTGGTGCTGGTGCTGGACCATTTCGTGCCCAACAAGGATATCAAGGCGGCGGAACAATCCAAGCAGATAAGGGAATTTGCCCGCAAGCACGATATCGAAAACTTCTTTGACGTCGGCCAGACCGGCGTGGAACACGCGCTGCTGCCTGAAAAGGGCCTGGTGACGGCGGGCGATCTGGTGATCGGCGCGGACAGCCATACCTGCACCTATGGCGCGCTGGGCGCCTTGTCCACGGGCGTCGGCTCCACCGACATGGCGGCGGCGATGGCGTCGGGCAAAGTGTGGCTGCGCGTCCCGGAAGCCATCAAAGTGTTGCTGCACGGCGCGTTTCGGCCGTACGTATCGGGCAAGGATGTCATTTTGCACCTGATCGGCATGATCGGCGTGGACGGCGCGCTTTACCAGAGCCTGGAGTTTGTGGGCGAGGGCGTCAGGAGCCTCTCCATTGACGACCGTCTGTGCGTGTGCAACATGGCGATCGAAGCGGGCGCCAAGAACGGCATTTTTTCGGTGGATGAACAGACCATCACGTATCTCAGGGATCATGGCGCCAAGGAACCCAGACTTTTTTGGGCGGATGACAGCGCCGTGTACGCGCGCGTGATCGATATCGACCTTAGCACCTTGACCCCCACGGTAGCTTTCCCCCATTTGCCGGACAACACACGCACGTTTGACGAGATCCCCAAGGATCTCGCTATCGACCAGGTGGTCATCGGCTCGTGCACCAACGGCAGGCTGTCAGACTTTGTGCAGGCGGCCGAGCTGTTCAAGGGCCGCAAGGTGCATCCCGATGTCCGGTGCCTCATTATCCCCGCCACGCAGCAGATCTATCTGGACTGCATGCACCTGGGGCTGTTTGACACGTTTATCCAAGCCGGCTGCGCTGTGTCCACCCCCACCTGCGGGCCGTGCCTGGGCGGGCACATGGGTATCCTGGCGGCGAAAGAGAAGTGTGTGTCCACCACCAACCGCAACTTTGTCGGCCGCATGGGCGACCCCAAGAGCGAAGTGTACTTAGCCAGCCCCGCCGTCGCCGCCGCGTCCGCCATCCTGGGCCGCGTGGCTGAGCCCGGCGAACTGTAAAGGAGCAAGCATATGAAATTATCCGGAAAAGCCCTGCGCTATGGCGACCATGTGGACACCGACGTCATCATCCCCGCGCGCTACCTCAACTCCTCGGACCCCATGGAACTGGCGTCCCACTGCATGGAAGATATCGACAAGGATTTCCTCAAGCGCTTGCAGCCCGGCGACATCATTGCCGCGGGCGTCAACTTTGGCTGCGGTTCCTCCCGGGAGCATGCGCCGCTGGCGATCAAATCCGCCGGGGTCGGCGCGGTGGTCGCCAAAAGCTTCGCGCGCATCTTCTACCGCAACAGCGTCAATATCGGCCTCCCCATCGTGGTAAGCAATTTGGACATCGCTGAGGGGGACCAAGCTGAAGTGGACCTGGACGCGGGCATCCTCTACAACCAAACGCAAGGCACTGAAGACCATTTCCCGCCGTTCTCTCCCTTTTTGCAGGATGTCATCCATGCGGGCGGCCTGATGAACGCCTTGAAGGAGGGAAAACTATGACTCATCGTATTGCCCTGGTGCGAGGCGATGGCATCGGGCCGGAGATCGTGGACGCCGCGTGCCAAGTACTTGACAGGATCGGCGGAGAATACGGGCACACGTTTGAATATGCCAACGTGATCGCCGGCGGCGCCGCCATCGACCTCTTTGGCGAACCGCTTCCCAAGCAGGCGCTGGAAAAGTGCCTGGACAGCGATTCGGTGCTGCTGGGCGCAGTGGGCGGCCCCAGGTGGGACACGCTGCCCGGGCATCTGCGGCCCGAGCGCGCGCTGCTGGGCATCCGCAAAGGACTGGGGCTCTATGCCAATATCCGCCCCGCGAAACTGATGGAAGACCTTAAAGACGCAAGCCCTCTGCGCCGCGAGACGGCTGACAGGGGCTTTGATCTGGTGATCGTGCGCGAACTGACGGGCGGCCTGTATTTCGGCAAGAGCGGCCGGTACCAAAGCGAAGACGGCGAAACGGCGTTTGACACCGAAACCTATTCGGTCAAGGAGGTCCGCCGCATCGGCAAGGTCGCGTTTGACCTGGCGCGCTTAAGGCATGGCCACGTGACCAGCATCGACAAGGCGAACGTGATGGAATCGTCCCGCCTGTGGCGCGAGACTATCCACGCTTTGGCAAAGGAATACCCGGACGTGCCCTGCCGCGACATGCTGGTGGACAATGCCGCGATGCAGTTGGTGCAAAACCCCGCGCAGTTTGACGTGATCGTCACCAGTAACCTGTTTGGCGATATCCTGTCGGATGAGGCCAGCCAGCTGACCGGCTCCATCGGCATGCTGCCTTCGGCGTCGCTTGGCGAGGGCACGCGCGGCATGTATGAGCCCATCCACGGTTCCGCGCCCGATATCGCGGGGCAAGATGCCGCCAATCCCCTGGCCACCATCCTATCCGTCTCCATGATGCTGCGGCTGTCGTTTGGCCTGGAAAAAGAAGCGGCGGCCGTGGAAGAAGCCGTGGACGCTGTACTGAAGGACGGTTTGCGCACCCGGGATATCGCCCGGGGCGGCGCATTTATCAAGGGGAGCGAAATGACGCGCGCCCTGCTGGAAAAGCTGTAAGGAGGAAGAATGCATGCTGCCGATAACCATAACCCGGACATCAACCCCTAAAGAAAAGCCCAAGGACGAAAGCAAGCTCGATTGGGGCGGAACATTCACCGACCATATGTTTTTGTGCGATTACAGCACAGAAAAAGGCTGGCATGACGCTCGCATCGTGCCCTACGCGCCGTTCCCGATGGACCCAGCCTGCGTGGTGCTGCATTACAGCCAGACGATTTTTGAAGGCCTTAAATGCTACCGCCGCGCCGATGGCGCATTGCAGCTGTTCCGCGATAAAGACAACTTTGCGCGCTTGGCACGCAGCGCGAAGCGCATGGGGATGCCGGAGCCGGACGGGGAGACGTTCCGGGAAGGAATGCTGAAGCTCCTTGATCTGGAACAGGACTGGGTCCCCCGCAATCGCGGCACCAGCCTGTACATTCGTCCTACCATGATCGCCATGGACGAAAAGCTCGGCGTCCACGCGGCGGATAAGTACCTGTTCTATATCATCCTGTCCCCCGTGGGGGCATACCACGCGGGCAACGTTAATATTTTTGTGGAGGATCAGTATGTCCGCGCCGTTCGCGGGGGTGTGGGCGAAGCCAAGACCGGCGCCAACTACGCCGCGTCCATTTTGGCAGGCAAGCTGGCTGAGGAGAAAGGCTGCGGACAGGTGCTGTGGCTGGACGGCGTAACGCGCAAGAACGTGGAGGAAGTGGGCTCCATGAACATCTTTTTCGTCTACGGCGATACGCTCAAAACACCCGCGCTCAACGGCAGCATCCTGCCGGGCATCACGCGCGACAGCGTGCTGAAATTCGCGGAGCATTTGGGGCTGAAGGCGTCCGAAGAAACGATCGCTCTGGATGACGTTCTGCGCGACATCCGGAACGGAAGCCTCACCGAAGCTTTCGGCGCCGGCACCGCCGCGGTGATCGCGCCTGTCAAGTCGTTCATTTATCAGGGAGAAACCTACCGGGTGGGCGACGGCAAAACGGGCAAACACTCGCAGAAGCTGTACGATACCTTGACGGGCATCCAATGGGGCACCCTGCCGGACCGGGAAGACTGGATCACCCGGCTGTAAAGGAAGGACACACCAAAAAAGCAGTCGCATTGAAGCGTTTGCTTTTTTGGAGTGTCGTTAAGAATGAAAGGGAATGACAACCGCAAAAAGCACGAAACAGGCGAAATGAGACGATCACCCTTTGATACAACTCACATCTTGACGCGTATTTTTGACAGTGCTATCATCAAAATGGTTAATTGAAGAGGGAGGTTTGTTCTATGCGCAAAGCATTATGCTGTCTTATCTGCATGCTGATCGCTGCCGCCCCATGCTTTGCCGACGCTTCGCAGGACGCGCAGATCAGCGGGCTGCTCAGGGAAACTCAAATGAAATATGACGAGTTGATCCGGCAGGCTGATGCGGTAATGAAAGAACCTATCACCTTTCCGGAACCCCCTTCGACCTGTGTTTCCTGCGCGGACGCGGGGAAAGCGGAGACAGACAGCCACAGCTTGAACGATTTCCAAGAGACCTTTAGCGCTCCGGAAGGGCCTTTGTGCACCCAAATGCTTGAAATGCAAAGAAAGTTGCAGCTGTTGGGATCCTACCCGGGCTATGAAAAGGAGGCCGCCTTAATGGGCAGGCTTGCACAAAAAGCGCTGACATTGATCACGGACTACGGCCGGGATTTCGAAAAGGTGCCGGCCATCGCTTTGGTGGCGACCAAAACTGCGACCGACATTCAGTTGCTGGGGCTGGACGAGGACGATCGCTCAACTGCCCTAATGGACGCGGTGTCCGCCATGTACGAAAAAGCGATCGAAGAAATGTTCAGAAGGCTGGTGGAAGAGCACGACTACGCAATGGTCCAGCCTATTCTCGATGGCGCGCGGGCAAGTCTTCTCCTATCCGGCGCTTCCGGTGTGGACCTTGAGGAGATCCTGAGCCGGCTGCAGAATTCCTTGTGTTTTGAGCTGACGATCAACTATAACTTTGAACAGACGGGAAACCACCGCTGGGTTGAACGGGCTGTGTTAGAGGTGACAGCCGTTTACGAAGGCAATGGAAATGGCCGTTTCTCCGGCGGAGGAACAGGAAGCATGCTTTCCTTTGTCTGGGATGGCGATCTGAATATCTCTGTTACAGCGCCGGATTTCCCAGTGCAAGCTGTGCTGGAAAATTTCGACCCTTGCGGTGCCGGCGTGGACCTTCTGTTAACGCCATTTCATCCCCTGTCTGAAACGGCGCAAATTGATGGAGAGGCACTGGACTGGCCTCTGCTCAGATTATCGTGGGAAACCGCGTTTGCGCAGAACATGCGGGAAGATGGGTTGTACCGCTTCCCGCTTACCTTGCACAACCTGGATGGCACTGCCGTAAGCGAGACAATAGAGTATATTGTCCCAAGCAACGAAGTCAAAATGGAGATCAGTCTCGTTCATAAACCTAAGTAAAGCAAGGCACATAAAGAATCCACCCTCCACTGACGATCCGGTTACGTTTTCGCAAATCACGCCAAGCGGGAAGCTGGCCACCCCGAGATCTATCGAAGTAAGGCCTCTATTGCTATCCGGCTTGAAGCTTACGGCAAAAAACCGGAAAGAAGGAATTGCCCCCCTTTTTAATGATTGGGGGAGTCCTTCTATTTTCCATTATCGGTTTCCGGGACGGCAGTCATCCAAAGACTGTACATCACGATTATCCAAGCCCCGAAAACAACAGACGATCGCATAAGACACTCGGCATCACAACAGAAAGTGAGTCGGCTCCAAAGAAATGTGCACAAAAACCAACTTGGCACTTGCGGCCGGCACGATTGTTCCGTACTATATGTATCAGACACAATAAACGGGGCCGCCTGCACGCGAGCGCGTCAGCGCATTCCCACCTAATTCTCAATTGATTTTTTGTGTGAGGTGTATCAGACAGATGAGTGACCTGTGCATGCGTTTTCCCGGGGGACTGAGCCGGGCGTTGACACTAAGCTACGATGACGGGGTGGATCAGGACGAACGGCTTCTGGGCATCATGGCACGCCATGGGCTCAAGGGGACGTTCAATCTCAACGGCAGCCTGCTTTGTGATCAGGAGCCCGCGTACCCCGCCGGGCAAATCCATCGGCGCATCAGCCGCGCGAAGGCGCTGCGCCTGTTTAGGGACTCCGGGCAGGAGGTCGCGCTGCATTCCGCCACGCATCCGCACCTGGAACGGCTGCCCGCGGGAATGATCGCGCATGAGATCGTCACGGACCGCCTGGTACTGGAAGGGCTTTTTAGCCGAATCATCCGCGGCATGGCGTACCCCTATGGCACCTATAATGACGAGGTAGTGGCGGTGCTGCATGCCAATGGGGTGGCGTATTCGCGCACGGTGGAGAGCAGCCACGGCTTTGCCATCCCGCAGGATTGGCTGAGGCTTCGGCCCACCTGCCATCACGACGACCCGGCGCTGATGGCCCTATTGGAGCAGTTTCTGGCGCAAAATGCGCAGGAGGAACCGCGACTCTTTTACTTGTGGGGCCACAGCTACGAGTTTGAACAGAACGACAATTGGCCGGTCATTGAGAAATTTGCGCAGGCTGTCTGCCGCCGGACGGATGTCTGGCACGCAACGAATATCGACCTATATGACTATGTGTGGGCATTTCGCCAACTGCAGGCCAGCTGCGAGGGCCGCATGCTGTACAATCCCACGGCCGCTGCGCTGTGGCTGAGGATGGGCGGGCAGGAGATCATGCTTTCGCCCGGCGAGACACGTTACCATAACGAATAGGGAGGGGCAACCAATGCTGCTTGGAGGAAGTGTCGTCGGCGCATACATGGGCGAACAGAAATGGGCTGAAACCGCGGCCGCCATGGGGTACGCGGCCTCCACCTGCCCTTTGCCGCGTCATGCCGATCGCGAGGAAGCTATGGCACTCATGCGGGCTGCCGGGGAACACGGTGTAGTCATCGGCGAAGTTGGCGTGTGGAAAAACACGCTGTCTCCTGATGATAGGGAACGCGCCGACAACATGTTTTTTGCCAAGGAACAGCTGGCGCTGGCTGAGTATATGGGAGTCGCCTGCTGCGTCAATATCGCGGGCGCGCGCGGACCCCAGTGGGATGGCGCTTACGCGGACAACTATGCAAGGGACACCTATGCTTTGATCGTGGACAGCGTGCGAGAGATCATCGACGCGGTAAAGCCCCGGCGGGCATTCTACACGCTGGAGCCCATGCCCTGGATGCACCCGGACAGCCCGGACGATTACCTCCAGATGATCAAGGACGTGGACCGCGCGCAGTTTGCAGTGCATATGGACTTTGTAAACATGCTCAGTTCCCCCAAGCGTATTCTTTACAGTGAAAATTTCATTGCCGATTGCTTCAAAAAGCTCGCTCCATTCATAAAGAGCGTGCATATCAAGGATGCCGCGATGGATGCGCATGCCATGCCGGCACAAATAGTCGAATGCGCGCCCGGCCAAGGAAAATTGAACTACGCACACATCCTGTCGCTCATTGATCGCCTGCTGCCCAGGGACACGCCCGTGCTGCTGGAGCATATGCTTACGAACGAGGAATACCTGCGGGCGATGACCTACGTGAAAGGCATCGCCGGGCAATTGCAGATACCTGTCCGATGAAAAGAGGAAGACGAGTATGTTTTTGGAGCGCGCCGGCGACAGCAATGCCATCACCCGCCGGTACATGGATTCAATTCTGATCGACCAGCGCAACCTTAATGGGGACATCCCCGATACGCGCTTTGAGATTTTTGGCCGTTCGTTTGAAACGCCGGTCACCACGGCCGCACTGTCGCACCTGAAGACGCCGCGCGAAGACGGCATGGTGGAATTGGCGCAGGCGGCGCGCTTGGCCGGGGCGCTGATGTTCTGCGGCATGGGCACCCCGCAGCAGCTGGATGCCGTAATGGCTGCAGGCGCACAAGTGGTCAAGATCATCAAGCCGTATGCCGATGAGGAGCAGATCTACCGCCGCATCGCCCATGCCCGGGCCTGCGGCTGCCTGGCCGTCGGCATGGACATCGACCACAGCTTTGACCACAAGGGCGAATATGACGTCGTGCAGGGCGAGAAAATGCAGCCCGTCACGCGGGAGAAGCTGAAAGCCTTCATGGCGGCAGGCCCCCTGCCCTTCATTGTCAAGGGCGTACTGAGCCTCACCGATGCCCTCATCTGCCGCGACCTGGGTGCAGCGGGCATCGTGGTATCACACCACCACGGCATCATGGATTTTGTGCAGCCGCCGCTTAAGGTACTGCCTGCCATTCGAGACAAGGTAGGCAAGGACATCAAGATTTTTGTGGACTGCGGCATTGAAAGCGGCGCTGATGTCTACAAGGCCATGGCTCTGGGTGCCGATGCGGTCAGTGTTGGCCGGGCGCTGATGCCGGCGCTGACCCGGGATGGGCCGCAAGCCTGCGCGGATGTGATCCGACGCCTCACGCAGGAACTGAAGTACTTCATGGCGCATACCGCGACCGGGGATCTGAAGTCCTTTGACAAGACGACGATCATCGCGCCATAAGAAAGCGGGATCGGAACCATCAAGTAACCGTGCACAGACAACTTCAGGTACCTAATACTCGAAAAGCAAATCAAGAGTTGTGGAGAGATTATTGTGATCGCGCTGCTAAGAGGGGTGACACCCACGGGGAAAAACCGCATACCCAAAATGTCTTACTGTGTGGAAATTCTTGCCGGTGCGGGCCTTAAAAACGTGCGGACGTATATTCAAAGTGGGAACATCATTTTTGATTCCGAACTCCCTTTTAGCATTTTGAGAGAACTGATACACGATACGATCAAAAAGCACATCGGAGCGAATCTATCCGTGATCATCAAAACAGCGGAAAAACTACGGATTGCCTGCCGGGAATGTCCGTTCGGTCCCGAATATGATGCCGGCCGCGTGCACCTCGTTTTCACGAATGACCCCATCGATGACGTTATACTAAGTCAGGTTATGGAAGTGCAGCACGGCGATGAGATATTGGCTGTCGGCAGTGAATGCCTGTATCTGTACCTCCCGCGTTCGGCAACGCGCAAAAAGCTGAACAGTACATATCTGGAAAGAAAGCTTGGCATTGCTGCAACCATGCGGAAACTTAATGTGGTAAAGCATATTTCCGACATGTAATGGGCCACAAAATGACCGTTCGTCAATACAATGACAGGCGGTCATTTTGCCATGCCATGGCTTGGCAACCAATCAAAGCGCTTGGATCTTCAGAACGCGCACTTTCCTGTCATGGGACGCACCCCGAAATTCCAAATGCGGTACGGACAACCACAAATGGCCCTGTGCTACAAGGTTCCATAGAACTGCTTCAGCCTTTGTTTCGTGTTGACGGCCAGTAGCTTGTCCGGTACTCCTTCTATCGCGCCCTGTATGCCATAGAGCATATGCAAACATGCCCCCTTATTAGCATGAGTGCGGATGCGGATAAATGCTTCTTCCGCGCCGATATTGCGAAGCTGCTCCGCAGTCTCTATGCCCACCTGCAATAAATTGCTTTCCAGCACTTTACCGACATTGGGCAAACACGACAATGTACTGATAATGCCAGCTCCTGTATCCGGTAATCATTCGGCCCGATCAGGCCGTTTTGTCACTAACACGCATCCCGCAAACGATATAAGTATTGAATGACCAATGCGAGGTACGCGTCCAAAACGTCCTGACTGCGTGCGTATTTGCTGATGCGTCCCCGACAACGCGGGCAGCAGAAAACGCTGGATCGTCGCCTTTCTGCGGCAACCTTACAGCGCTTTCTCAACGTTCTCGGGTGTGTATTCCTCCCATGAGGGCCGGCTCTTCCCCCACAAACCGTCGCAGAACGCCGTAAAGTCCATTTCAGATACTTCCTCGCCGCTAATACGGTATTGATACCGCCCGTCTCCATCGGCATGTTTCCAGCATAGTTCAATTGATTCCATCTTTTCCGCGGCGAAGCGAACCTGATACCACCCATAGTCATCAGCGCCGTTGGAGCCATGGATATCGCCGCTTGTCGTAATTGCTTCCATAGCCCGGTAAACAAAGGGAAACCCATAGACTTGCCCATTCTCGTAACGCAGCACTTCAAAGCCGAAGTCCTGAGATAGTCTCAAGACGAGTTCCTCACTGCCGTCTGCATCCAGGTCGATGACGCAGAATCCGTCAATTCGCAGCGGGCTCTCAAACTCAAAACCGTACCATTGATAGAATTCGCCCGAAAACCGGGTGTCCCGATAGACGCTGTCATAATGGTTGCACTGCGTATAGTCTCGTTTGCCCAGCAGAACATCCCTGTAGCTTTGCATGATAGTATCTGCAGGGATCGTTGCTTGCTCGGCTGCGGCGCCGCTTGCGATAAGCACCGCAAGAAGCATCAGCAGAACAAGTGATATAACGTGGGTTCTTTCTCTCACGCTGTTTTCATCACCTTCCGACGGATTTCGCCTGATCTTCCACCAGTATACAAAACACCCGTTTGATGTCAACCCGTTCCGTTTTTTCGGCGCAAGCGTCAACCGACGATTTGCGATGACGTTTATCTTGCGTTGCCGAAACAGGGACAAAACAGCGACGGATCAAGGCACCGATTATACTTCTTTGTAGAAGCCACTCCCGGAAAACACCATTATCCACTTGAACAGCTTCAATCCAAGTACCTCGCGGGAGCGTCAGGGAATCGCACCACACGTTCCTGTAATGCCATTGAACATCGATTCTATACGGTATGTGCAGCGAATTGCAAAGCTTCAGCAGGTACCGATCATATTCGATGCGCCCGCGTGCCTGCCACAATGTCTCCGCTCTATGCAGATATCTGTTGAAGAGGGGACGCCGCAGCAGTATAATATCTGCATCTGAGTTACTCTTTAGCGTCATCTATTCGCTTCGGCAATACCCGAACGACGTTTTCATAATTCTCTGCGCGCAACGATGCGAAGACGGGAAAATCTCTCCCGGATCATTTTGATTTCCTCAGAAAAGGAAGGATCATCTTGCGCGCTGTGATTCGGGGGTTATCCGGTTACCGTACAAACCGAATTCGGCTGATGGATGAACTTCGGCCAAGATCGAAAAATGAAAAGCAATTCACCGGAACAACGGGAGAATCAGAAGAAAGGGATGATCAGCGTGACTTCACAACCCGTTACGGGCTATGCCGCGATGGCCTCCGGACTGCCTTTGGTGCCGTTCAGTTACCTGCCGCCGGAACTGGGCGAACATGATGTCCGGGTCTGTGTCACCCATTGCGGCCTGTGCTATTCGGATGTCCACGCGATTGACAATTTCTATGGCGACATTGACTATCCATTCGTTCCCGGGCATGAAATTGTCGGCACGGTGTCGGAGGTTGGCGTCGACCCGTCCGGCCTCCAAGTCAGGGACCGCGTCGGGATAGGTTGGCAAGGGCGGTCCTGTGGGCATTGCCAGTGGTGCCTCAAAGGCGAGGAGCAGCTTTGCCCGGATGTCGTCACCAACGGCGTTTGGGTGCCCTACGGCGGGTTTGCCTCGTCCGTCGTCGCTGACAGCCGGTTTGTTTATCCGCTGCCCGAATCCATGCCTGCGCCGACGGCCTGCGTCCTCTTGTGCGCCGGGATCTCCGTCTACACCCCACTGAAACGATATCAAGGCCCTAACGTGCAGCGCATCGGCATTATCGGCATTGGCGGCTTGGGCCACCTCGCCGTTCAGTTCGCGCACGCTATGGGCTGCCACGTCACCACCCTGTCCTCCTCGGCGGCCAAGCGGGAAGAGGCTCTGTCCCTCGGTGCAGACGATTTTGTCTGCACCGAGGATAAAGCCGCCATCAGGTTGTTGGTGCAGTCTTTGGACTTGCTGTTGTGCACCGCCCACGGGGATATCCGGTGGGAAAGCCTGCTGGGAATTTTGAAGATCAGGGGAAAGTTCGTTTTGGTCGGCTTTCCCAATGTCGCCTTCAACCCGACGGACCTGGTTGCGCACGAGCTGACGCTGCAGGGCTCGTTCGTCGGAAACCGTGCCACCATGCGTGAAATGCTCTCTTTTGCGCAGCAATATGGGATCACCCCACGTACCGAAACGATGCCCATGTCCAGGGTCAACGAGGCCATCAAACTGGTGCGACACAACAAGGCCCGATACCGGATCGTGTTAACCAACGGGTAAGCTCGGGAAGAGGCCGTCTGGCAGAAACGTCAGGGAACGGTTCGTTTTGATACCAGGTTTTCACTGACATTTCTTGGTTCGGCCCAAAATGCGAAGTGAAACGCCTGGTTTCAACAAGGTCAAGCCCAAACCGGAAGCAAAAAAGCAGCAGATAAGGCTGGCTGATCTTCCCCTGCGCGGAGATGTCCTCCCCGGAAAGCGCCAACAGTCGCTTGAGTAATTTCAATTGAGGCGATTTTGCCGCAACTTCAGGAACTGTACCCGGACGATGTCGCTTCCCCCCTGACACGCCCGTAATGTTTGTTGTATACTGGGCAGGCAATGCAGTGATCAGTTTGGTGATCGGAGGCGCCTAAATGCATAAGAAAAAACCTGTTCTCACAACAGAAAGGCTCATGTTGCGTTCCTACCGGGACACCGACCTGGAACCTATGGTAAGCCTGTTGCGCAACGAGGAAATCAGGAAAAACTTTGTCATCCCGGATCTGCCGACCATGGAAGATGCCGTGAAAATGTTCGATAAACTCAAGGCATTTTCTATATCCGACGATCATTTTGAATACGGTGTGACCCTAAACGGAGAGTTGATCGGCTTCGTCAACGACGTTACAATAGATGGCGAGACGATCGAACTGGGCTATGTGATCCGCCCGGACATGAAAAACCGAGGATGCGCCTCGGAAGCCTTGTCCGCCGCTATTAATGAACTGTTCCGAATGGGATATGCAACGGCAAGATGCGGTTTTTTCGAAGACAACATTGCCAGCAGACGCGTCATGGAAAAATGCGGCATGCACTCGGTTGACAAAACAGAGGTGGTCGCGCATCAGGGCATTTCGCGGCGCTGCCTTTATTATGAGATAGAACGTCCCTGAGGGAACGAAGAAAGGGCAGCAATCAGGATCCATGCATCATAATTGAAGCAGTTGCGCAAATGGAGGAAGAAAAATGAATTACATCTGTTCAAATTGCGGGATGAGCGTCTCAGTCACCACGCGGCAGGCCAAATGTCCATGCGGCGGATTGTGGGATCTGGACTTTTCGCCCCCGAAGTTTTCCTTTGACGAAATTGACCGTGATGAATGGAGCATGTTTCGCTATCGGAAGTACATGGCGGTAAGCGATGACATCTGGCGGGATATTTCGCTTGGTGAAGGCATGTCGCCGGTTGTTCGGCTTGACGAAAATGTTCTGCTGAAAATGGACTGGTTCATGCCCACGCTTTCCTACAAAGACCGCGGCGCTGCCGTGCTGATGTCGCACTGCAAAGAGATCGGCGTTGATTATGTGGTGCAGGACAGCAGCGGAAATGCGGGAAACAGCGTTGCAGCCTATGCGGGAAAAGCCGGGATCGCCTGCGAGATATTCGTTCCCGAGGGAACATCTCCAAGAAAGATCGCCATGATCCGGGCGCATGGAGCACACTGTACGGTAGTCCCCGGCACCCGTGACCACTGCGCGGACGTCTGCAGAGAAAAAGTTGAAAAGGAGGGTGTCTACTACGCAAACCATGTCTACAATCCGTTTTTCTACGAAGGAACGAAAACGTACATTTATGAAGTTTTCGAGCAGCTTCATCGCATGCCAAAGCATATCCTGATCCCTGTCGGGAACGGCACACTCTTTTTGGGTGCCATCCATGCACTGGAACATTTGCTTTGGAGCGGTGTCATTTCGCAAATGCCGCAAATCCTTGCCGTTCAAAGCGAGAATTGCGATCCCCTCCTGCAAGCGGCCGTGCAGGGGATAAATCAGCCTGTCCGTGTTGTCCCCCGGCCGACCCTTGCAGAGGGGATCGCAATCGGATCGCCGATGCGCGGTACTGCAATCCTTGCGTACGCACGCAAATACCATGTCAAGTTTATTCACGCGCCGGAAAACAGAATCCTGGAAGCGAGAGCCGCTTTAGCAAAAAAAGGCGTCTACTGTGAACACACGACTGCCGCCAACTACGCGGCATATATGCAATACTGTGAGCGCAACGGTGTGGCGGAAGACTGCCTGATCACCATGTGCGGCGCGGGGCTTAAGTCCGACCATTGATTGGAGGCCTGCTGTTTTAGCGGATCTGCGTTTTTGATAGCAGGTTCCGCAAAGCAGGTCACGCACTGGCAGCGCTGTACGAACAGAAACGGGAAGCGTCTGCGTGTTCCACAAAAACGCAGATCCGCGTCCCCGTTGCCGGTGTTATCATTTTCTGGTTTTCGTACGCGTTTTTGTCGGATACGAGCCCGGTCGCAAAACCCCATGTCTTTAATCAACATGGGGTTCAGGATCGCGGGAACACACTGCTGCTTATGGAGCCTAGCCTTTAGTATTCATGTTCCCGCCGCGCATTTTGGGGAAATACCGTCCCGTGCGCTTCATGTAGTCGTCATAATTTTGGCCATAGGTCAACAAACACCAGCGTTCCTCTGCCAAAACAAGACGGTGTGCGCACATTTGGAATATCCCCACAAGCATCATCAGGATCCAGGATGACGCCATCAGCGCGCTGCCCAGAAAAAACAGAAAATACCCTATATACATAGGATGGCGGCAGAAACGGTACACCCCTTTGAGGCTGATACTGCCGGAGGGTGTCCGGGCAAAATCAATCACGGACCAGGCGGACAGAATCGTCCCTGCCGCAAGAAAAGCGAGCCCAACCGCGCCGACAGGAGTGCCAACGCCGACAGGTAAAAAGCACAGAATACCGGGGATCATCACACTGCACGCCTGATAGACCAAATAGGGCACCTGCTCCGTTTTGTCCATCGGCGCGTAGTGCGCCGCCCTGGGCAGCGCGCTTGCATTGACAAGCGCCAGCAGGCCATAGCGAATGGCAAACAGCAGCAGCACGAGCCAGTATCCTCTCATGTATGTCTCCTCGTCCCTTCGGACCCGGCTTCCGCCAGGTGTCATGCACCCCGGCTTCCCGTACCCCGGCGATCGTTTTTATTCATTTGCACTCTATCACGATTTGCAGCGTTTGAACACTTGATGATCACGATGTGTGGAACG
>LFTR01000181.1:15074-17473 GCA_001513425.1 Clostridiales bacterium DTU024
GGCAGGGCGTTCTCTACCCCTTCACCGCACCCATGGATATTCCTTTGATGAAGTACTTTTGGAAGAAAAGAAAAAAGACAAGAATCGGGATCATAGACATGGTTGCTCCGGCCATCTGTGCCCCGATGGTCGATACGCCATCCTGCAGCCCGATCAGATAGCTCAATGCCAGTGGTATGGTACGGTTTGCCTTGCTGGTCAACATGATGTTTTGCCAGATGAAATCATTCCAGCAACTGATAAATGTAAAGATGGCCAGTGCGCCAAATACGGGTGTGGACAGTGGAACAATGATTTCTGTGAATATCCGTACCTCGCCGCATCCGTCAATGACAGATGCTTCAATCATTTCATCCATCAACGTGGACATATACTGCTTGCACAGGAAAATACCGTAAGACGCGTGCACGGTGGTCAGAATCACGCCAAACGCCTTGTCGGTCAGGTTCAGGGAATGAGCGATCATAAAATTAGGCACCATCAAAAGCTGCCGTGGCAGCATCATGGTAACCAACAGCACGACAAACCAGAACCGCTTGCCTGCAAATTTCTTCTTGGCAAACACATAGCCGCTCATCGCCGAAATAACCACTGTGATCATAACGGTCGTGCCGGTAATGAAAAGGCTGTTGCCAAACGACCTGAACATGTCCACCTTTTTAAGCACAGCCCTGTAGTTGGACAGACTGATATTAATGAAGGGGTTAAAATCCATTGGCACCATAAAGAAAGACATGCTCGGCTTAAGGCTCCCGCTTACCATGATGTAAAACGGCAGAAGGCTGACTGCCATCAATAGCAGCAAAAATACAAGTGACAGCGAAAAACGTCTGTGTGTTGGCATGGTTTCACCTCCTCCCGCTAATACTGCTCGCTGGCATTGACAAGCCGGTATTGTATCAATACCAGCAAAGCAATGATCGCAAACAGAACAATACCCATGGCGGCCGCGTAGCCGTAGCGGCCAAACTCAAAGGCATTGCGATATATCATATAGAGCATGGTGGTCGTCTGGTAATGAGGCCCGCCTCCGGTGAGGAGGTAAGGTACGACGAACACTTGCAGATTGCCGATCGTCGCGGTCACGATGACGAACGTCAGCGTGGGACGTATCAGCGGGAGAGTAACCTTTAGGAATTGCTGACGGTGCGTTGCACCTTCAAGCTGGGCAACCTCATGAAAATGCTTTGGGATCCCGTCCAGCGCCGAGGCGAACAGGATGATGGGCTGAGAAATTGCAAACGTGATCACCAGCGCTGAAACAAGCGGGATCGCCAGATCGCTGCTGCCCAGCCAATCCAGCCGGGGGATGCCAAGCATATCCGTGATGGTCGCGGACAGGCCATAAGCCGGGTTGAACATAAACTTCCATGCAATGGCCAACGCAACCTGGCTGACAACGGAGGTAAGGTAAAAGACGATCTTGGCGCTGCTTTGCAGCATACGGGAACGGTCATGGATCGTGAAGGCGATCCACAAAGAAAGCGCCACGGTACCGGGAATAATGATGACACACATTTTCAGCGTGGCCACGATGGCATTCCAGAACATATGGTCGCGCATGAGCTCCAAAAAATTCGCCAATCCAATAAAATCGTTGGCCCTGTATGTCACATTGAAAAGTGACATGACCATACCGTGCACGAAGGGGTAAATGGTAAAAACAGCCAAAAAGGCAAGCCAAGGCAGCATATACAGGTAGCAGACCACATTGTTGGCGATAATCTTTTTTCGTCTCAACAGGAGGGAAGCAGGGGCTTTTTGCATCAATAACGCTCCGTTTCTATAAATCGGCAGCGGACGGGCGTTTCCGCCAATCCGCTGCCGTATCCCTTGCTAAGAGTCTATTGTGCGGCAAGAACTTTGTCGACGTTGCCCTTGAAGGAGTCCATTGCCTCCTGTGGGTTTTTAATGCCGGCATATACCGCCTGTAACTCGGGGTAGAAGAATGTCCTCACCTGCGGCCAATAGCTTTCAAGGATGCCGAAAGTTGAGTTGCTGTATTTGCCCGACCAGTCGGCTCGCAGTGCCACCTCGTCGGCAATGAGGGCGTTCTCATTGCTATAGGTAAGCCCGATATCTCGCACGGGTGTATAAGTGGGGGTGTAATTCCAGATGGCCAGCGCCATTTCGGGCGTATCCATGAAAGTTGTCACAAACGCCTTGCTGGCGGCAATGGTATCAGCATCGTTATCATTGGTGAAAATGGCGAAGCAATTGGCGCCCCAGGATGCGCTGTCCATCCCCGGCTTGCCGTCCGCTGTAGGAACCGCGTAATTGAGGATTTCCGGCACCCTGGCAACCAGGCCGTCCCGATAGCTTTCCTCCATTTGGATCATGGCATTTGCGGCCGGGATGTCGAAAGCCAATACGGCTTTCTCACTGAGGAAGAAGACGTT
>LFTR01000181.1:17644-17962 GCA_001513425.1 Clostridiales bacterium DTU024
TTTGAAAGCATAAGCGTGTACATGATGTCGTCGCTGGTCTGTGACCCGGCGTACAGCGTTGTGCCGTAGATCCCCCGGTCTTTTCCGGCAAGGGCGGCTGCCTCAATAAACGCATACAACTGTTCAAACGTCCAGCTTTCACGGTCTTGGGGCAGCAGATCAAACACGCCCAGTTCCTTTGCCAGCGTCACATTGACTGCCAGCGCCGAACACGCGATCGTCGAAGCGGGAACCAGGTAGTGCTTGCCATCAAGCTGGCCGATGCTGAGCACCGCATCATACCAATCGTCAAAGCTTTCGATCACGTCCGTCACATCC
>LFTR01000262.1 GCA_001513425.1 Clostridiales bacterium DTU024
GCGCTCACGGTCAACATGACTGTGAGCGCTTTTTGCAGTGCATTGACCGTGATGCGCCTTTCAGTATAATGATGAAACAGCAAACGCGCGATTGAGACATGGAATAAATTATTTGAGAATGCGACGTTTCTTCTGTTCGAGTCGTCTAATAGAGTGTAGGGAGGTGAGCGGCAGATGGGAGTTGTCCAGGGCCCGGACAGCGATCAGGATCAGAATCAGCATTTTGAGCGATTGGTAAACCAATACCAGACTTCACTGCTGCGTACCTGTTTCATGTATCTGCGTGATCAGGAGCAGGCAAAAGACGCGGTGCAGGAAACATTTTTCAAGGCTTACCGAAACCTCGGTGCCTTTCGCGGCGAAAGCGCTGAAAAGACGTGGCTGATGAAAATTGCTGTCAACACATGTCATGACATGAGAAAGACGGCTTGGTCCCTGCACATGGACCGAAGGGTGACGCCGGAAATGCTGCCCGAGGCAAGCGTACCTTTTGAAGAGTTCGAAGAAGGTTTGATCGTGGAAGTCATGAATCTGCCGCTCAAGCTGCGGGAAGTCGTCCTCCTCTACTACTACCAAAACATGGACACAAACGAAATTGCTGAAACACTGGGGATCGCACGTTCTTCCGTATCAGGAAGATTACAAAGAGCACGGAAGAAACTCCGTGATGTCTTGGAAGGGATGGAAGT
>LFTR01000191.1:0-412 GCA_001513425.1 Clostridiales bacterium DTU024
GCCTGTGCCGACGATGCCTACTCTAATATCTGTCATGTTCATTGCTGCTCCTTAAAGAACCTGCTGTCCAAATGCTTTGTGATAGTTTATGTTTCTTAGAAATTAGTATCAGAGGAACTTACAGCCTCATGCCGCCGTCAACCTGGAGGGTCTGCCCGGTGATGTAGCTGGCTTCGTCTGAGGCGAGGAAAAGTGCTGCGCTGGCGATTTCGTGGGGCTGTGCCAGGCGGCCTAGCATCGTGAGGGCTGCGAATTTATCCAGCATTTCCTGGGGGACAGTCTTTAGAATGTCGGTCATGGTGTAACCGGGGGCGATGGCGTTGACGCGCACGTTGCCGCCCTTCATTGAAAACTCTTTGGCCCAGGTCTTGGTCAGGCCGATGATGCCTGCCTTGGTGGCGGCATAGTTGGC
>LFTR01000191.1:499-795 GCA_001513425.1 Clostridiales bacterium DTU024
TCGGTCATCTTGCGGGTGAGGGCGTCTTTGGTGATGCCGGCATTGTTAATCAGGATATCGATGCGGCCGTATGTATCTTTGACATGGTTAAACAGCGTTTCGCAGGCAGCCGAATCGGTCACGTTGAGTTCGGCATATTCTACGTTTGCCGCTTCATAGCTCAGGGGAGCCATATCGCAGGCAATGACTTTGGCGCCTTCTTTGGCAAACAGCTGCGCCATTTCACCGCCCAGACCTTTTGCGGCACCGGTAATGATGGCAACTTTTCCTTCTAATCTCATGATATAAACCTCACT
>LFTR01000191.1:895-1232 GCA_001513425.1 Clostridiales bacterium DTU024
TGAGGGCATGCAGCAGGGTGACGATGATGCGGCCGCCGGAGGCGCCCACGGGGTGGCCCAGGGCAATGGCGCCGCCGTACACATTGGTGCGCTCGGCAATCTCTTCGGTGCTCATGCCGTGCTGCTCACTTAGTTCGCACATCACGCCCAGTGACTGGGCAGCAAAGGCTTCATTGAGCTCAATGAGTTCCATGTCGCTGAGCTTGAGGCCGGCTTTTTCAAGTGCTTTTTTGATGGCGGGCACAGGGCCCAGGCCCATCACGCTGGGGTCTACCCCTCCCTGGCCAAAGGAGATCAGCTCGGCCATGGGGGTGAGGCCCAGCTCTTTCACAGCCTT
>LFTR01000061.1:0-8170 GCA_001513425.1 Clostridiales bacterium DTU024
CAGCATGCAGCCCGCGGTGGACGTGGGCGACCTGCTGGTGATCCACAAGGAAGAGGGTTACCGGCCCGGCGACATCGTCACTTTTGAAGACGGCAGCAGCCTGGTGACCCACCGCCTCCTCCGTTTGGAGGACGGTTTCGCCATTACCAAGGGCGACGCCAACAACACCGAGGACAAGCCGCTTGCGCTTTCCGGCATCCTGGGCAAGACCGTGCTGCGCGTACCGAAGATCGGCCACGCCATTTTGTATCTCCGCTCGCAGCAGGGCATGCTGTCCCTGACGGCGCTGGTGGTCCTCCTGATCGCCATCCCGCTGATATTCCGCAAAGACAAACACGACCCCCATAAGGATGAATGAGATGACCCCACGCACACCCAAACGGCTCCCCCTGCGCTACATCATTTTGCTTCTGCTGCTGACGTTGTCGATAAGCGCGGTGTCTTTGTCGCGTTATTCAACGACCGTCGCGGGCAGCGGCAGCGTCAGCGTGGCACGGCCGGTGGTGGTGTATACGTCCTCTTCCAATCCCTGGTTTGGCGACGGTGACCCCGCGGCCTTCAAGCCCGGCCAAACGCTGGAGCGGCATTTTTCCGTACGGAATTTTGACGGCACTGCACATAACGAGGTCAGCATGCAATACGAGATCATCGTGTCCGTTGCAGTGCCATCCGTTCCCGTACTTCCCCTTACTTACAGTGTGAAAGCATGGAACGAGACGGCCCAAGATTGGTTGGACTATTTGGGCCCGGTCAGTATGGGGTTTGGGGCGAACGAGGAACATTTGTACAAGCTGGTGATCACCTGGGACAAAGACGATAATAGCGCCACGTTTATGGACCTGACCCAGCAAATCAGAATTGACATCACGGCAGTCCAAAAAGACTGATGACCAAAGGAGCGGACCAAGGGCATATGAAACGGCAGGGGAATCCGGGCAGAATGAACAGGGCGATGAGGATACCTCTTGTCCTGTTTGTGCTGGCTGTGTTGACCTTCAACGCCGTCTTCAGCACCGGCACCAGCATCAGCAAGTATGTTTTGACCGGTGGCGAGACCGTAACAGTGAAGTCGGGTTCCTGGAATTCGAGCGGCTTAATGATTCGCGACGAGTACTTGTGGCAAGATCCATCATGGCAGATAGATCAAATTCTGGCCGGGAACCCAGTCATAATCGTTAAGACGGCAGGAATCACACTTGACACGAAGGATCTAGTTTGGCAAGTCAAAGATTCTGTGGAAGCCTTTGGTGATGAAAAAACCGGAATCAGCACAGGCATGAACTACACTCCCCAGCAGCCACAAATCGGAGAGTTTTTGCGGCTTGTTGTTCTGGAGCGAGACTCTGCCCAAACTGTGCTGGCAACCAGCAACATTTTAGAAATCCGTGGATATAATTTCGATGTCTTGCTTACGTATACCCACGACGGCGAATCAAAGCTGACAGCGCAGGCGGTTGGCGAACCAATCAATGGCATCACACCAGTGTTCAACATCTCCACAATCAAGTGGTTCAGGGATGGAATCGAAATTGGAAGTGCGAATTCTAATCCTTACACTATTCAAGCTGCAGATGCCGGTACTCATATCAGTGCCAGCATTACCGGGCAAGAAGCGTATAGTGGCACAACGAGCGAAAGCGTCCCCTTTGCGGTGCTTGCGCCCAGTATCACCGGCACACCGGAAGTGGGCTCGACGCTGAGGGCCGCCGTAACGGCGCCCGCCGGCGCTGTATACACCCTGCAATGGCAGCACAGTACCACAGAGGGCGGATACGCAGACATTGACGGCGCTACCGCGGACACCTACATCCCCACCGCCGAGGACAAGGGCAAAACCATCCGCCTCGTCGCCACGAACGACCACTATTTTGTGGATTTCGTCAGCAATCCCCTCGGCCCGGTGACTGCCGTCAGGACCCCGCTGGAAAGTGTCACCCTCGCAGGGGACGCCATGTGGGGCAACACGCTGACCGGCACCGTTAAGCCGGAGAACGACGCAACATCGTACCAGTGGCAAAAAAGCGACGCCTGGAACGGCGATTACGCCGATATTACCGGCGCTGCGTCCAGCACCTACTTTTTGAGCGCAGATGAGATTGATTCCTACTTCCGGCTGAAAGTCACCGGAACGGGGGACTATGTCGGCGAACTTACCAGCGCCTACAAGGGCCCGGTCAGGGAGAAAAAAATCAGCGCGGCGCTGCCCGCGAATATTTTCCCGGTGACGGATGCCTCGGCCGTAACAAGCTTTGAGACTACGGAATACACCGGCACAGTGGACTGGTATATCGGTACTCTGAACGCCGACGGCACAGTAACCTGGTCCACCGGTGCCGGTACTCTGAACGCCAACGGCACATTTAAAGCCAATAGTGAATACCGTGCGACGATCACCCTGACGCCCAAGGCCGGCTACACCTTCCAGGGGGTCCCCGAAAATTACTACACACTGGACGGCGCTGTCTCCGTAAAAAATGACCCTTCCTCGGGGACGGCTGTTGTTCTATTCCCCAACACCGCCAGGAGACCCATCACTGCCATCGCCCCCATCACCGGCACACCCAAGGCGGGGGTGACGCTCACCGCCGGCGCGCTGACGCCCGATAATGCGACAGCTTCCTGGCAGTGGTCCATCAGCGAAACGCAGAATGGAACGTATTCCATTATCCAGGGCGCAACAAAATCGACCTATGTGCCTTCCCTGGCGGATGTGGGCAAGTACCTCAAAGTCACCGCCACCGGAACGGGCGCTTTCTCCGATACCGAGACCAGCGCGCCCACGGAAGCCGTGCAGCCAAAAACCGTGAACATTGCGGCTATCCCCGGCATCACGATCCCCGCAACGAACCGCACCGATGCTTCGGCGGTTTCCACGACCCAGTATACCGGCACCATATCCTGGACCCCGCTTCTGCCGGAAAACAAGCAGTTCCAGAGCAATACGCTTTATAATGCGATTATCGCCCTTTCTCCGGCGACCGGCTATACCTTCAGCGGCATTCCCGCCAACTTCTTTACTGTGGCCGGCGCGGCCTCCGTAAAGAACGATGCCAGCTCGGGCGTCGTAACGGCGTATTTCTTCAGCACCACCCAAACGCCGCTGACGTCTGTGGACGGTATCATCGGCATCTCGCAGGTTGGCGAGATCCTCACTGCCGGCGCCGTGCACGCGGGCGCAGCAACGCTCAGTGGCCCCGCCATTGATACCTACTCGCTTCAGTGGCAAAAGAGCGATTTTGCGAACGGCCCTTACGCTCCCATCGACGGGGCTGCCAATAGCACCTACACCCTCAAAGCCGGGGACTGGGACAAATACATCCGCGTAGCCGCGACCGGCACCGGCAATTATTCCCAAACGGTCTACAGCCCCTACAAGGGGCCGGTGAGTCCCCAAACCGTCAGCCTGGTGGGCATCACCGGTATCCCGGTTCCGGCCGCCGGCAATACGCCCAAAAAGGTCATTAATGAAACCGACCAGTTCACCGGAACGGTCACTTGGGAGCCCAATCACAGTGTATTTGGGGAAAACCAGGTTTATGAGGCCACCATCGAGCTGACCGCGAAAAATGGCTACACCTTCACGGGCGTGCCGGCGAACTTCTTCGTGGTCCCCGGCGCGTCCTCGGACAGCAACCTCGGAAGCTTGAATTTCGTGACCGCCATTTACCCCGGCACCGAAAAAACGCGCATAACCTCTTTCGGCCCGATTAGCGGGACCGCGCAGGTAGGGCAGGTGCTGACAGCGGGCGCCGTCACGCCCGATAATGCTAGGGTCTCCTACCAGTGGCTTATCAGTGACAACGGCGCGGAACCCTATACGATGATCGACGGCGCGGAAGCCGCCGAATACACCGTCAAAGCGGCGGACTTGGGCAAGTATCTCAGCGTCGCGGTGACCGGCGTGGGTGATTTCGCCGGCTTCTTCATCAGAGACACTGCCCAAAGCGTTACCTCCAAACCCGTGGACATCGCGGCGATTGCAGGTATCCTGCAGCCCGTCACCGCTGCGGAGGCCCCCTCTTCCATCACGGGAACCGACCAGTACACCGGCTCCATCATTTGGAAGTATTTAAGCTCCGGATCCTGGCAACAACTCCCGGCAAACGGCCTATTTCCAGCGGGCGTCGCCTATACCGCTGCCATCAGCCTCACGGCGAAGACCGGCTATACTTTCACCGGCGTTGGCGCAAACTTCTTTACCGTGTCCGGGGCTTCCCCCGTTACAAACGAGGCGAATTCCAACGTCGTCACAGCCCCCTTCCCGTCCACGTCAGCCATCCCTGTCACTTCTATCGCGTCCATTCAGGGCGTCGCCCAATACGGGCAGACGCTTTACGCGGGTGCCGTCACGCCGGACGCTGCCGCAGTCCATTATCAATGGCAGCGCAGCAGCGCCTTTGGCGGCCCCTACGAGGACATTCCGGGCGCGACCCTGAACAATTACGTCCTGACAGTCGAGGACGTCGGCGGCTATATCCGTCTGCAGGCAACCGGTTACAATACGCACGCCGGCACGGTGACCAGTCCCGTACGCGGGACGGTCGAACCCAAAACTGTTACCACCCGGTATATTTCCTCCTACGGCTCCTTCCCCTCCACCGGCGTTACCCCCGCCATCAAGATCGTGCCAAAAACGGATTATTCCGGAGCGATTGAGTGGTATCGGTATGCGGATGATCAGCCTCTGGTGGGAGCTTTCGAGGCTGCTACGGTTTACGCCGCCAGGGTGAAGATCTCTCCGTTTGCCGGTTACACGGTGGACGGCGTGACGGAGAATTTCTTCCTGGTCAACGGCGCGGACTCGGTCACCAACGATCCCAACTCCGGCATAGTCACCGTGGTCTTCCCCAGTACGGAAGAGCATCCATTGCAAGGCGTAGAAGCAATCGACGGCTCCGCGCGCGTCGGGCAGGTGCTTACAGCGGGCAAGCCGATACCGACGGATGCGACCGTGGGTTACCAGTGGCTTAGCAGCACTTCGCCGGAAGGCCCCTATACTGAAATCGATGGCGCAACGGAGAAGACCTATACCGTAAAGCGCAGCGACCTGAATGCCTACATCCAAGTGCTGGAATACGGCATCGATTCCTATGGCGGCAGGAAGACCAGCCCCTACACCGGCCCTGTGGAGCCTTCCCCCTATACCCTGCCGAACATCATGGGGATCGGCGTCCCGGCCAACGGCGGCACAGCAGCGAAAGCTATCACCGAAACCGCCCAGTACACCGGCACCGTTACGTGGAGCCCGACGCCGACGAACGACATATTCAGCGCAGGTGAGTCTTACATTGCGACCATCACCCTGAAGCCCAAGGACGGATACACGGCGGCGGATGTCCCGGGCGGGTTCTTTAGGGTATCCGGGGCGGCCTCGGTGACGAACAGCGCGAACATGGGCGTGATCAATGCCACTTTCCCGCTGACGAAAACGGACGCGGTAACCGCCATCGCGGCCATCCGTGGCGTGGAGGAATACGGCAGGACACTGACCGCCGGTGCGGTCTCACCGGAAGGCGCCAACGGTAATGTCACCTGGCAGTGGGAGAGGAGCGCTTCACCCACCAGCGGGTACGCTCCAATCGAATTCGCAACGGGCAGCACCTACGTGGTCACTGCGCTTGATATCGGACAATATCTGCGCGTGGTCGCCACAGGCATTGGCAATTATTCGGGCGCCGTGACCAGTCCCTACAGGGGACGTGTTCAGAACGCTCCCTACAGCATCCGTGACATCGCGGGCATCACGCCGCCGGCAACGGGTGGCACCCCTGTCTCAAGCATTACTGCGACCACTCAGTACACCGGCACGGTTACCAACTGGCAACCCGTGGTCAATGGTACCTTTGTGACCAACACGGTCTATAAGGCCACCATCACGCTCTCCCCCCTGACCGGTTATACCGCGTCAGGCGTCCCTGCGAACTTCTTCAGGGTTGCAGGCGCATCGTCGGTCACCCACGCGGCCAATTCCGGCGTCATGAGCGTAGAGTTCCCGAACACCGGCAAGACGCCCCTGACCGCCATCGCGGGGATCATCGGGGCGGAGCGTGTGGGCAGCGCCCTGACCGCCGGCGCTGTCTCACCGGCAGGCGCCAACGGGAGTGTTACCTGGCAGTGGCAGCAAAGCGCTTCCGCGGACGGGACCTATGAGGACATTTCCGGGGCGACCTCCGCCGGCTATACCGTCGCTGAGGTATATGCGGGCAAATACATCCGCGTCGTCGCCACCGCCACCGCTGCCGGCAGTTACTCCGGCACTGCGACCAGTTCCTACAAGGGGCCCGTCCTCCCCGCGCCCATCAGTAAGTCGCTTTTGAGCGGCCTGACCCCGCCGGTCAAGGATGCCACACCCGATTTAGCCATCACAGCTACCAATCAGTACACCGCCGGCGTGGTTTCCTGGTCCGGTACAAGGAACACCGACGGCACATTTGCGGGCAATACCGTGTATACCGCCACTGTGACCCTTTCTCCCACCTCAGGCTATACCGTTACGGGCGTACCGCAAAACTTCTTCACCGCGTCCGGCGCCACGGAGGTGACCAACCCCGCTGACTCAGGAACGGTCACTGTGAAATTCCCCAATACGGACTCTGTGGGACTGAACACCATCGGTAAACCCACCGGCACCCTGCAAGTGGGGTCTGTGCTGACCGCGGGCGCGCTGGACCCCTCAAGTGCCAGCGGGAATGTCACCTACCGGTGGCAGCGAAAACTTCCGGCGGACGAAACGTACGAGGACATCTTGGGCGCGGCCGGGAACACTTACACCCTGACGCCAGCTGATCTTGACCGCAATATCCGGGTGCTGGCCACGGGTACGGGCGCATTCGCGGGAACAGTGTACAGCGAACCCGCCGTCGACACCGTCCAAAAAGGCCCCTTCACTATTGCCGCCATTCAAGATCTGAAGTTTCCGGTCTCGGGCGAAGAGGCAGCGACCGCCATCACCGATACTGCCCAGTACACCGGCACCGTTGCCTGGATGCAATGGGACGCGCAGCAAGAAAGCTGGGAAGCGCTTCCTGCAGAATGGGATGGTTTTTTTGCAGGCAGCGCGCAATACAGGGCGATCGTAACGCTGACGCCTTTAGACGCCTATACCCTCAGCGGGGTAGGCCCGAATTTCTTTACTGTGTCCGGCGCGTCCCAGGTGACCTACAATGACACCTATGGTACCATCACTGTCGACTTCCCCGGCACCGATCAGATCCAGCTGACGGCCATCGGCGGCATCCGCGGCTTGGGGCAGGTGGGGCGCGTACTTACCGCGGGCGTCCTGGAGCCTGAAAATGCGAAGGCAACCTATCAATGGCAGCGCAGCAAGACCTACGATGGCACGTACGCCGTGATTGACGGGGCGACCTCCGGCACCTATACCCTCACCACCGGAGACACCGGGTACTATTTCCAGGTGGAAGCCACCGGCAGCGAAGGCTATTCCGGGGCGGTCACCAGTCCGTACCAAGGCCCGGTACAGCCGGCGCCTATCACCATCCGCCCCATCCAAGGCGTATCCATCCCGGTGGCGAATATCACGGCATCCACGGCCATCACGCCCACCGATCAGTATACCGGCACCATCTCGTGGGATCACGGCCAGGGGACGAATCCATTCACGTTCTGGGGCTCGACGGTGTTTACCGCCACCATCACGCTGACGGCTGAGCCCGGGTATACCGTGCTGGGCGTCGCCAAGGATTTCTATACCGTGCCGGGCGCGACGTCCGTCAGCCACACGGCAGGCTCGGGCATCATCACCGCCGTGTTCCCCAGCACCGCTCTGACCGGGATCACCATGGGCGCCATCACCGGCACGGTGAAGGTGGACCAAACCCTCACCGCGGGCGCACTGAACACAGCGGATGCCACCGCCACCTATCAGTGGCAGCGGAGCGCCACGCAGAACGGCCCTTACGAGGACATCTTGGATGCGACCGGCAAAACCTACAAGCTGACGGCGGATGGTGATTTCGGTCAGTTCATCAGGGTCGTTGCCCTGGGCACCGGGAGCTACACGGGCTCGAAGACCAGCGATCCGGTCGGCCCCGTGGCGGCTGCGGTTATCAATATCAGCACCATCACGGGTGTTCCCGTACCAAGTAAACAGGGGAATATTGTGTTTTCGATCGAAGACACAGACCAGTTTACCGGAAGCATCGCTTGGAAT
>LFTR01000061.1:8376-9787 GCA_001513425.1 Clostridiales bacterium DTU024
TGCAGGAACGGTATACGCTTCAGGCATTCAAGTACCGCCTGCCACTAACCTAAGCTATCAGTGGTACAGAAGCGCGACGCCGGAGGGCACCTATTCTCCCGTTTCCGGTAAAACGGCTTCCACGTATGTGCTCACGACGGCAGACTACAACCAGTACATCAAGGTCCATGCAGTCGGCATAGCAAACTACATCGGCGAAGTGATCAGCGCCTACAAGGGGCCGGTCGAGCCGGCAGTTATAAGCTTGAACATCATCAGCGGCGTTACGCGCCCCGCAGCAGGTGCCACACCTGTGACCAGCCTGGAGGAGACCGCGCAGTATTTCCTAGGTATCGGATGGGAACCGGGCCCCGTGGCCTCCTACGCGTTTGGGGAGACATACACCGCAATCATCACCGTAGAGCCTAAGAACGGCTACACGCTGGAAGGGATATCGGCAAACTTTTTCCGCGTGGACGGCACGACCTCCCTTACTTACAGCGCGGAATCCGGGGTTGTAAGAGCCCAGTTCCCGGCTACCGAAGCTGCGGTACAAGAGACGGTGTTTGCGTCCCGGATGATGTTTGATGTGGGTGTTCCCGATGAAACGCAAGTGTTCGCCGATCCTTTCATCAAAGTGACCGGGATCGATCCGACATTGGAAACGATATCCGAGCTGACAGACGAGTCAATGGCAGAACCGACTGACGATCTGACTAAGAAACTATCCACCGAGATGACAGACGAGCCGACGGCGGAAGCGACTGACGATTTGACTGCTAAACTATCCGCCGAGCCGACAGACGAGTCAATGGCGGAACCGACAGATGATCTGAACGCAGGATCGATGGTAGAGCCGACGGCGGAAGGTATAGTGGCCCCTGCGGCAACACCTGTGACCACAACAGAAACCCTCACGGCGACGCCTGCCGCAGTTCCTGCAAAAGCGCCCATAAGAATGCTCACGGCTGCTTCTACGGAAGCTTCCACAACAACGACCGCTCCGACAGAAACGCCCGTGGCCACACCGACAGCGATGCCGACAGCGATGCCGACAGCGACGCCTACGGCCGCTCCGACCGCGACGCCTACGGCCACACCGACAGCAACGCCTACGGCCACGCCGACCGCGACGCCTACGGCCGCGCCGACAGCGACGCCTACGGCCGCGCCCACAGCGATGCCTACGGCTGCTCCGACAGCGACGCCTACGGCCACACCGACCGCGACGCCTACAGCAACGCCCACGGTCGCGCCGACAGCGACGCCTACGTCCGTGCCGACAGCGATGCCCACCGCAACGCCCACGGTCACACCGACAACGACGCCCACGGCCGCTCCGACAGCGACGGCCACGTCCGCTCCGATCGTGACGCCCATGTCCGCTCCGACCGCGACGCCTACGGCAACGCCGACAGCGACGCCTACGGCC
>LFTR01000061.1:9830-10566 GCA_001513425.1 Clostridiales bacterium DTU024
CGCGCATTTCCCTGACCATTAAGGCAGCAAACGCGACAAAAGCGTACGACGGCCGTCCCCTTAATTCATCCGAGTACAGCGCCGATCTCACCAAACTCCTGCCGGGGCATACCCTGACTGCCCAGACCCAGGGAAGCATTACCACCGTCGGCACTGCGGCCAACAAGGTGTTAAGCTATGCCATCACCGACGCAGACGGCCAAGACGTGCGGGAGCAATATACCGTGACGTTGGCGGAGGGCGAGCTGACCGTTTACGTCAATCCCATTAAGATCGATATCGTTCCGGCTTCCGCCGTGAAGGTCTATGACGGTACACCTCTAAAAGACGACCGCTTTGCACTATGGTTCGAAAAGAGCGAATTGAGCGTCAAAAAACTAAATGATGACAACACATACGAGCTGTCAACAGGCGACATCTTCAAGGCTGTTATCACGGGCTCTATCACGAATGTCGGCACCGGGAATAACGTGGCAGCCTATTATCAGATCACCACACGCAATGATATTGATGTGACCCACTGTTACACGTTTGTGAAGCGTTTCTCCATCGGCACTTTGGAGATCACCGAGCCTCCCGTAACGCCGACGCCCGTTCCGACAGCTGTGCCGACTGCTGTGCCCACTGCCGTACCGACGCCCACTCCCACCGCTGTACCGACGCCCGTTCCGACGGCTGTCCCTACGGCGGTACCGACGGCTGTCCCCACCGCCGTGCCGACCCCCGTGCCGACGGC
>LFTR01000245.1 GCA_001513425.1 Clostridiales bacterium DTU024
ATCTCCAATTCGCCAACAACATCCTGGTTGTCAGCCACAAGGGGCAACGTGAACACGTGCGGATCTGTGATATCAACCGGCACCAGCATATACCACAAGTCGGTTTGTTCTGGAGCAATCGCACTGACAGCGATGCCAAGCGGAGAAAAAACCACCTTGAGCGCCTCATTGGATGGCATATAGGGCTTGGTCTCTAAAGTAATGCCGCATGCTTTGCAGATCCTAACCTGGAGTCCGGGTCTGTAAGGGAGTGCTCGTCTAAGAAGCACCAAGCGACCGGGACGGTGCCCCTTTGCTGATAGCGGATTGCTTTCTTCAAAACCACAGCGTCTGCAGACATGCGTTCTTTTGCCTTCTGCATCGCAGGATGGCTCAGTTTCTGTATAATAAGCGGCAAACCAATGCTTAACCGGATCCATTTTGCGCGATTCCAGAGCTCCACAATCAACACAAGAGCGCAGCTGCACGCCTCCCAGTGTACAATCCTCGTATTGCGTTTTACCCCAAGGGCAAAAGTCATGGTGCAGTTTTTCTATTTGACGAGTCTCCGTAAAACCACACCGACTGCACTCATGTAATTCTTTGCCTTCTGCATCGCAGGAAGGCTCAGTTTCTGTGTAATATGCAGCAAACCAATGCTTAACCGGATCTCTTTCGCGAGATTCGGAGGCCCCGCAATTATCACACAAACGTTGTTGCACGCCGCCTAGTGTACAATCCTCGTATTGCGTTTTGCCCCAAGGGCAAAAATCATGGTGCAGTTTCTCCAT
>LFTR01000071.1 GCA_001513425.1 Clostridiales bacterium DTU024
CAACACCTTGCCCAACTCCAAATGGATCGGTTTCCGAAATCCTAAAAAGTGTGATGATCTGCGGCTTTGCGCTTCACCGTACCGCTTAACAGCATCAGATAGCTGCCTGATCATAAAAAGGACCGTTCGGCCGTATCCGCGGCGGCCCCTGCAAAGAGCATTCGGCTATTCTCCACCGCTTGTGCGGCCAATGGCGGCAAGACTACTTGAGCATCAGTTTGATCGTTCCCGACTCCACTGATTGGATAAATACAAGGCCAATTTTGGGATCAAACTGCGTGCCTAAATTACGTTTGATCTCATCCAGGGCTTCCTGCACCTGCAGCGCGGATTTGTAGCTGCGCTTGGTCGTCATAGCGTCAAAGGCATCAGCGATACCCAGACAACGTGCGCCAATGGGTATCTCCTCGCCCGCCAGGCCGCGGGGATACCCTTTGCCGTCCCAGCGCTCGTGGTGCCCAATGGCAGCAGGGGTCACATAATCAAGGCTGGGCAGATATTTTATCATGGCAATGGAGCCTTCCACGTGCTGCTGCATAATACTCCGCTCTTCGGCGGTCAGCGGGCCTTCTTTGCTAAGAATGTTTTCGGGGATGCCGATTTTGCCGATGTCATGCAGCAGACCCGCCTGGCGGATGATTTCCACATGCTCCTGGTCAAGCCCTATAGCGTCCGCCAGCTGCGCGGCATACGAGGATACATTCTCGGAATGCTTGAAGGTATAGTGGTCCTTCGCGTCAA
>LFTR01000020.1 GCA_001513425.1 Clostridiales bacterium DTU024
TCTTCAACGTACTGACGCACTTCGGGGAAGACGCTCAGCAGAGATCCGACGTACTCGGGGGAAGAATCATGCAGCTGATCCAGCGCCGTCTGGAACTGCGGATACTTTGCAATGTTCTCTTTGAAGGTTTGGGTCTCGTGGGCCAGCATGTTGATGGGAAAGTAGCCCGTGCTGGCGTTCCAGGTGGCTTGGTTTTCGGGGCTGATCATGTAGGTAATAAACTCCCACGCCGCGTCCATCTTCTTTTCGTCGCCGGAGTTGACCAGCCACAATGTGCCGCCGCCGGTGGACACACCACCCTTGTCTTGCGCGTTTACATAGGGGAAGTAGGCCGTGCCCACTTCAAAGGCATCGCCCACGTTGCCCAGAACGCCCGCCAGGTTAGCGGTGGAAGCAAGGAAGATGGCTGTTTTGCCGGCAACAAAGGCTGCGCGCCCCTGCGCTGTGCCACCGCGCTCAATGTAGTAAGTGTAGGGGCTTTCGGCGATCTTCTTCCACATGGTGAACAGATCAAGCGCTGCGCCGTTCTCGTCAAACATGACCTTGGTGGCATAGGATTCACGACCGTTGCCGCTGTTGACATACTCGCGACCCATTTTGCCTGTCCACTGTTCAAAGAACCAGCCGTAGTTGGAAAAGAGGAACCCCGCGCGGTCGATCTTGCCTTCCGCGTCGTAGGTAGTCAGCTTTTCCGCGATCTCCAGCACACCGTCAACGGTGGTGGGGATCTCGGTGATGCCCGCTTCGTCAAAAGCGGTCTTGTTGTAGTACATAAGCGGAGTGGAGCAGTTGAAGGGCATGGAGTTGATGACACCGTCGATGGTGTAATAAGCCAGAAGGTTCGGCTCGATCACGGAGGTGTCAAAGCCCGTCTTGTCGATGTATTCCTGGATGGGCAGCATTTTTTGCGAATCAATGATGAAGCGGGAGCCGATTTCGTAGCTCTGCACGATATCAAAGGGCAGCGCCTCACCGATGCTGGTCGCCTTGAGTTTGTTGATGGCGTCATCGTATTCACCCTGATACTGGGCATCGACAAAGACCTTGTCTTGCGAGGCATTGAATTCTTCCGTCATCGCCTTGATGACATCGGCGTTGGTGCCTCCGAGCGAATACCAGAATACGACGTTGGTTTTTTCGCTTTCGGCAAGACTGCCGACGGCTGACAGCCCAAGCATGAGAACCAAGAGGATTGCTACCAGTTTTTTCATGTTGTCTCCTTTCACTGTGGCCTTTTTATTTCCTTCGCCTGACTTGCGCAGGCGATAAGCCCATGATTAGCCCTTGACGGCACCCGCCATCAGGCCGTTGATCAATTGTTTCTGCATGACGACGAAGATGGACAGGGAGGGGACCAGAACCACGACGACGCCCGCCATCATCAAGCCGATCTGTTCCGAATCGATGTCGTACAACTGGGAAATTCCGATCTGCACCGTGCGCACCTTGTCGGAGTTGGTGACAAGCAAGGGCCACAGGTACTGGTTCCACTGCTGCAGGAAAACGTACGCCCCCAGTGCGCCCAAAGCGGGACGTGCCAGCGGTATTACGATCGAAACCAGAAAGCGCCAGTTGCTGCAGCCATCCAGCTTGGCCGCCTCGTGCAGCTCCTTGGCAAATGTCAAAAAGTTTTGCCTGAGCAAGAAGATGCCCATGGCCGAACAGGCATAGGGCAATATCATCGCGTGGTAGGTATCCAGCCATCCCCACCCGGACACAGTCAGGTAGTTGGCGATAATGGTCGCTTCCCATGGCACCATCATGGTAGCGAGAATGATCATGAACACGAGATTGCGCCCTCTGAACCTGAGAAAACTGAAAGCAAAGGCGGCCATGGAACAGGTGATCATCTGCAGGATCGTCACGGAACCAGCGACAACAAAGGAATTGAGTATCTGACGCGGGATCGCGGTCCTGGTAAACACGTGCGCATAGGATACAAAATCCATCCTGTTGGGGAACAGACGCGTATACAGCTGGTCCGCGGGGGTGCCGCTCATCATAAAGGTATATAGGAGCGGAAGAATAATAATGGCGACCAGAGGGAGGTTAAGCCCCATCCGCAGCAGGGCACCAAGCCGGTTTTTCTGGCGGCGCGTTATGTGAATCCCATTCATTGGTAGTGCACACTTCTTCCTTCTGCTTTGAACTGTAACAGCGTAACAATCATGATGATAATAAAGAGAACAATGGATCTTGCGGCGGCGGAGCCAAAACGGAAGTTTCGGAAAGCATCCAGATATATGGAATACACGATCACGTTGGTCGTCTCATTGGGACCGCCGCTGGTCAAAAGGCGTACCTGTGTAAAAGACTGAAATGCGCTGATGATATTAATGATGATCTGGAAGAACAAAGTCGGCGAGAGGCTGGGCAGCGTAATATGCCTCTGCTTACGCCAGTAGCCTGCGCCGTCGATTGCGGCGCTCTCGTACAGTTCGTCCGGAATATTTCGCAGGCCCGCGGAAATGAATATGAAGTTGATACCGCTTGCCAACCAGATCGAGATCACGCAGATGATTGGGAAGGCCCAGGCAGGGTCGTTGAGCCAGTTGGTGCTGGTGCCGGCCAAGCGGTTGACAAGGCCTATAGAGGGGTGAAATATCATCTTGAAGCTCATCGCCGCCGCCGCCGAGGCAATGGCGATGGGCATAGCATAGATGGCGGAAACAAATGCCCGGCCCGGAAACTTTTTGGTCGTCAGAAGGCTGGTCGTAAGACCTACCAAAAGACTGCCGAAGGCAACGAAAAAGACGAAGCGTATCGTCACCCACATGCTGTTCCAAAACGCGCCCGAATACTTGCCAAGCAGTACGTCCTGATAATTCTTCAGGCCGTAAAATACTTTCGCGACGCCGTTCCTATCCGTCAGATAGGTGCTCAAATGAATCGTTTTGAAAAAGGGATAATATAAGAATATGATGAATACTGCCAAAGCAGGCAACAAAAATAGCCATGGTTCGATTATTTCGTAGAAGGTTTTCTTGCTGCGTCTATGGGCGGGGATGCGCTGTGCCATCGTTCCTCCGTGCCGGAAAAAATCCATCAACATGGTATAGAGATTCCCGAATGCGTTTTGAGATTGTGCGATTATCTTACCAAGGTCGCTTAGCGCTGTCAAGCCAAACGTCCTTGGGCCGTGACATTGGCGCAAGTCAGAAGATTTCGCCTGAATACTATCCGTCGGTCGGCCATACTTCTACTCCCCTTGATAGCGCCGCGTTATTGCGCTATTATTATCATGTTTCAATTGAACAAAACACCCGGTACTGCCGGCGCATTCTTTCCGGCTGCTTGGGAAAAACGAAAAAACGGGGTGACATCTTATGGATCATGACGCTGCCGCGCTTACTAACGCGATATGCGGCAAAAAGCTTTTTCTGCTTGACATGGACGGCACATTGTACCTTGGCGGCCGGCTTTTTCCCCATACCCTCGCCTTCCTTAAGGCGGTCAGAGACGCGGGCGCACAGTACCTGTTCCTGACAAACAATTCCAGCAAGGGCGCGGACGCCTACGTTAATAAGCTCATTGGAATGGGCATCAACGCTGTGGAAGACGACTTTTTTACGTCCACGGACGCCGCCTGCGCGTACCTGGAAATGCACTACACGGGAGATCTGATCTATGCGCTGGGCACCGAATCCTTTAAACAGCAGCTTCGTAAACAAGGTTTCCCCATTACGGATGTACTTTCAGATGGGATCGACTGCCTCTTGATGGGCTATGACACGGAACTCACCTACCGGAAACTTGAAGACGCCTCCATTCTGCTGGATCGCGGAGTCACATACCTTGCCACTAACCCCGATTGGGTATGCCCGACGGAATTTGGCTACGTCCCCGACTGCGGATCCTTCGCCCAGGCACTGGAGCACGCGACAGGAAGGCTGCCTCTTTTCCTTGGAAAGCCCAAACCGGAGATCGCCTTGCTTGCCATGGCGAAAAAGGGTGTAAAGCCCGATGAAACCGTGCTGATCGGTGATCGCATCTACACCGACATCGCTTGCGGTAAAAATGCCGGGATTTTGAGTGTACTGGTATTTAGCGGCGAAACGACCCCGAAAATATTGGCGGAAAGCACGATCAAGCCGGATTTTGCCATTGAGGGCGTGGAGGCTCTGCTGGCGTCGCTCAATGACCTGCGCAGATAGATACTTGGGCCTGTAGGCGCAACAGTCAGCCGCAAGCAGGGGGCACTGGCACCATGATGCCCGTGCCGAAAAGGACAAACTTGTTAAATATCAACCATCATTGTGCGCCGCAGCCGCAATTGTTCTTGAAAAACAACCCGTTTAGTGCTACAGTATGTTTAACCAAAAGGGGAAAAGCCCCACACAATAGACTGAAGGAGGAATACTACTACATGAAGAAACTGATCGCGCTGTTTCTCTGCCTGGCCATGCTGCTTTCCGTCCCTGCCGCGCTTGCGGCAAATGAGGAACTGAAGGGCAAGGTGGTCATCTACACTTCCATGTACCAGTTCGTCATCGATAATATGGACGCGGCCATGGCTGAAGAATTTCCCAACCTGGATGTTGAATTCTTCTACGGCGGCACGGGCGCGCTGCAGCAGAAGCTGGCCGGCGAGATCGAGACCGGCAAACTGGGCTGCGACATGATGCTGGTGGCCGAGCCCGCCTATTCGCTTGAGCTTAAAGAGGGCGGCTGGCTGCATCCCTACGCCATCCAAGACGCCGGGAATTTGCTTCGTTTCCCCTACGACGAAGAGGGCTACTGGTATCCGGTCCGCGTATGCAATATGGTGCTGGCTTATAACCCCGAATTGTACACGCCTGAAGAACTGCCCAAGAGCTTTGAGGAATTCGCCAACGACGAAAGCCTCAAGGGCTTGATCTCCATGGGCAACCCGCTTACCTCCGGCACCACCATGGCTTCTGTTGCCGCACTGAGCGACCTGTACGGCTATGAGTATTTCGAGGCACTGGGCAAGAACAACGTCATGATCGAATCCGGCTCCACGGCACTTGCCAAACTGGAAACAGGTGAATGCAAAGCCATCATGATCCTTGAAGAATCAGTGCTCAAAAAGCGCAAGGATGACGGCAGCAAGCTGTCTGTGATCTATCCCGAAGACGGCGTCATCCTCATCCCCTCCACCGTTATGACCGTCGCTGAAGACCGCAGCGCCAACATGAATATTGAAGCCTGCGAAGCCATAACCGACTGGCTCTTATCCGAAAGCGGACAGCAGTTTGTGGTCGAGGGTTTCATGCATTCCGTGTTCAAGGGTTCCACGGCTATCCCGTTTGACTCTGTGGACACCGAAGGGCTTATCGAAGATGACATCGGGGTGGATTGGGTGCGCTGCTACACCATGCGCGATGAGATCCAGAACCACTTCCAGCAAAGCGTAACCATCAGCAAGTAAAAAGAGAAATCTGCACTGACTCGGGCGGAGCGGATCCGGATTGCCCGGTTTCCTCCGCCCTTTTTTGGGAGTTAAGAATGAGCAACCGCATGATGCCTGAACACGATCAACAAGGCCGCCGCGCCAAAGCAGCCCTGGCACTGGCTTCTTTGTTGGCCGTAGTGCTTATCATTCTTGGTTTGGGGGGTATCAGGGCACTTGACCGCTCCGGATTTGACGACGCCGGGGGATTTCCCCTGATCCATAAGGCGAGCCGCTATGCTAATGAGGGTTTGGCTCTTGATATGCCAATGATCGGAGCCCTTGGGGATATTGAGCGGCAGACGCTTGATGAAACGATGGACAGGATCATCAGCAGCTTGTGGCGCAAGGTACGCTATCAGGGAGAGACCCTCAAGGATTACAGCCGTGCGGATCCTGCCAAGCGAAAAGGCGTTATGGATGCCCTGCTTAGGGAAACAAGCGACACGCTGCTGAAAACAGGGGTCAGCCGCGCGGCGGATGCGCTGGACACGGCATCCACGGGCGTTACGCCGGATGGACAGCCCGCCTACAAGTGGCTGATCCTCAGCCTTGCGCAAAAGATGCCGGAGCAGACCGCGCAAGCCCTGCGGACGGAATTGAGCCTCCAGGAAAAATCCGCTTTTGAATCGGTCGAGCGCACCGCGCGAGCGGATTCGCAGGCCATTTTTGGGGAAGCCGTGGCAGAAAAAAGACTGTCGCGTTACAGTTCCGGCGGCGCGGGCATGATCCATGTGGCGCGCGCACTTTTCGATGAACTGATGCGTGTCAGCCCCGAAGCGGACTTGTCCCCACTGATGCCCTTGCTGCAGGATATTCCAAAGGACACGAGCACTTTGGAGGACATGCTTAATTCCCCGGCGAGAACCGCTATCCCGGCCGTGCTGGATGGGCTGGTGCAGGAGAACATCTCGGGGGCCAGGCTCCTCGCGCTGACGCGGGAACTGTACGCGGCCCTTGAGGACCATCACCCGGACATCACCAATTTCGACCACAGCCCGCTGTTGCTGCTTCAGGCAGAGGCTATGGAGCCCGATAGCGCGCAGTTGCTCAGGGATAGTGCCGAGCGGCTCAGTGCCGTCGCATGGAACGGCCATCTCGCGCCGCTTCTATTGGAAACACTGGAAAGATCGGTTGAGGGAGCGGAAAAGGAAGACGAAATGATGCTCGCGTCCCTTAGCGCCCTTATTTCCGGTGAGCCGGCTGAGACTATCCAGGATGGTTTGGCGGGACTTCTCATCCGGGCCCGGGACGCGGACACGGGAACACTGATTGAGATTTTTTTGAAAGAGTTGCCGCAAGAGAGTGCTTTTGAAACAAAGGCGCGGCTCATTTCCGCTCTGTTCATATTTGACGCGCCCAAACTGCCGTCTTCCGTGCAGCGGACGCTTACGGATCTGGAAGATGAGGAGCGGGGTCAATTCCGCACGGAAATACTCTCCGCCTTGGCTGACCCGGACGCGCCTGTTCCCATTGGGGCCACGGAAGCGCTTGAGGTGCAAGGCGCGCAGAAAGAGGAAATGCTTCTCTATTTGCACTTGCTCTCAGGCGGCGGCTGGGAAAAACTCTACGGCGAGGAGATCGCCACCGGGCTTAGGCTGGCGGTACGGGGCAACGGGCCCCGCATCCGCGCCGCGCGCGAAATCGCTTCAGGCGGTGGCAACCTTTTCACCCAGACGGTCAACGGCTTTGGCAAAGCACTGACACTGATCGGCGTGCTGCTCTTGGTAGATGCCATCCTGCTGGCCTTTCTGATGCGCTCCGGGCGGGATTGGCGCTTTGACGTCAAGTGGCTGCTGATCTTGCTGATCGTCGATTTTATGCTGGTGTTCCAGATACTGCCGCTGAGTTACCTGCTCTTCCGCGCTTTTACGCCGCAGGGAAGTTTCTCGCTTAGCACCTTTGGTCGCCTGTTCAATTATGAGATGAACCGCAGCGCGCTTGTCAACACAGTGGTTGGCGGTCTGTCCGCGACGGTGCTGGGCACGCTGATCGCTTTCCCGCTGGCGTGGCTGGTAGGCAGGACCAACCTGCACGGCCGCAAGTTTTTCCGGCGCATGTTCGTTCTGACTTACATGGTGCCCCCCTATGTGGGCGCGATGGCGTGGCTGCGTTTGCTTAACCCCAATGTGGGCAGCATCAACATTGCCCTGCGCGGCCTGTTTGGATTGTCCGGCGCCACCGGACCCATCAATGTGTATTCGCTGGCAGGATTGGTGTGGGTACTGACAACGTTCTATTACCCCTACGCGTTCATAACCATTTCCCGCGCGATGGAAAAAATGGACCCCTCCCTTGAGGAAGCTTCCCGTGTGGCAGGCGCTTCCCCCTTTGTGACTCTTGCTAGGGTAACGCTGCCCATTATGACGCCCTCATTGATCGCCGGGGCCTTGCTGGTTTTTGTAAGCGCAGCCAGCTGTTACGGCATTCCCTCCATTATCGGCGCGCCCGGCAAAGTACATACGGTCACGACACGCATTATCGAGTATTACGGCCGCGGCACACAGGGACTGAACGATGCCACGGGGCTGGCCATATTCCTGATGGTGCTGGCTATCCTGATCCTTTACCTGTCGGACGTTGTCATCGCCAAAAAACAGTACATCACAGTCTCGGGCAAGTCCACCCGCCCCAATATCGTGGACCTTCGGGCTTGGCGAGTGCCGCTTACAATACTGGTGTCGCTGTTCGCGGGGCTGATCGTCGTACTGCCCTTTACTACTATACTGACCACATCGCTGAAGATCGACGTGGGCAAGTCCGTGCTGGACGCGGGCAATTTCACGCTTAACCAGTGGTCCACCATTTTTACCCGTTCAGAAACGATGGACAGCCTCAAAAACAGCTTGATTTTCGCTTCTGTTGCCGCCACGGTGGGCATTACGGTCGCGATCACCATGAGCTACCTGCTTCAGCGTACGCGAATCCGTGGGCGACGTCTGCCGGATTTCCTCATAACGCTGGGCTCCGGCTCTCCCTCGGTGGTCATAGCGCTGGGACTTATCATGAGTATGCAGGGCCGCTTTGGCGTGAATATCTACAACACCGCCTACATCATCATTGTCGCCTACCTCATCAAGTATATGATGATGGGCATGCGCACAGTGACTTCCGCCATCAGCCAGATCCATGTTTCGCTGGAAGAGTCGTCCCAGGTGGCCGGCGCATCCTGGCTGGGCACGATGCGCCGCGTGACCGGCCCCCTGATCTTTCCCTCCATTGCGGCGGGCTGGTTCCTCATCTTTATCCCCTGCTTTTACGAGCTGTCCATGACGACGCTGCTATACTCCAATACCACAAAGACCATTGGCTTCCAGCTGTACGAGTATTGGACCTATACCAGCCAGCCGCAGGCCAGCGCCATGGCGTTTGGCATTCTGCTGATCGTCATCCTGATCAACACAGTGCTTAACCGCCTGACCAAGGGCGAGTTTTCCATATAACCGGGAGGAACAAACATGTCAAGCGTCACGATCAAAAACGTTACCAAATCCTTTGGCAGCAGCCTGATACTCAGCGATTTTAACGAGGTGTTTGAGGACGGTGAGTTTGTCACGCTCCTTGGGCCTTCCGGCTGCGGTAAGACTACCATGCTGCGCATGATCGCGGGTTTTGAAAAGCCCAGCGCGGGGGAGATCTACATTGACAGTACCCTGGTCTCGGGAAAAAACACCTTCGTACCGCCCGAGAAGCGCGGGGTAGGCATGGTGTTCCAAAGCTATGCCGTCTGGCCACATATGGATGTATTCCACAACGTTGCCTACCCGTTGACCATCGCAAAGGCCGACAAAAAAGTCATTGCGGATAAAGTGGAGAAGGTGCTGGACATGGTCCACCTTTCCCAGTACGCGCAGCGCTACCCTAACCAGCTGTCCGGCGGCCAGCAGCAACGCGTCGCCCTGGCAAGAGCGCTGGTGGCGGAACCCAATCTGCTCCTGCTGGATGAGCCCCTGTCCAACCTGGATGCCAAACTGCGCGAGTCGATGCGCTTTGAAATAAAGGACATACAGCGCCGTCTGGGCATCACAGTAATCTATGTTACCCATGACCAGACCGAAGCTATGGCGATGAGCGACCGTGTGTTTCTCATCAACCGCGGCGTTGTGCAGCAATCCGGCCCACCCGAAACGATCTATAACGAACCGGTCAACCAGTTTGTAGCTGATTTCCTGGGCAAGGTCGAGTTTCTCAAGGGCGACGCCAAGGAAGGCGCCATCCGACTTAAGGGTACCGACGTATCGCTTCCCTATGAAGGCAAACGCCAAGGCGCCGTTGAAGTGGCCATCAGGCCTGAAAACATCGAAATGGTGCTTGAAGGGGCGGGTATTCCCGGCGTCATTACCAAGAGGTATTATTTGGGAGATGTGAGCGATTACCGTGTCAAGATCGGCGAGATCGAGCTGCGCGTCATCCGCGAGGGACGCAGCTATAAACAGTTCAATCCGGGGGTCAGCGTGATGCTGAATCTGAGAGATTTCTTGGTCTTTGACGATGACGGTTCACTGCATGACCAGCTGAAGATCCAGACCTGAAAAGGCGTTTCTTTTGCCCGCAGAGTCTGTTCGCGTCATTCCAAAGGCACCCGGGAAACAAAAAAAGGCGCGCGATCAGGCGTCGCCATTTGCCCGCCGCGCGCTGCGCGGCGCTACTTTGCTTTCAGTTTCTCGACCTGATCCGCCGTGGCATCCATTAGCAGTGTTTTGTTATTGATGAAGGTAACAAATCCGGCCGGCGCGCCGGAAGTCTTGCGTACATACCGGCGAGAGGTATAATCGACCGGCACAGACATCCCATGCGCTTTGGAATAATATGCCGCCAGCAGCGCGGCATCGTGAATGTCCTCTTGCGTAATGTCCCGTCCCTGCGCGTGCAAAATCACATGGGAGCCGGGCATGTCCTTGGCATGCAGCCACAAATCGTCGCCCTGGGACGTTTTCAGCAATTTCTCATTCTGGGCAGCATTCTTGCCTACAGATATGGGAAGACCGCCGGCAGACACAAAGCGCAGCGGCGCGCCTGCTTCCGGCTGCTTCCTGCGCTTGCGCAGTTCCCTTGGTTCCTTCAGGATGCCCGCTTCATACAGGGGCTGCCTTATATCACGGATATCCTGGTCGTTTTCCACTTGGTCAATAGCGTAGAGTGCATCCTCAATGATGCTCAGTTCCGCCTGCGCCAGAGCGATTTGCTCGCCCGCCATGCGCCTTGCGATGTTGGCCTTGCGGTACCGTTTAAAAAGCTTCTGCGCATTTTGCGTTACCGTCAGCGCCGGATCAAGGGGTATCTCCAGCAGAGCGTTATTGTCGTAATAATTGGGCAGCTCCGCTTTGTCCGCGCCCTTTGGCACCTGGTGGCCAAAGGCGGTCAGCAGTTCGCCCGACACGCGGTACAGTTCCATATGCCCCGCTTCATCCAATTCCTCCTGCTGCGCCGCGATGCGGTTTTCGCTGCGGGATTGGGCATTCTTGAGCATACGCCTGAGCGCCCCCGCCCGCTGCGCCATGCGGTCGTGGCGGTCCTTTTCATAATACAGGGCGTCCAGTGCCATAGACAGCGTAGGCATACTTTGTGTCCAAAACCCCTGCGTGGTCAGAAACGGGAAGGGTTGTGCTTCTTCCGGTATCCCGTCTCCCCCGCGCAGCAGCACCGGCGCCGCGCGCTGGGGCAAAGAGACCAAAAATACTGATAGTCTCTCACAGAACCCCTCCACGTCGGCGATTTCGGCGATCGGCAGCTTTTCCTGCCCGGCGAGGCGGTAAGAGATCTCCTTCGCCGATGCTGCAGAAAGGCCGCTCACGTTGTCCGCCAGCCATTTATCAAGCCGCCCCGCTGCCGACAGAAGGCGGGGCAGCAAACGTTCAGAGGTCGCTTCATCCGGCGGGATCTTATCCTGCGCGGGCGGCATATAAAAGGGGAGGCCGGGCAGCATGGTTCGCACGCGGCTCATATCGTCCGTGACATGGCGGATACTGTCAACAATGATGCCTTCTGACACCAGTGTCAGATTGGTATGCCGCCCCATGGCTTCAAAATAGAGGTGTTTTTCCCTTTCATCGCCCAGTTCCGACAGAGCGCTGATGGTTATGCGAAGCAGCCTGTCACCGCTTAACTGAGAGATTCTCAAAATGCGTCCCCCTTGCAGATGCTTGCGCATGAGCATAAGAAACATAGGGGCCTGGGCGGGGTTTTCGTAACTGTACCCTGTCAGGTGCATGCGCGTCATGGAAGGTCCCGCCGCAATTAACAACCTGTGGTTTTCACCGCCCGCACGGATATTCATCACCAGGACATCTTTAAAAGGCTGCATGATCTTGTCAATGCGGCCTCCTGCCAATACTGTCTCCAGCTCGCGCGCGATAAACCCCAGCGTCAGACCGTCCAGCGGCATGTTATCTCCTTTGTGGTCGTTTTCTACGGCCGCGACAGCCAGCTGATGGGCGTTGGGCTGAGCATCATCCCAAGGCGGTGGTGTAGCCTGATGGAGGCTTCGTTGTCGGTATAGATCTGCGCATACACACGCCTACCTTGGGACAAAAGGCGGTTGACCATCAGTGCTTCCATAGCGTAACCGTGCCGCCTGCGGCGATGTTCTTCAAAAACGTGGAGCATGCCGATGCTGCCTTCCCAATGGATGCCCACAAAGCCCACCATGCTGTCGCCCGCGTATCCGCCAAAGAGATTGCCGTGCTCCAAGTGTTCCTTAATGTCTTCGTGCCCCATAACGGTATAGTATTTTTTGACAACGGGCAAAAAGGAAACATCCAAGGGACGAAGCACCATATCGCCGGGCACTTCCAAAGGGTCTTCTGACAAATATACCGCATTGAAGCACAGCGCAACGCGGGTAAAGTTGAACCGATCCTTAAGCACTTGATCGATTCCGGTACGCTCGTTAATAAACAGGTCGGTCTTGGGCAGCTTATCCACCATATCCAGCGCCGCCGCGTCCGTGTCCGCGCACACGAGGTGGATGTCGCCCTGCGCGTCATACAAAAGCAATCCATCCTCGCTTTGCGCTTGGATCGATGCGCCATTTTCCAGCGCGACAAGCCCGCTGATGCGCGTCAGAAGGGATCTGTTTAGGAATTCTGTCGCTTTTTCCCTGTCCTTCATGTTCCGTGTGATAGATTACTCCTCTCCGACGACCGCTTTGATGCGGCGGACGCCTGCGGAAGAGCTTTCTTCCTTCTGGATTTTGAATGATTTCAGGTCACCCGTGTTATTGGCGTGTGGGCCGCCGCATATTTCCTTGGAGAAATCGCCCATGCTGTACACTTTGACGCGCTCGCCGTACTTGGATTCGAACAAGCCTATGGCGCCCTGCTCCTTGGCTTCCTCCACTGTCATTTCCTGCATGGTGATGGGCATTTCCGCCTTTATGGCATCGTTGACCAGTTTTTCCACCTGTGCCAATTCTTCCCCTGTCATTTTGCGCCCGAAGGTGAAGTCAAACCGCAGCCTCTCGGCGGTAATGTTGCTGCCCTTTTGTCCCACTTCAGGCCCCAGTACTTTGCGCAGCGCCGCTTGCAGCAGGTGCGTGGCAGTATGCAGGCGCGTCGTCTGCTCGCCGGCATCGGCCAGGCCGCCCTTGAAGCGCTGCTCGGCGCCCGCGTGCGACAGTTCCTGATGCTTCTTGAACCGCTCTTCAAAGTCCAGCAGGTCAACCTCCAGTCCCCGCTCGCCCGCCATTTCGGTGGTCATCTCGATGGGAAAACCAAAGGTATCATACAATTTGAACGCTTCGCGGCCGCCAACGGTCCCCATGGCGCTGATAAACGCCTGCGACTTGTCCGCAAATTCCTCGATGACCCGGACGGCGTCCGAAAACTTCTTGATCTCCCCCGCCATCTGCNNCGAAGGGCGCCGCTTTCCACCAGGGCTGCTCCCAGCTTCTGCTGCATGTCGTGGAACACAGAGAGGGTTTCGGTCATGCGGCTGAACATCTTGTCAAATTCCCTGATACCCTGCTTAAGGGTGCGCTGGAAACGCTTTTCCTCCAGCAGCAGTTGCTCCAGAACAAAAGCGCGGTGGGCTTCCAGTTCCGGATAGGGTTCGGCATATTGGTTAATGATCACCATCGCGATATCGGCAGTAAAGCCCTCTTCCAGCCCCAGTTGCATACCAAAGCGCACCGCGCGGCGGATCAGGCGGCGCAGCACATAACCCTGGTCCACATTGGACGGGGTGACGGCGCTGTTGTCGCCCAAAATAAAGGTCGCGGTGCGCAGATGGTCGGACACGATGCGGAAAAAGCGCATGGTTTCGTCGTCCGCGCCCAGATAGGTTTTTCCGGACAATCTCTCAATTTCCGCAATGATGCCCGAAAACATCTCGGTCTCGTAAACGCTTTTCGCGCCGTTGAGCACGCAGATGGTACGCTCCAGGCCCATGCCTGTATCCACATTTTGCTGCGCCAGCGGTTCATAATTGCCGTCCGCCGTCTTGTTGTACTGCATGAAGACGTCGTTCCAGATCTCCAGGAACCGTCCGCAATCGCAGGCAGGCGAACAATCAGGGCCGCAGGGCTCCTTATCGTTGATAATGAACATTTCGGTGTCGGGACCGCACGGGCCGGTCAGCCCCGCGGGGCCCCACCAGTTGTTCTCTTTGGGCAAGTAATAGATGTTTTCGGGCTTGACGCCGCATTGCCGCCACAGTTCATAGCTTTCGTCATCCCGCGGCGCGTTGCTGTCCCCCGCAAAAACAGAGAACGCCAGGCGGTTCGGGTCTATTGCCAGGTATTTCCCGCTCGTCAAAAACTCCCACGACCAGGGGATCATTTCTTTCTTAAAGTAATCGCCCAGGGACCAGTTTCCCATCATCTCAAAGAAAGTAAGATGGCTGGCATCGCCCACATCATCAATGTCACCGGTGCGGATGCACTTTTGCACATTGGCCAGGCGGTTGCCTTGGGGGTGCTTTTGCCCCATGAGGTAGGGCACCAGCGGGTGCATCCCCGCGGTCGTAAACAGCACCGTCGGGTCATTTTCCGGGGTAATGGAAGAAGACGGGATAATAGCGTGGCCCCGCGCCTCAAAAAAAGTCAGGAACATATGGCGCAGCTGGTTAGCTGTCAGTTTCTTCATGCGTATCTCTCCTTAAGCCTTAAGCAATATCCACAAACTCAAGCAATACCTTCAGTGCCCCTTCCATGTCGCGCACATCGACTGTCTCACAGGCGGAATGCACATAACGGCACGCAATGGAAAGGGTACCTGTGGGGATGCCGGCCCTGGCGTGCTGAATGGCGCCACCATCGGTGCCGCCGTAGGGCAGCACTTCGCGCTGGACTTTGACGCCCGCGGCTTCTGCCGCGTCAAACAGCTTGTCGCGCACCAGCGGGCTGGCGATCATGGAGCGATCCATGATTTTGACGGCGGGACCGTCGCCCAGGTTGACAGCGGGAAATTTCTCTTCCGGAATATCCCCGGCGCCTGTCACGTCAATAGCCAGGCCCAAATCGGGGTTAATGCCAAAGGCCGCCACCGACGCGCCGCGCAAGCCCACTTCCTCCTGCGTCGAAAACACGCCGACGATGGTGTTCTTCTGGTCTTGCGTATATAGCAGCAGCTCGGTCAACAGCGCACACGCTACGCGGTTATCCATGGCAGGGCCTGATATTTTGTTTTTGCCCAGCGGAAACACATCCGGCGCGTAAACGCAGATATCCCCTAATTGCACCATGGTTTCCGCTTCTTCTTTATCGGAGGCGCCGATATCCACATACAGATCCTGCAAGGTGGGCTTGCCTTCCTTAACGGGCTGCACAAAGGCGACACCGTCCACACCATTTTCAAACACGACATGACGCGCGCGGCTAAAATCGAGGGAAACGCCGCCCACGTTAGTGACGCGCAAATACCCTTCCTTTTCGATGCCCGTCACAATAAGGCCGATATGGTCCATATGCGCCGACACCATGATGCGCTGCGCATTGTCGTCCGTACCGTATTTTTCCACGATCAAGTTGCCCAAAGCGTCCGTACGCATCGAATCCACATGCCCTGCCAAAAGGGTCTTGACGGTTTCCGCGACGTTATGCTCGCTGCCCGAAGGTCCCCATGGCATAAGCAGGGTCTTTAATGTATTGCGAAGCATGATAGTTCCTCCCTCAATATTGTTTCAAAAACGTGTCGGCCAGACTGTACTGCGCCTGGATATCGTTTAGTTTCGCCACGCCCGAGCCTGAGTGGATATAGCGGCAGGGAACGGACAATACCACCGTGCGTGCCCCTGCAGCGCCGCGCTGGAACATGCCCGCGTCATTGCCGCCGGTTACCCCGCGCTTGACCTGGCAGGGGATACCGCCCGCGGCGGCCAGATCCAGCATCTGTTTGTACAATTCCTTATCCGCAATGCTGCTTCCATCCATAAACGAGACGGCGACACCCTTGCCGGGAGTCACTACGTGGAAGCGCTCTTTGGTATCGCCCAGGTCATTGGCGGCAGTGCCTTCCAGTATAACGGCAATGTCAGGCTGCAAAAGGTATCCCGCGCCGATGGCGCCGCGCAGTCCTACTTCTTCACCGGTGGTGAAAACGTAGGATACATCGCACGCATAATCATTTTGCATCAGACGCAGGAGTGTGTAGCAGCCCACACGGTCGTCCAACGCCTTGGAAACGACAAAACCATCCCCAAACGTTTCAAACCCGGCGTCAAACACCGCGTACGCCCCCACGGGGCACAGCTTCTCAGCCTCGGTTTTTTCCTTGGCGCCGATGTCGATATACAGGTTCTCGTATTTAAGCACCCGCTCGCGGTCTTCTTTGGACTGCAAGTGAATGGCCTTGGCGCCGATAACGCCGGGGACATCGCCGATCTTGACCCACTTGGACACGATGGCGCGGGGGTCGATGCCGCCAATGGAGCGGAACAGCAGCATACCGTCATCTGAATGCCCCACCACGATGAAGCCCACTTCATCCATGTGCGCCGCCATGACGATATGCGGCGCACCTTCGCTGCCGCTCTTTTTGCGGCAGACGACATTGCCCATGCGGTCGATGCGCACGTCATCACAGATCTTTTTGGCTTCCTGCGCTAAATGGGAACGTACCGCTTTTTCATTTCCGGAAGGGCCGGGCAGTTCACACAGTGTCTTCAGATCCATAGTTGTTCCTCCCAGCTCTCGTCAAACGCGGCGGCAAAATGCGCCAGCAGCCGTCCGCCTTCTTCCAGAACATGCATATCCAGCAGTTCCACCGTGGTGTGCATATATTTAAGGGGCAGTTCCAACAGGACCGTAGGCACGCCTGCGCGCGCAATGCCAAGGTCATCCGCATCGGTACCGGTAGAGCGTGCCGCGACGCCGGTCTGAACGGTGACATTCTGCTCCTTGGCAGTGTCCAGAAGTTTCTGCCGCAGGAAGGGGTTGATGTACGGTCCCATGGTGGCAACAAGCGCAGTCAACTCATGGGTACGCCACTTTTCGGCATCCGGGGTAGAAGCATGACACACATCCAGCGCCACGCCAAAATCCGGATCCACTTCAAAGCCGGCCGTCTTGGCGCCGTAGCAGCCGATCTCCTCCTGGCAAGTCGCTACAAAATACAGGTCCGCGTCATGGTCCATCTTCTGCAGCAACTGCATGGCGCGGTAAAGGATGGTAACGCAGGCACGGTCATCCGCCGTCTTGGTGACGAAGCGGCGGTTCTGGAGTTCTACAAGGCGGGTCTCCATCTGGATAAGATCGCCCACCTGCACTTTTTCACGCACTTTTTGCGCGTCCAT
>LFTR01000275.1 GCA_001513425.1 Clostridiales bacterium DTU024
CATCCTCATACAAATGAGGGGTTCGGCATTTTTCCGCACCTGTGAACTTGGCGTTGCACTGCCAAATAGTACGGCGGTATTTGCTGGTGGAGTGCCAAACCTTTGAGCCATAATACTCTCCGCAGTCGTTACATATGATTTTTGCTGAAAATGGACTCAGGCTGTTATGATGTCGCCCTGTCGCTTTTCTTCTTGTCATTTCGTCTTGCACTCTATTCCATTCATCCGGGCGGATAATCGCCGGATGACTATTTTCCACATAAAATTGAGGAACTTCCCCCTCATTNNAGAATACTCTCAACCGTGGTTGACTGCCATTTTTTCTTACCGCCTGGTGTCGGAATACCCTGCTTCGTGAGGTTAGCTGCAATTGCGTTTGTCGTCTTACCCTGTATGAACAGGCGGTAGATGGTTCGCACCGTTTCTGCTTCCTCCGGCACAATCTCTGGTAGCCCGTCCGCTCCTTTTCGGTATCCGAGGAACTGCCCGTAGGGCATGCTGACCTTGCCGTCGGCAAAACGCTTCCGTTGACCCCATGTCACATTTTCGGAAATAGAACGACTTTCTTCTTGTGCGAGGCTCGACATAATCGTGATGAGCAGTTCACCCTTGCTGTCGAGCGTGGCAATACCTTCCTTTTCAAAATACACCTCAATGCCTTTTTCTTTCAGCTTTCGTACCGTTGTCAAACTGTCCACGGTGTTTCGAGCGAAACGACTGACGGATTTTGTAACGATAAGGTCAATCTTGCCGTCCAGAGCGTCCTGAATCATTTCATTGAAGCCATCTCTGTGCTTTGTGTTCAGAGCCGAGATGCCCTCGTCGGTATAGACCCTGACAAACTCCCACTCAGGCTTCGACTGAATATAATTGGTGTAATAATCCACCTGCGCTTCGTAACTGGTCTGCTGTTCTTCACTGTCGGTAGAGACACGGGCATAACCTGCCACACGCTTTCGGACGGTCGCATTGCGCGGAAGCCCCGTGTGCATCATCCGTGTTGCCGGGATGACCGTTACATTTTTTACTGTCTGCATCAGTGCTCACCTCGCTCCTGTGTTTTCTTTCGTGCGGCTTCCCGCATCTCCGGTGTCCAGCTCTCCGCTCTGGAACGGTCTGACCATCGTTTAACGGTTTCTGTACCGTCTTTGAAGCAGAACACCAGAGTATTGCCCTCCGCCACTCTGACAGCCGTTATTTTGTTGTAAAAGGTATCCGCATCAAATGTATTGGTGCCTAACGCTTCGGCGGCGACAGTCATGAGTGTATCCTCTGGTATCTGCTTAGAGGCGCAGGCGGCTTTACCGAGCGTATTGTAAGTAGAGCATATCCATACGGGACCGGTGGCGGTAATCTTTCTGCGATAGTGCTTCCCGCAGATGGTACAGGTCAACAGCCCTGTAAACGGATAAACCTTCTGACCACTGCCAGTGCGCGTATACTTCTCCGCTCGACAAGCTATTTCAGCCTGTACTGCTTCAAAGGTCTCAAGTGGGATAATTGCTTTGTGCGTATTGACGGCGTGGTATTGCGGCAGCTCGCCGTTGTTGACGAGCGTCCGCTTGGTCAGATAATTCTCCCGAAAAGTCTTCTGTAAGAGCAGGTTGCCCGTATAGGCGTAATTCCGCAATATCTTCATCACGCTGCTTTTACACCACAGATTGCCGTTGCGGGTCCTGACATGTTTTGCATTTAATGTTTTCATAATCGCCGTAATTCCCAATCCTGTGGTATAACAGGAATAAATCTGGCGGATGATTTCTGCTTCCTCTGGTACGATGATGTATTTGCCGTTTTCGTAGCGATATCCAAGCAAGGTTCCGTTCCACGGCATTCCATCCTCGAAATTCTTCCTAATGCGCCATTTCTGGTTTTCACTAGCCGATCGGCTTTCCTCCTGTGCGTAGGATGCCAAAATGGAGAGCATCAGCTCTCCATCGGCGCTCATTGTGTGAATATTCTGCTCCTCAAAGTAAACGTCGATGCCGAGCGTTTTTAGTTCCCGAACCGTCTCCAGCAAGGTCACCGTATTTCGAGCAAAGCGTGAAATGGATTTTGTGATGACCATATCGATCTTCCCGGCATGGCAGTCGGAAAGCATCCGCTGAAAGCTTTCGCGCTCATCCTTTGTTCCGGTCTTCGCTTCATCAGCGTAAACGCCAACATAAGCCCAGCCCCGGTGCTTCTGAATGAACTCGCTGTAATAACCGACCTGCGCCGACAGCGAATGGAGCATTGCGTCCTTGCCGGAGGATACCCGCGCATACCCAGCGACACGCTTCAGCTGTTCTGATGGCGGCTTGTAGAATGTGGCCTGTTTTATGCTGCGTTCCATGTTTTCCCCTCCCTTGTATCAATACTCGGTACTCTATATATTGCTCTAAAAGTGAGATATATCAAGCGGTTTCGGCAAATATACTATCCGAAGATAAGCCGTATTTGCGATTGATAATTGTGTAAGCTTTACGCCTGTCTGACTGCGTGAAGCAGCCATCCTCTACCAGTCCATCGATGAGGGCGAGGGTGGTGTGATACCGCATCATGGTATCGGCGGCGTACTTATCCGGCTTGTTTTCTACGCCTGCGCTGATAGCAGTCTCTTGAGCAGTATTTGCGATTTTTGTTTCCATAGCTTTCAAACTCCTTTCCGCAGTATTGACACATAAGGGTGTAATACGCTTTTTTGTTTATTTTCTCCTGATGGATGTTCCACCATGAAGTGCGGCACTTGTCCGAGCAAAACTTTTTCTCCCTGCGACCCTCCGGTTGGGCAAAGGTACTGCCGCACTGAGCGCACCGATGTGTACCGGGCAAATCCGGGTGCCGGCGCATATATGAT
>LFTR01000244.1 GCA_001513425.1 Clostridiales bacterium DTU024
ACGACCAGCAGCAGCATAAGAAGAACCATCAGGATCTGCGGGTTACTTGTCAGGCTGAACAGAAAACCGGTAAAGAACCCGGGAGCGTCCAAAATCGTCAGCGCTCTGCCGAAGATGCCGGACATGGCGATAATCAGGATGATGCCGCCGTTATCGATGAATGAGTCCTTAAGCGCGGCCAGGAACCCCTTCCACGTCAGCTCTTTATAAACAAACTTGCCCACAAGAAGGGCATAGACCACCGCGAACGCGCCCGCCTCGGTCGGCGTGAAAAGGCCAAAGCGAATACCCACGATCAGGATGATGGGGAAAATGAGCGCCCAAATGGACGTTTTAAGTGCTGCCCAGATCTCTTTCCACGTGGGACGCTTGGCATCCGGTGCAGGGAGGTCAAACCCACGCCGTTTGGAAGTGAAGTGCACGGTCGTCATCAGCACCGCCATCATCATGATACCGGGTATGATGCCCGCCACAAAAAGTTTGCCGATGGATACGCCGCCGACAAAACCATACAGGATCAAGCCCAGGGAAGGCGGGATCGTCGCAGTGATCAAAGAGGTCAGGCAGATGACACCCGCAGCATAGCCACCGGGATAACCACGCTTGATCATTTCCGGTCCCAGGATGCGCGCTTCCATGGAAGCATCCGCCACGGCAGAGCCTGATACGCCGCCCATAAGGGTGGAAAGCAGAACGCTTACCTGCGCGATACCGCCTACCATGCGCCTTGTCAGGAGCCGGGAAAAATTGATCAAGTTTCGCGTGATGCCTGTCCTGTTCATCAGATTGCCGGCAAAAATGAAAAAGGGGACCGCCAGGAACGCGATGGACTGGGTCTGCGTGATCACATACTGCGCCAATACATCAAGGTTCCGCCCTGCATCAATGAACCAAGCCATGCCCGCGCCGCCGATAACAAAGGCGATAGGCGCATTGATCAGAAGCAGAACAAGAAAGGTAACCAACAATGCTGTCATACCTTTTTCGCCTCCATTATCCCTTCAAGATCAACCGACTCTTCATCAAGCCCGGTGTTTTCTTCACCGATGTTTTTGTCGGGAACGTCGTGCTTGATATTGTATGCGTCGTCTTTGAAGTGGATGAACAGCTTGCCGATCTTCATAAGGCACGTGAAAACCATCATCACTCCGCCAATCGGCAGAGCCATTGTGACCGCGCTGTAACGGATACCAAAAGCGCCCAGCGTGTTGAAGGGACGATCGC
>LFTR01000046.1 GCA_001513425.1 Clostridiales bacterium DTU024
CATCGGCGTGCGCGGTAATCCCGGTATCCTCATTTCCGGCCACGATCTGACGGATCTGGAGCAGCTGCTGGAACAGACGCGGGGCACGGGCGTGGATGTCTACACCCACAGTGAGATGCTGCCCGCGCATTACTACCCCTTCTTCAAGAAGTATGACAATTTCGCCGGCAACTACGGCAACTCCTGGTGGATGCAGGTCAGGGAGTTTGCTCCCTTCCACGGACCCATCCTGTTCACCACCAACTGCATTGTTCCGCCCCGCAGCCCGGAAATGCGGGACCGCATCTTTACCACCGGCTCTGCCGGTTATCCCGGCAGTCTCCATGTCCGGGCCGATGCCAAGGGTAAAAAGGATTTTTCTCCAATCATCGCTATGGCAAAACAGCTGCCCCCGCCGGAAGCCATTGAGGAAGGGACCATCGTTGGCGGCTTTGCGCATGACCAGGTGTTTGCGCTGGCTGATCAAGTGGCGGACGCTGTCAAATCGGGCGCCATCAAGAGATTCTTTGTCATGGCAGGCTGCGACGGCCGCATGAAGAGCAGGGAGTATTATACTCAGTTTGCCAGTCAACTGCCTCCCAATACCGTTATCATGACAGC
>LFTR01000131.1 GCA_001513425.1 Clostridiales bacterium DTU024
TTCACTGGCTTTGATGATTTCGCGCCCTTCGCGAAGCGTATCCAGGCGCAGCTTTTCAGCCGTCGCTTCCGCATCGCGAATTTTTTGGATCATTTCAAGAGCCATGTGTACCTCCGAAAGTTGAGTTTCTTAGACGCGAATTCGCCGGGCTGAGATTCGTTATTATGACACGTGATTATAACAAAAGGGGGCATTGTTTTCAAGGCCGGAAGGAAGATAAGGGAGGATCGGCAATTTATTGCCGATCCTCTGAGGATAATTGAAGAAGCGCGAGAGTTGCTTACCTTGTTCTTTGTGCCAGAATCTCCGGGGTATCCACGGGGATAATCTTGCCTTTGGTTTCGATGCGCTGCCAAAGGACAACAAGACCGATCAGCGACAGGCCGATAATGTCAGTCAGGAGGGCTGTTTCGATCAGCATTAGGCCGCCCGCAAGCGCCATTACCTGCTGGAGGATGTTCAGCTTTTTAAGATAGAACCTTTGCAGCCCCATGGCGATGCCGAACATGCCGATAAGTGCGCCGATCATCACGCGAAGGATCTCGAACCACGGCGCCCCCACCATCAGCAGCTCCGGGCTGAAAATGAACATGTAGGGGATAATGAATGCCGCGATCGCAAGACGCGTGGCTTCAAAGCCGGTTTTAATGGGTTCGGCTTTGGCAATGGCCGCCCCGGCCATCGCCGCCAGGCAGACAGGCGGCGTTATATCCGCCACAATGCCAAAGTAGAAGGTGAACATATGAGCGGGCAGATTGACATAGCCGCCGCCAAGGCCCGAAAGGTGTTCCATAACTTGGGGCAGGGAAATGGCCATGGCCCTGATGACAACGGGCGCCATAACAGAAGAAGTGATGATGTAATTGGCCGTCGTCGGTACGCCCATGCCCAGGATAATGGACGTGATCATCGTGAAAAACAGCAGCAGCAGCAAGTTGCCGCCGGCCAGCTGGGTGAAGCCGTCGCCGATGCGCGCACCGATACCGGTAACCGTAATGATGCCCGACACGATACCGCTGGTGCCGCACGCCAGGGCGACGCTCAAAACGCCGCGTGCGCCGGATTCCAGACAGCCAAAGTAATCCCTGCCTTTAAGGCCTGTGCGCTGCGCCATGATGGCGCCGATGTCCTTCTTACCCGGGACCAGCAAATCAAACAGCGTTTTTATGTACCCGACCGCAGCGGCCGCCGCAATGCCGATAAGCGCCGCATAGGCGGGGGTGAGGGAAGTGCCGACCAACACAAAGATGATGAGCGCTAACGGCAGCATCAGGTGGCCGCGTTCGCTCATGATTTTGTTCAGTCGGGGCATTTGGTCCCTGGGCATACCCAGCAGGCTGTGCTTTTTGCTTTCCAGGTCAACGATCAGGAAGACACCGGAAAAGTACAGGATGGCGGGGATCACGCCGGCTTTGACGATCTCGCCGTAGGGCAGCCCCACGGAATCCACCATCAGGAAGGCGGCGGCCCCCATGACGGGCGGCATGATCTGGCCGCCGGTGGAAGCAGCTGCTTCCACGGCGCCCGCAAACTGCGGACGGTAGCCGATCTTCTTCATCATAGGGATGGTAAATGAACCCGTCCCCACCGTGTTGGCAACGGAAGAACCCGATACAGTACCCATGAGGGCGGAGGAAATAACAGCAACCTTCGCGGGACCGCCGCGGGTATGGCCGGCCAAAGCGTTCGCCAAATCGATAAAGAACTCGCCCACGCCGGTTTTTTCCAGGAAAGCGCCAAAGAGCATGAACAGGAATATGAACGTGGTACACGCGCCTATAGCGGCACCGAAAATGCCTTCCTGATCATACCAAAGGTGCGCTACGATGCGTTTCCAGGAGTTGTTGGACTTGAGGAATCCCGGCATATATTGGCCAAAGACGGCGATCAGGATGAATAGCGAAGCAATGATCACGATGGGCAGGCCCACCACGCGCCGCGTCGCCTCCAACAGAAGCACGATGCCGATAATCGCCAGAACGTACTGGTAATCCACCAGGCGCAGCCGGGCGTTAAGCGCACGCAAATTGACTACTTGGTACATGCACACGCCAAAGGCGACCAAGGCAAGCACGATGTCATACCATGGGATAGTGTCTTTGCGCATCGTTTTTTTTGCGGGGTAAAGCAAATAAGCCAGCAGCATCACCAGCCCCACATGCAAAGGACGGATATAGGGCAGGGGATTGAAAGTGTGATACAACTGGATGATGGCAAAAACGATGGCGACGATAGAAATGATGCGGCCTCGGAAGTCGCTTAGTCTGCGGTAAGCGCTCTCACGGTCATACTTGAGCATGATCGCTTCAAGCTCTTTCTGCGCGTCTGCACTCAACCCCTCCTCCACGGCAGGGACGAGATCTTCCTGCAGTGCCGGGTCTCGTTTATTGTTTTCGGTCATCTGTACAACGCTCCTTCAAAAGACGAAATATGAGGCGCCCGGGCGACCGGACGCCTCTTAGGGGAGTGATTACTTCATCTGGGATATTTCGGGGATCTCTACACCGATTTCCGCATAGTACTTGGCGGCGCCGGGATGGATGGGGCAAGGGACGCCCTGAACCGCGAATTCGGGATCGAGTTCCTTGGACTTGGCGTGGGTCATGTCTCCGGCTTTCTCGAACAGAGTCTTGGTCAGGTTGTAGACCACTTCTTCGCTAAGATCCTTGGAGACGATGATCACGGCTGTGATGGAGGGGATCACGGTATCTTCCGTAACGCCTGAATAGGTGTTGGCGGGAACGGTGACGTCAACGTAGAAGGCGTATTTGCTCTTGAGCGCTTCGTCCTGTTCGGGCGTCAGGCTCAGAAGGCGCACGGGGCGCTTGATGTCGGCAGAAATGATGCCCGTGTTGGGAACGCCTGCCACAACAAAGAATGCATCCAGCTGCAAATTCTGGAACGCATCGGCGGACTCGCCGAAGGATTGGTCATATTGGGAAATGTCATCCAACGTCAAGCCGGCGGATTCCAACACCTGGACTGCGTTGATGAAGGTACCCGAGCCGGGAGCGCCGACAGAGACCTTTTTGCCCTTTAGATCGGCAACGCTCTTGATGTCGGAATCAGCGGCAACGGCGATCTGGACGGCTTCCGGATACAGGGCGGCGACGGCATAGAAACCGTCGAATGTTTGGCCCTCAAAGTGGACCGGATCTGCGTTATAGGCATAGGAGATGGTGTCGTTCTGGGACCAGCCAAGCTGGAATTCGCCGTCGGTGATGGCAACAATGTTCGCCTTGGAGGCACCCGTCGGCTGCGCGGCGACTTCGATACCTTCAATGTTATTGTTCCACAGGGAGGCTATTTCGGAGCCAAATGCATAATAGGTACCACTGGTACCACCGGTGCCCATGGTGAGGACATCAACGGCCAGCGCCGAAGTGAGGGAGAGGGTCAAGGCTAATGCCAAGACTAAAGCTGCGAGTTTCTTCATTAGAGAGGTCTCCTTTCAATTTGGGGTTTGTAATTGTGCGCCACAATGGCTGCTAAAGGGATTATAGCAGACGGTTAGGCAAAATACAATCATCGAACAAGTTTTTTTGACCGCCATCTGCGCTGCCCGGCTCTATCCCGCGCGTTTACGCGTCAACAAGCGTTCCCGGTAACGTTTCCGGGAAACCGCATACAGGTGAAGACCCTTGGAACGCCTGGAAAAGCAAGGATATGACTTGTTTTTTGCCATATTATACAAT
>LFTR01000152.1 GCA_001513425.1 Clostridiales bacterium DTU024
GCACGGCGCAACCGCCCTGAGCGGTATTGAATAATGACGCATGAGCATGGCAGATGGCAAAAAGCCATTGTCCATGCTCATTTTTTTGCCCTCTGCACTGCTCTCAAAGGAGCAGAGGATGAAATACGATTACCACTTCAACAATGAAACCATATCCATTGACATCCCGGACAGCGACTACTACGTACTCGTTGAAATGGACCGGCTGGAGTACAACGTCAACCGTAAGGAAACCCGCAGACACATATCCCTGGAGGCTTGCGACAGGAATGATAACCAGCTGCCCTCCAATACGGATCTGGAGGAAACCTGCATTCAAAGAATGGAGATCGATGCGCTTCGGCGCGGGATGGACAGCCTATTGCCCGAACAGCGTGAGCTCATCCGGAAAGTGTTCTTTGAGAATCAGACGATCATCAGCCTGGCTCGCGTACAAGGGGTCAATGAGAGCGCAATTCGCGATCGATTAAGCCGCGTATACAAGAAGTTGAAAATTCTTATGAAATAGACCCTGCGGTTTTGCTCTTGCCGTGGCCTAACTATGAGGGGCAAAAAAGTGGCTCTTCGGAAAGGAAGCAAGAGCGATGAAACATGACCTGAAAATCAGCATCAGCAGGGAGCCTCCGGGAGGTGGCATCGTCCGCTGTCGGACTGTGACCCTACGGGAACGCCTCCTGGATCGGCTGTTGGGAGCGCGGCACCGCATGACGATCTTCGTTCCGGGCGACAGCGTACAGCGCGTGTCGATCACGGAACATCCGGAGGATGCCGATGAGGCCCGAGCATGACCCCGCGCCACACCTCGCGATGCCTATCAAGGCAAAGCCTTACCAGCACCAAATCGAAGCCTTCCGCTTCGTCTGTGAGCGATTCGGCCTCACCGCAGAAAGAAGCGGACAAGCCGAAGGGAGTCAGGGTCAATTGCAGCCTGTGCGGCAAGCCATACTTGAAGAAAGAAACCAGGATCCGTGAGAACAACTTCTGCTGCAAGGCCCATCTCCGCTCCTGGAATTCGAGACGGATGAGCGAGTACAACCGGCTAACCAACCCCATGAACCGACCGGGTGGTGTGCTGGAGTCAAGGGTCCGAAGAGGTCGTGAACTGCGTGGAAAAGGCGAAGGCAGGACCTATTCCAAACTGCTGGGCAAGCACGAACACCGTCAGATCGTGGAAACGCTGCTCGGAAGACCCTTG
>LFTR01000196.1 GCA_001513425.1 Clostridiales bacterium DTU024
CGCAAAGACTTCCGCTTTCCATCTCTTTTCTTGCCGCAACTTCAAACAGAACCGTAATGCCCGGGCCTTCAAAAACCATTTCCTTAATGGCCGCCATATTTCCGATTTCAATCGTTCTCTCAAATGTGTGGAGTGAGAAATTGTCATTCCGCAATATGTTTTCAAAGATCTCCCGTGTGCCCGACCCTCTCTCCCGCAGTACCGGGCGGCTTGCCATAATCTCCTAAAGACTACCTCGCCCTTTGCAAATTCCGATCTGGGCGAACATACGGGGACAGACTTTTCAAGGCTGAAAAGTGTGGAGTCGTATTCTGATTTGTCAAGCAGCCTTTCGACTATGTCAAAGTCCATTTCACCATTGTTGGGGCGTTCAAGCAGAACATGCCTGTTCGCGACGAACATATGAATTTTCATTTTCGGATGTTTTTTGGCAAGCAAGATATTGTCTTCAAGATGTTTGGCGTCCGAAAAGACGGTCACTGCGATCTCCCTAAAAAGCTCGCCTTGATGTATAAGTCTGGTTTTTCTGTTAACTGTGTTGAAAAGTATTCAGCTATAGTATTCCTCAAGGTATTCGATGTGCAGTGATACAGCGGGCTGTGTACTGTGCAGCTCCGCTGCTTTTGCAAAACTTCCGCAAGAGCAGAGGGTAAAAAGGTTGCGTGTCAGAAATCAAGCATGGCTGTCATCCTTCATAATTCCCTGTAACGTAAACATTGGAAATGTGTAATTCTGTGTTATCATATGGTTCTGTTGGAATCAAACACCGATGGACAATAATGCAGGCAAACTGAAGGGAAAAAGATACAGATTGAGTCGTGACCGAAAAATACTGTCAGGGGTAGCGCTTGCGGCGGGGATCGCTGTTCTGGCTCATATGATCAGTTCATTCCTCCCTGAGGGTATTCTCGGGGGAACTCTGATTGCATTGCTTCTGGGAATGCTGCTAAATCCTATGATCGGCCGCTATGACGGTTTTGGTTCAGGCATCAGCTGGACCTCCAAGAAGATCTTACGCGCGGGAATTATCATGGCCGGGATAACACTCAGCTTTCCACAAGTATTCAAAGCCGGAAAGTATGCGTTGATACTTATGTTTTTTACCCTTGCGACCTCCTTTGGGGTGGGATTCATATGTAAGAAGATCTTCAAAATAAACTGGAAGCTGGCAAGTCTACTTTCAGTCAGCACTGCTATTTGCGGCGGCACCGCTGTTGCAACGCTGGGTCCTACCATTCGGGCAAAGAACCGGGATATCGCTTACGCAATATCTGCAACTTTCATTTTTGACATTATTACGGTTATTGCCTTTCCCTGGATAGGCAGGCTCTTGGGCCTTGGCGATACGGGATACGGACTCTGGATCGGCACTGCGGTCAACGATACATCCTCGGTTGTTGCTGCGGGATATGCATTTTCCGATGCCGCGGGATCACTTGCGACAATCGTTAAGCTTACAAGAACGCTTTTTATTGTACCGGTCGTGCTTGTTTTTTCGTGGATTTACGCGAAAAAAGAGACACCTTCGCAAGCGGCTGCTAAAATTGATGTGCGCAAAATATTCCCTTGGTTCATTCTTGGGTTTCTCGCTGTGGTAGGCGCAAGAAGCACAGGGATCGTGCCCGATAACATCGTCGCCGGGACATCCTTCATGTCAAAATTCTTTATGTCCATGGCGTTGGCGGCAATCGGGCTGAAAACCAATCTAAAAGAAGTCGCCGGCGTTGGCATCAAGCCGATGATTGCAGGGGTCATTATAGACACGTCAGTCGTTTTTGTGTCTTTGTTTGCTCAGGCGGGAATACTGCATTTCATTAGATGAGAAACCCGTCGTTGTTATGACTATTCCCGTATGCAGCCGCGAACACCAATGCACTCTGTTCGAAATATCATAATTCGCGCGCAACAAAAGAAAAAACGCCAATCTCACATCGNNAATTGACGTTCTGGAATGGCTCAAGTGAGGGGGATCAAACGCTCACCGAATATGCTCCGACGAAATGCTCCACCTTCAATCCCAACCGTATCGGCCCTTCATTTCCACGAACCGGACCATCTCTATATCGCGGACGCTGACAATACCGCCGGCGTCCTTAAAAACAAGCTGTAAGACCTGAAGGCCGGGTTTTCCGACAGGGACGATCATCCTGCCGCAAGGGGCCAGCTGTGTGACGAGCGCGTCCGGCATCTTTCCTGCGGCGGCTGTGACCATGATTCGGTCAAAGGGGGCCTGCTCAGGCCAGCCGTCGCTGCCGTCCCCCGTTTTGAAAAATATATTACTATAGCCAAGGGCATTCAGCCGCGCCATTGCCTTGTCCGTGAATTCCTGAAACCGTTCAATCGTATAGACTTCTTTGGAGAATTCGGCCAGAAATGCCGTCTGGTAACCGGAACCCGTACCGATCTCCAAGACCCTGGCGGTACTTTGGGGATCAAGCAGCCGTGTCATACTGACCACCAGCGATGGCTGCGAGATCGTCTGTCCGCTTCCTATGGGCAGGGGCACGTCAAGATCGGCATGCGACTTGTACTCATTGTCCAGGAACAACGATCGGTCCAACCGCCGGAAAAAGTCTGTCAATGCCTTTTCATCCAAACTGATCACTCATTTCCTTTGCTTCTTCGGCATGATGACTTAATGATATCACCCGAACGACCCTCC
>LFTR01000002.1 GCA_001513425.1 Clostridiales bacterium DTU024
GCCCTGGCCGTCCCCGAAGGGGTGCCCCGAAGGGGCAAGGACGGGACCGCGCCCCGCCGGGAACCTCTATCCGCGTCACCCTGCTTGCCGCAGGGCGCGAACAAGGCAGGCGGACATCGTCTCCCTCGGCGTCATCCACCCCAGGCACTTTCGGGGCCGGTCGTTGAGAAACATGTCGATCCGTTCAAGCTCAGCTTGGCCTATGTCGGCAAAGGAAGACTTCTTGGGGTGCAGCCTGCGGATCAGGCCGTTGGTGTTCTCGTTCGTTCCCCGCTCCCAGGAGTGGTAGGGCTTGGCGAAATAAACATCCAGCCCCAAGCGCCGCGCCAAGGCCTCGTGCTGCGCGAACTCCTTGCCATTGTCGAACGTCACGCTCAACCGCAAGGACGGCTGCATCGGCGCGAGAAGCGACTCGATCACGGCCCTGACCTCGGTGGCCTCCTTGCTGTCCGTCCGGCCGACCAGCGTGAAGCGGGTGGTGCGTTCCACGAGTGTCACCAGATTGCCCGTCTCATGCGCCCCGTTGATCAGATCCCCCTCCCAGTGCCCCGCGTGCCGACGCGTCTCCACCTGCGCCGGCCGCTTATCGATCATCCGCTGGTTCGGTATCCTGCCGCGTCCACGGCCCTCCTGGCGCGGGCAGCGCCGCCGCCGCTTGCGTCGGCTTCTGGGCAGGTGCGTCCAGAGGTCGCCCCCCTGCTTCGCGTCGGCGTAGACATGCTTGTAGATCGTCTCCTTGCAGACCCACGCACGCCCCTCCAGGCGGGCACGACCGCTGATGATCTCCGGCGTCCAGCCCTCCCGGAGACGGGCCTCGGCATCCAGGGCAAAATTCAGCAGAACAACGCCGTCCTTCATCTGCTCGATCGCAGCCGCGTTGATCATCCCCCGTGTGTCCTTGGAC
>LFTR01000188.1:0-7003 GCA_001513425.1 Clostridiales bacterium DTU024
CTGACGCCCCGGCAGAATTGACAATCGCGTGGCATTTGCGCTATAATTTCGGCAAGTTGCAAGCGCACGCAAAGCAACAATTTCATAAACCCAAAGGAGGAAATACCGGATGAAAAAGTTTGGAGCCTTAACCTTGGTGGTACTGATGCTATTGATGTCCGCGGTCTCACTGGCCGAAGGAGCGCTGGTGGTGTATTCGCCCCATGACGCCGACCCTCTTCAGGCGGGTCTTGCCTTGTTCCAGGAAGCCTATCCTGACATCAAGGTGGAATACATTGCTGCCGGAACGGGCGAACTATTGCAGCGCGTAGCCGCTGAAAGCGAGAACCCGCTTGCCGATGTCCTCTGGGGCGGCGGCGCCGACTCCCTGGCAGCGTTCAAGCCCTACTTCCAGCCCTATGTCTGCGCCAACGATGACGTTATCGCCGACAGCTTCAAGGATGCCGAGGATCTGTGGATCGGCGAATCCCCCCTGCCCATGGTGCTTTTCTACAACAAAACCATGGTTTCTGAAGAAGATGCTCCCAAAACCTGGGAAGACCTGCTCAACCCCAAATGGAAGGGACAGATCGCTTACGCGTCTCCCGCCAAGTCCGGTTCTGCCTACACCCAGCTGTGCACGATGATCCTTGCCCAAGGCGGCGCTGAGGGTGGCGGATGGGACTTTGTCGAAAAGTTCTACCAGAACCTCGACGGCAAAGTACAGGACAGCTCGGGCAACTGCCACAAGCTGGTCGCTTCCGGTGAATACGCTATCGGCGTGACGATCGAGAAGTCCGCGGTTCTTTATGCGGACAATCCTGACGTTGCCTTCGTTTATCCCCTGCAGGACAGCGCGGTTCCCGATGGCGTCGCCATCATCCAGAACTGCCCCAACCTGGAAAACGCCAAACTCTTTGTTGATTTTGTGACGGGGCTGGAGTGCCAGAAGGACCAGAACGAAAACTGGAAGCGCCGTCCCGTGCGCAGCGATCTGGAACCTGTCGGGCTGGTAAAGCTGGCTGAGATCGACCTGGTCGATTATGATTTTGACTGGGCAGCGAACGAAAAAGAAGCCATCATCGAAAAGTGGCAGGAAATCGTCGTCGACAACTGATTTGAACCCTTATTCAGGGGGAGACGGGCGGGGCCCTCTCCCCTTTTTTGCAAAAGGAGACCCTCATGGAATCGCACAACGTAAACATCAGGGACGCGGTCAAGCTTTACGGTGACTTTAAGGCGGTGGCGGGCATCACGCTGGATATCAAGAAGGGCGAGTTCTTTACGCTCCTTGGCCCCTCCGGCTGTGGAAAAACCACCCTCTTGCGCATGATCGCCGGCTTCAACACCATTGACAGCGGCACCATTTCTTTTGGGGAAAACATCATCAACAACGTGCCCGCCCACAAGCGCGGCATCGGCATGGTTTTCCAAAACTATGCTATATTCCCGCACTTGACGGTATCTGACAACGTCGCTTATGGTTTGAAAGCGCAAAAAGTCCCCGGAACGCAGATCGGCCCGAGAGTGAAAAAGGCGCTTGAAATGGTGCAGATAGAAGCGCTGGCCAACCGAAAGCCCAACGAGCTTTCCGGCGGGCAGCAGCAGCGCGTTGCCCTGGCACGGGCCTTTGTGATCGAGCCCAGCGTACTGCTTATGGACGAACCGCTGAGCAACCTGGATGCCAAACTGCGCGTCCAGATGCGCACCACCATCAAGAAACTGCAGCGCAGGCTGGGTATAACAACCATTTATGTTACGCACGATCAGGAGGAGGCGCTCTCCATCTCCGACCGCATTGCAGTAATGAAAGACGGGCTGATCATGCAGGTGGGAGAACCGACACAAATATACAAAAAACCCGAAAACGCATTTGTCGCCGGGTTCATCGGCGTATCGAACTTCCTGGACTGCACCATAAGGGGCGGCGATCCCCTGAATGCCTCCGTCAGCGTAGGGGATTATACCTTGGATAACATCGTCCTCGCGGGTCCGTATACCGGCAAGGGCAAGATCGCAGCAAGGCCGGAATACCTGACACTGGGCGAAGAAGGTATCAAAGGACGCATTGAGCTGTCGACTTTCCTGGGGGATTTTATCGAGTATGAGATCGCTTTGGAAAACGGGCAGACGATCCAGCTTAACGAGTACACCAAGGACGCGCTTTCGATCAAACCCGACGGGATGGACGTCCTGGTGGGAATGGATGCGAGCGCAGTGATCATCTACGGCGAGGGCGGGGAGGTGCTCACATGATGAAGCTGCCTTTACTCAAAAGGCCCAGATTTGATTTTTGGTTTTTCGTCAAAGCCGTCGTTATCCTGGCCATGCTTTTCTTCCTGGTCTATCCTTTTTCGACACTGATCACCAGAAGCTTTTTCTCCAAAAAGGCGGCCGGCGTAACGCTGGACAACTATGCCACCTTTTTCAGCAAGAAGTACTATCTGGACGCGTTGAAAAACACGCTTCTTATCACATTTGCCTCCTCGTTTACCTGCCTGCTTGTGGGTGCGCCCATGGCTTACCTGATGACACGCTACAATATTTTCGGGAAGAATGTCATTTATGTGTGCATCATTCTGGCGCTCATGTCCCCGCCGTTTATCGGCGCTTACTCATGGATACTGCTCTTTGGGCGCGCGGGATTCATAACCCGTCTCTTTGCCGGGATAGGTGTCAGGACCCCGACCATCTACGGCCCGGGGGGGATCATCCTCGTCTTTACCCTGCACCTGTTCCCCTACGTTTACCTCTACGTCGCGGGAGCCTTGGGCAGCATTGACAGTTCACTGGAAGAAGCGGGAGAAAACCTGGGTTCCTCCAAACTGCGCCGGCTCTTCACCGTGACGCTGCCCGTTGTGATGCCCTCGCTCCTGGCAGGCACAGTCATGGTTTTTATGACCGCGCTGGCCGATTTTGGCACGCCTATGCTGCTGGGAGAGGGCAAAACGCGTGTGCTGCCCGTACTTGTCTATGACGCCTATATGAGCGAGATCGGCGGCAACGCCAATATGGCAAGTGCGCTTTCGGTGATCGTCGTCATGTTTTCCCTGAGCGTTTTGCTGCTGCAAAAATTTTACGTGGCGAGGAAGAACTACGCCATGACGGCGCTTAGGCCGCCCAAGGTAGTGGAACTGCATGGCTGGAAACGCTTCCTGGTCACGCTGCCCGTCGCCCTGGTAGCTTTCCTGGGTCTGCTGCCGCAATTGACGGTCGTCGTGTCTTCCTTCATCCAAACTGATTTCACCGGTTTTATCGGCGGGTTTACTTTGGACAACTACCAGAAGATACTCAGCCGGCTGGCGACCAACATCACCAACACCTACTACTTTTCCGCCGTCGCCATTGTATTCATCGTAATATTTGGCATGCTGATCTCCTACATCCTGGTGCGCAAACGGGGCAAGGTGGCCAGCATCATGGACTTGCTGGTGATGTTCCCCTACGTCATTCCGGGCTCCGTACTTGGCGTGTGCCTGATCGTGGCGTTCAACCGGAAACCCATCATCCTCACCGGTACGGCGGCCATCATGATCATCTCCTATGTAGTCAGGAAGCTGCCCTATACGGTAAGATCCGGCAGTGCCTTCCTCTACCAGATGGACGCGTCGGTGGAAGAGGCTTCGATCAGCCTGGGCGTGTCGCCGATGAAGACCTTCTTCAAGGTGGTCGCCCGTTTGATGCTCCCGGGCATCCTATCGGGTGCGATCCTCTCCTGGATCACATGCATCAACGAGCTCAGTTCATCCATCATGCTGTACAGCGGCAGAACTTCCACGATCGCCGTCGCCATCTATCAGGAGGTCATGCGGATGAGCGATGGCACCGCCGCTGCTCTCGCCTCCATATTAACACTTACCACCGTTGCGTCGCTGATGATTTTCCTGCGTTTCAGCAAGGGCAAGGTCTCCGTAATTTAGGATCGGGGAATATTTTTCCCCAAAGGATGACAAATAAACAGGCCCGGTCGGCATCCCTCCTTCGCCGTCCGGGCCTGTTTGATTTTACAAAAAGCGCTGACAGTACTCGAGGCTCAACTCCCACAGCTTCCGGGCCGCCGCGGGATCTTGGGCGGCGCGGGTGCAGGCGATCGCACGGCGATCGCAGTAGTATTCGCCGCTTTGCCAGTCGACGCCGGGCGTCCCTTCGGCCAGAAACACCAGGGTATCGGCGCCCTCGGCAGGCGTTTTGAGACGAAACAGGCGTTTGATGCCTCTGAGGTAGAAGATACGTACCGGGGAGCGCGCGTCGCGGGCGAAAGAGGTAGCGACGACGCCCGGGTGAAACGCGGCGGTACTCAGACCCTGCGCGTGGAAGCGGCGGTGAAGTTCCTTCACAAACAGGATATTGCTCTTCTTGGCGCTGCCATAGGCGAGGGCGGTGGAGGAGAGCGGACGGGCGTCCATGCGCTCAGTATCCTGCGCAAACCCGGTAAGGCGGTGTGCCACGGAGGACGTGGCGATCACCCTGGCGCGGCTTTCCAAGAGACGGTCCATCAACAGATTGGTCAAAAGGAAGTGCGCCAGGTGATTCACCTGGAACGTCATGTCGTACCCGTTTAGGGACAATCCCGCGCGAAACATCCCGCCCGCGTTGCAGCACAAAACGTCTATGTGCGGGAAGTCGCGGCGCAGCTCTTCCGCCAGCGCTTTGACTTTCGCCAGATCCGCAAAATCGGCGATATACGACCTGCCGCCGCAGGAAGCAGCCACCGCGCGCGTTCGCCCTTCGTTGCGCCCGATGACCGCCACATCCCAGCCCTTGTCCCCCAACATTTTCGCGGCCGACGCGCCGATGCCGTCGCTCGCGCCCGTTATGAGTACGGTTTTCTTGTCCATAATTGCCTCCTTGTACACATAGATTCAGTATACACCATCCCCCGCAGCGAAGGAATGGATATGTCCGCGTATTCGCCATAAATATTGCCATGCGCACGTAAAGTCTGTATAATGCTCTGTAGAGCAACTGCAGCGTTATGCAAACCACATATTCAGGTGAAGGAGGAGATTCATATGAGAAAGAACCGAACACTCATCCTGCTGCTGGCAATTTCCTTGGTGCTGATCTTTGCGGGCAGCTTCCTGGCCAATCGGTTTCACACGTCAGGGGGTACAGTTGAGATCAGCCGCATAGCGATCCAAACCGACAAAGGCACGCTAAGCGGTCTAATGTACCTGCCCGAGGGCGTATCCCCTGCGGCGCCCCGGCCCGCCATCATTGTGACGCACGGGTACCTTAACTCCGCCGAAATGCAGGATGCCAACGCTATCGAACTGTCGCGCCGCGGCTTTGTCGTGCTGGCACTGGACATGTACGACCACGGCCACTCCAAAGCCAATGCCGATGCAACCGGCGCGTTCTTCAGTTTCTGGCCCACTGCCATGTGGGATGCCGCCCAGTACATGTACGAGCAGCCGTTCGTAGCCAAGGATGAAAACGGCAACGGCCTCATTGGCGTCACGGGGCACTCAATGGGCGGCTTCTCCTCATCCATGGCCGTCTGGGAAGACGAAAAGGCATTTGCAGTGAACGGATACCGCGTGATCGCCGCCAGCCTCACAATGGGTTCGGATTACCAGTGGTCCTCGTACCTGGGCCTGACCCCCGAAGTGGCCGCTGCCAACAGCGGCGGGCGCGTTCTTGGCAAGCTTGCCGCCCAGTTTGACGAATTTTTCTTCAATCCCGACGGCCACACCGGCGGCACGGTCATGAAGAAGGACTACGTTGCCACCACCAGCGCAAAAATATTCCTGGAACAGGAAGCGCCCGAAAAGGACACGTGGTATGACGCTTTGGACGGTGGCAAGCGCATCGTCTATCAGCCCTACGAGATCCACCCTTGGAATCACTTCTCGCGCGCGTCCACGGGACATACGGTCGAATTCTATCAGACGGCCTTTGCGGATCAGATTGATACGCTTGATCCCCTCCCCGAAACCGATCAAACATGGCGTTTAAAAGAATGGTTCGAGTTGGTCGCTTTGACGGGGTTCCTCTTGATGATCGTTCCGCTTGCGCTGTTGCTTCTTAAGCTTCCCTTCCTTTCAACATCAATAAACGAATTGCGCGCGGTCCCGCCGGGAGAAAGGCACTTGGGCGGGTCGCTTGGGAGCCTTGCCGCCTTGCTGTTCGCCATCTTCATCCCCGCCATCTTCTTCCCCGCCATCATGGATAAGCAGCCGGGCAGCGACATGATGATGGGGCTGTTCACTTCCGGCGTGCTGCTGGGCATCGTAGGCCTTGTCGGCCTTATCCGCGCGAAAGGAAGCGGTATTCGCATCGCTGCGCTCGCCGCGCTGTCCGCGGGCACATTCCTGGCCGTCCTAACACGCGTTCCCACGTTTGTGGACGTAAAAATATGGTCTGCGCCCACCGTCAACCAGATCGCCTACTGGGCACTGATCAGCGTATGCTTTTCCCTCCTGTTCATGGGGATAACGTATCTTGTGACGGGCGAAAAGCGTGGGCTCAAGCTCCGGGACTATGGCGTGACACTGTCCCCCGCCACCATTGTCGCCTCCCTCATTGTCGCGATACTGACCGTGATCATCGCCTACGCCGTCCTCTTCCTGGTGGACGCGCTATGGCTGACGGACTTCCGTATCTGGACGTTCGCATTTAAAACGTTTGACCTTGGCCTTCTTAAGAAAGTGCTGCCCTATCTGGCGCCCTTCTTCCTGTATTTTCTGGTGGGCGGCGCCGCCATCTTCCACAACACCAATCGTGAGGGCACGCGCGGCATTAAGGGCTACCTGTTGGCTATGGCACTTAACGCGGGCGGCATCGCAGTGTACCTTGTCATCCATTACGGCATGCTGGTCCTGACCGGCACAGCCGCGTACCCCGCGCAGGCACTGCCGAGCATCCTGCTGTTCTCGCTGGTGCCCACCCTGATGATCGCCGCTGTATTCACGCGCGCCCTCTATAAGCGCACGGGCAATATCTGGCTGCCGGCTTTCCTCAATGCCTTGCTGATGACCATCATGACCGTCGCCAACACTACCGTATACTTTAGATAAGTCAG
>LFTR01000188.1:7155-20835 GCA_001513425.1 Clostridiales bacterium DTU024
CAAAACATGTATAATGGCGTGCAGAGTCAGGATTTCATGAGAGGGGGGATACGCGTGGTAAACGCCAAGGAGTTTGCGGAGGCATTGGGACTCAAAACCTTGTCGCCCTCCTCGAAAAAGGAATGGAACATAGAATCAGCGGAATTCAACAGGCCCGGTCTTGAACTGGTGGGGTATTACGACCATTTTGCCTTTGGACGGCCGCAGGTTTTTGGCTATGTTGAGATGAACTACATCGATTCCTTGACGCCCAAACAGCGCATCGCGGTGTTCAAGAAATTCTTTGCCTATCCACTGCCCTGTGTGACCGTATGCCGCAGCATTCAGCCGCCGGCAGAATTTTTGGAAGAAGCACGCCAGAATGACGTGGCGGTCTTTTCGTCGGACGAACCCACGACCAAGTTCATCGTCAACGCTATTTTGTTCCTCAACAATGTGTTGGCGCCCCGCACGACCATGCACGCGGTGCTGGTGGACGTATACGGCGTGGGCGTGCTGATTACCGGGGAAAGCGGCGTGGGCAAGAGCGAATCGGCGCTGGAACTGGTCAAGCGCGGGCACCAACTGGTGGCCGACGATGTGGTGGACATCAGGCGCGTGAGCGATAACCGGCTCATTGGTGAAGCGCCGGAAACCGTGCGCCACTTTATGGAGATCCGCGGCATCGGCATTATCGATATACGCCAACTGTACGGTGTCGGCAGCGTCCTGATGAACAAGGCCATCGACATGGCGGTGCACCTGGAAAACTGGAAAGAGAAGAAAGAGTATGACCGTCTGGGACTGGACGAAGAATATATCGACATTTTGGGCGTGCGCATCCCGCACCTGGTGATGCCCGTCAAACCCGGGCGCAATCTGTCCATCATTATCGAAGTGGCGTCGCGCAATTTCAGCCTCAAAAAGCTGGGTTATTCCGCAGCGCGCGAGTTGGACAAGCGGCTCAACGATATGATGACGCGCAACAAATAACCGGAGGAACAGCATGCTGTATTTGGGGATCGACCTGGGTGGCTCGCACATAGGGTGCGGCGTGGTGGATGCGCAAGGCACAATTTTGTCCAATGCGGACGCACGCACACAGCCGGAAAGGCCCTATCAGGAAGTCATCCGCGACATGGCCGCCTGCGCGATGCAGGCACTGACGCTGGGGGGATACGCGCCAAAGGACATTGCCACCATCGGCATCGGTATCCCCGGCATCGCCGACAACGAGACGGGCATGGTCATTTTTTGCACCAATCTGGGGTGGACAAACGTACCGCTGAGGGACGAACTGCAAAAGTACCTGAACCGTCCCGTGTACATTGAAAACGACGCGACGGTCGCCGGCTTTGCCGAAAGCGTCGCGGGCGTCAGCAAGAACTGTGTCAGCAGCGTGTTTTTAACGCTGGGAACGGGTGTGGGCGGAGGCATCGTGCTTAACGGCCGCCCGTGGACGGGCGCGCACGGCGTAGCAACGGAAATAGGGCATATCACCATGGAAATCGACGGGATTCCGTGTACCTGCGGCAAGGACGGGTGTTTGGAGCGCTACTGCAGCGCCACCGCCATTATCCGCATGGCGCGGGAGATGTGCCTCGCACACCCCGATTGCGCCATTGCCCAAACCGTCAAGGGGGATCTGGATAATATCACCGCCAAAACCGTTATCGACCTGGCGCGGGGCGGGGATGACATCGCCATCCACTTGTTTCACCGCTACTGCCGGTATCTGGCCATCGGTATCAACACCATTATTTCCTTTTTGGACCCCGAAATGGTCGTGTTGGGCGGCGGCGTAAGCCACGCGGGCGCGTTTCTGCTGGACACGGTACGCGCCAAGATCCCTTCGCTCTTAATGTTCAAGACCATGCCCTACGCCGACATTCGCTTGGCGGAACTGGGCAACGACGCCGGCATCATCGGCTCTGCCATGCTGGCGCGTATTTCCTTTGAAGGAGGACAATTTGCCCGTGCTGATTAAGGATTTGTTTTCAACCCCCCCGCAGGACGGTACCCGCGTAGATCTTCGCGGCTGGGTGCGTACGGTGCGCGACAGCAAGGCGTTTGCCTTTATCGAACTAAACGACGGGTCCGCTTTCAAAAATCTGCAGATCGTCTGTGAATCGACGCTGCCCAATTTTGACGAAGTGACGCGCATCACCACGGGCAGCTCCATTACGGTATCGGGAAGATTGGTCCTGACGCCGCAGATGAAACAGCCCTTTGAAGTGCATGCCGATGCTGTTAATGTGGAAGGCCAGGCGGACGGGGATTATCCTCTGCAAAAAAAGCGTCACACGTTTGAGTATCTGCGCACTATTGCGCACCTGCGCCCGCGCAGCAACACCTTTTACGCCGTTTTTCGCATACGCTCCCTGGCTGCGCAGGCCGTTCACCGCTACATGGCGGACAGGGACTTTGTCTACGTCCACACACCCATCATCACGACCTCTGACGCCGAGGGCGCGGGCGAAATGTTTTCCGTCACCACGATGGATCTCCGGAACGTGCCTAAAACCAAAGAGGGGGCAATCGATTATGACACGGACTTTTTTGGCAGGCACGCCGGGCTGACGGTATCAGGGCAGCTCAACGTGGAAGCCTACTGCATGGCGTTTGGCAAGGTGTACACCTTTGGCCCTACGTTCCGCGCGGAAAAGAGCTATACGCCCCGTCACGCCGCCGAATTTTGGATGATCGAGCCGGAGATCGCCTTTGCCGACCTTAATGACAACATGGCACTGCAGGAAGACATGGTGCGCACCATTATCGGGGATATCCTGCGCGAAGCGCCGGACGAACTGGATTTCCTTAACCGCTTTGTGGACAAGGGCCTCCTTGAGAGACTGCAGTTGGTGCAGTCGGGCGGTTTTGCGCGCTGCACCTATACCGAAGCGATAGATATCCTCAAACGCAGCGGCAGAACGTTTGAATACCCTGTTTCGTGGGGTATTGACCTGCAGACGGAGCACGAACGGTTTCTGACGGAAGAACACTTTGGGCGCCCGGTATTCGTATTTGATTATCCCAAGGATATCAAGGCGTTCTACATGCGCGGCAATGAGGACCTGAAGACTGTCGCCGCCGTGGATCTATTGGTACCGGGCATCGGGGAACTGATCGGCGGCAGCCAGCGTGAAGAGAGGTATGACTACCTCCTCAAGCGCATCGACGAAATGGGCCTGAAGCCTGAGGATTACGGGTGGTACATGGATCTGCGCCGCTTTGGCACCGTTAAGCACGCGGGCTTTGGCATCGGGTTTGAGCGTCTTGTGATGTACCTGACAGGCATCAGCAATATCCGCGACGTACTGCCCTTCCCCCGTACCACCGGCAGCGCGGAGTTCTGACGAATCTTGCCAATGCAGCCGGATCGTTGGGAATACCGCCAATTTCGCCCGACACGGCACAACCAAAAGTATTTTTTTCTGAACGCTTGACATTTTCATGCGATGGGTATACTATGACTGAGTACGATGTTACAACGATGGATCATGTCCTGTAAGTTGCATTCAGGACATGATCTTTTCATTAACGGGGTACGAGTATTATATAGTAGGAGGTACCCTTATGAATCAAGGTACAGTCAAATGGTTTAACGCCAGCAAAGGTTTCGGTTTCATCAGCAACGCAGACGGCGGCGAGGACGTGTTCGTTCACTTCTCAGCCATCCAGTCCGAAGGCTTTAAGTCTTTGGAAGAAGGCCAACGCGTCGAGTATGATGTCGAGCCCGACCCCAAGAACCCTTCAAGGATGCGCGCAGTTAACGTCCGCATAGCCTAAAGGAATCGAAAAGGCCTTCAAGTTTAAGCTTGAAGGTCTTTTTTTACGCCCTTTTTTCGGGTGAGGCGGTAGAGAAACCCGTCGGTGTTATTGCGCTGGGTGACGCTGATGCCGCAAATATTGAGGTGCGCCATCAATTCAAGCAGAATGCACAGCCCCGTAGGCATGATATCCACCCTGCTTTCGGGCAGGCCCACAATGTTCTTCCTCTCTCCCGGCGGGAGCGCTGCCATATGGTGCAGCTGTTCCTCCGCTTCGCCGTGCCTGAAGAAAAGATCTTCGGGCAAAAGCGTTCCGTAAGGGATCTTCAGCAGTATATGCATCAGTGTGGTACCCGTTCCCCCCACCAGCACCCAATGGTCAGCCCGTAACCTAGGCAACGCCGCGATAGCGTCGCGCACGAGAGCGCGGGCTTTGCCCAGATCCTGCAGACTGTCCACCGCCTGCATCATATGCAGCCGCGTGGCGCCCACCTGCAGGCTGCATGAGGATAAAACGCCTTGCGCGGTGCCCGTCACCAATTCGGTGGAGCCTCCCCCTATATCCATTACCCCAATCATTCCCTCTTGCGGCGGGATGGCAGCAGCGCCCAGGAACGATAATTCTGCCTCTTCGTCGCCTGACAGGATGCGAAGAGACAGCCCGGTCGCGTCCCTGAGCAATTTGGCGAACACGTTGGTATTGCCGGCGTCCCGCGCCGCGCTGGTCGCGGCAAGGCAGATCTCCCGCGCCCCGGCGGCTTGGGCGGCCAGATTTAAACGCGCTGCCGCTTGCGCGGTGCGCGTCATGGCATCTATGGACAAGGTAAATGATGCGTCTAATCCGGAAAAAAGCCGCGTTTCCTCACGGCCGCGAACCGGATTGGATAATTGACTGTCAAGATCAGCCGCCAGCATCCGCGTTGAATTGCTGCCGATTATGATGACGGCGGCTCTACGGCTCATTCTGCTCAAGAAACTCCGGCGGCGGGCCTTCCGGCCCCCAGAGGACTTCGGGGTTGGACACCACAAAGCGAATCTCGCCATCGGCCAAAAAGCCGTACCTGGTGCGTGCTTCAGAAGCGATGAAGTCATCGGTCGCCGCGCTTTTGATCTGATTGGACAAGTCCTGGCGACGCTTGTTCTGCATATCCAGCTCAAACCTGGCATTCGCCAGCTGCGCTTCCAGCGTTTTGTTGGCGGTATCCACGCGGCGATTAAGCATGCTGCCTACAGCGACAACGACAAACAAAGCAGCCACCACCGCTACCAGCGGCACGCGCCGCAAGATCGCCCGGCGCTTTGCCCGGCCTGCCTTGCGTGTTTGTTTTGTCGCCTGTTTAGTTTGCATATCCGCCTCCGCCGTTATTGTACCGCTGCCGGCACCAATTGGCAAGGTTCGTTTTGAGCGTTGACAGTACCGCCGTGCTTTGCTATATTGGCACGGAACGCCCAAAGGACATGGGGTTTCATGCCCTGAGGGCGCCAATTTATCAGGCGGTAAAACGATTGAATATGATGCTCTCGGTATCAGCGGTGGTGCCCATTTTCCTGATTATGATGGGTGGAGTGGCTCTGCGCAAACTGGGACAAATCAGCGATCACACGGTAACGGAACTCAACAAGATCATCTTCAATTACTTTTTTGTCTTTAACATGTTCCGCACCATTTACAATACGGAATTGTCCGAAATGCTGAACCCCCGGTTTATCGTAACGATATTGGTGCTGGCACTTTTGACCATTGCCGCGCTCGCCATTTTTGTGCCGATGTTTTTTGGCGAGAAGAAAGTCCAGGCAAGCCTTATGCAGGGCATCCTCCGCTCCAACGCCATCTTTTTTGCGTTGCCCGTAACGGAAGCGATCGTGGGACCGCAAAACACCGGGCTCGCGGCGCTCGTTATCGCGCTGATCGTGCCCTTATATAACCTTGCCAGCGTTGTTATGCTGGAAACACTGCGCGGGGGCAGCCTGAAAGCGTCAAAACTCGCGGTGACCATCGTAAGCAACCCCATGATCCTGGGAATGCTGGCGGGCGTTGCCGCAAAAATGACGGGTCTGCAATTACCCGCAGTATTGGAAAAGGTAGTGGACGATCTGGCGGCAATGACCACGCCCCTGGCGCTGATCCTGCTGGGCGCGAGCCTCACGTTTAAGGATACCCTCCGTTTCAAAAAGGAATTGGCGTTCGCGTGTTTGGCGAAGCTGATCGTTATCCCCCTTGCGTTTACCCTTGTCGTCCATTTCATGGGCTTGGGACCGGTGGCGGTCACTACCGCTTTCGCCTTCGCCGCCGCCCCCACTGCCACTTCTACCTACGTCATGGCAAAGGAAATGGACGCGGACGGCCCCCTTGCCGCGCAAATCATTGCCTCCACCACCGCTCTATCCATGGTAACAGTCTTTTTCGGGGTGGTACTGCTGTCCTCGCTGGGGTGGATCGGATAACGCAGCGTTGTTCTCTTTTGGGTGCGGGTATGATATAATCAATGTGTGAAAGGGAGGTGGGCTGTATGAAAGGCAAGGAAGTGTTGTTAACGGTGACGGGGCTGGCAAACAATGTGGACGAAGATGATGGCAGCATGAAGCTGATGACGACCGGCATGCTGACCGGCAACAAGAACAAGTGGCGCCTGCGCTATACCGAGATGCAGCCTGACACCAACGAAAAGCACAAGATCACCATGACGATGGACAAGGGCGTAGTAACGATGGTGCGTGACGGCAGCTACGGCACCAACATGGTGTTTGAAAAGGGCCATCGGTACGAAAGCAGTTACCGCACACCCTACGGGTCGCTGGACATGGGCATTTTCCCCACACACGTCAAGTACGATGTGGCCGATGACGGAAACGGCGAAGTGAACCTCAAATATCAGCTGGATATCCAGGGCCAGTATACGTCTTTCCACAATCTACGCATCAACATTAAAGCCAGCAAAGGCCTATGAGCGTCTTATCACCCCTGAAAGAAGAGATCTCTGCCATAGTGGGCACGCCTTGCTTGGTCCAACGGGACCGGGTGGGGCGTGCGCTTTTTTTTAGCGATTTTCCGCAGCGTTCGGGCGACAGCGCCCTTGCGCGGCTGGAAAAAGCGGGTTTTACAGTACAAAACAGCGGCGATTACGCTTTGATCGATATGACGCCGGCGCGGTATGCCTCTTTTTTTGAAGCGCTGATAACGCTGCCGCTGCCGGACATGACCAACGAAAACGCAGTTCAAGTATCGTCTTGCGATATGCTGCGCAGACACCCTTCCCCCATCACAGCGCAAGATACCCGACAGCTTCGGGAAGCGCTGCTCCTGATCGATGCCGGGAAACCAAGCGAGCTGGCGCTAAAAATGCAAAGCTGGCTTGCTGATGCCCTGCGCGACCATACGCCCGTGCCATGCGCCACGGCAAAGTTGATGCTTCACCACCTACAGTAAAGGAGGTTCCGCCATGATCATCACCTATCAGGGACATTCACAGTTTCTTCTCGAAAGCGCGGACGGGTTCCGCGTGCTGACCGACCCGTACGATGAAAGCGCGAATTTCCTCGTGAAACCGATCCCCGCCGATGCCGTGACCGTCAGCCACGGGCACAAGGACCATAATTTCACAGCAAAAGTGACGGGCGATCCCGTCATCGTCTCGACTCAGGGCACGCATGTGCTCAGCAGCACTGTGCGTGCTTTAGCGCGGGGGGCCTTCCATGATATGGCAGGGGGCGGCAAAAGGGGAAATATCCTGCTGTTCCGGATCGAGATGGACGGCCTTGTCATATCGCATCTGGGCGATTTGGGACACATCCCCGATGCGGACCAGCTTCTTCACTTGAAGGGAACGGACATCCTGCTCATCCCGGTGGGCGGTTTCTACACCATCGACGCCGCGCAGGCGGTGCAGATCGTGCGCGCTTTGCGGCCGCACATGGTGATCCCCATGCACTATCGCGTGGGGGATGAGGGGCTCAAGGCTGTCGCCCCGGTGGACGATTTCCTCAAAAGGATGGCCCCGACGGAGGTTTCCGTTCAGCCTCTGCTGCGCGTAACGCGGGAAGACCTGAGCCAGCAGCCGCGCCTGGTGCAGCTCGAAATCGTGCAATGACCACGGCAGAACGCCTTATCCCGTTATGTGTTCTTTTTTTGTTCATCCGGTACCCCGGGCAGGTCGGGAACACATCCAAAAAACGGTCTTTGTGAGGCATCATACCGTTTAACGGGTCAGAAACGGCACGGGCGACAACGGTCGCCCACGAAAAAAGTTGCCAGGCGTCAGAGGTACGAAGAATATGGACAATAATCCAAAAGAGGACGTAACATGAAGCGTTTGCTCGCCTTTACAGTGATGATGCTGCTGCTGTCCCCGCTGGCTTTGGCCCGTGGGGAAGGTGTCACAATGCTCTTTTCCTTTGCCGGCGACACGACGCTGGGCGGCCATGAAGGGTGGATGGATTATTCCAAAGGCACATTTAAAGTAATGGCGCAGGAGCAGGGCTACGGCTACTTTCTAAAAGAGGCGCTGCCACATTTTTCCAATGATGATTTGACCATGCTTAACCTGGAGGGCGTGCTGGCAGACTCCGGCGAGGGACAAAACAAGAACGTCAACTGGAATTTCCGCGGCACGACCGATTATGCCGCTATTTTGACACTGGGCAGTGTGGAAGCCGTGACACTGGGCAACAACCATACGGCGGACTATGGCGAGGCGGGCCTTAAGTCCACCAAGGACGCTCTGGATGCCGCGGGCATTCTTTACAGTTTGGACGACAAAACCTTCATATTTGAAAAGGACGGCGTCAAGGTGGGCTTCATGGGGTTTACCGCATCCAGTTACGTCAACTATAAGGCGCTTTTGCCCCGAATGATTGCTGACCTGAAAGAAAAGGAGAACTGTTCAGCGGTGGTCCTCCAGTACCATGGCGGCAAGCAATACCGCCAAACGCATAACAATAAGCAAACGGAAGATATGCGCTATGCGGTAGATTCCGGAGCGGATCTGGTGATCGGCCATCATCCGCACGTACTGCAGGGCATGGAAATTTACCAAGGCCGCACAATTGTTTACAGCCTGGGTGACTTTTGCTACGGCGGCAACCGCAAACCACGAGAAAGCGAATACCCCACCATGGTGCTGCAGGCGGCGCTGACGTTTGAAGAGGGCGGCCGCTATCAAAGCCAGCAATTGACCATCCATCCTTATCAGATCTCCGCCACGCGCCCGCGCAACAATTACCAGCCCTATCCGGTTTTTGGCGACATGGCGGAAGAAGTGTTGGCGCTTATCCAAAAGGATACTCCTTTTACGCTCAATCCATTTGTCCCGGGGCTGGGAGCGGTGCAGGAAAGAGTATTTCGATAACGCAAATGCATAGGCGTAAAAAAATATCCTTAACAACCCCTTAAGACATTTGACATTATTCGGACAAATGACTATACTGTGAGTTGTCGGCTTAAGCTGACGGAAGTGAAAGTGAGGTGTTGCACATTATGTTAAAAAAACTTAGCGTGATCCTGCTCGTTCTGGCTATGATGGTAACTGCTACCGCATGCAAGAAGGAAGAACCGGCCGCAACGGCCGTTCCTACCGAAGTGGTCACAGTGGAAACCACCGCAAATCCCTGATCGACAGGGCATGCGAGACACCGGCGTGCGTGACACATGCCGGTGTTTTTTTGCGTCCAAAAAGGCTATTCGGGCCAGGTTATGCTGCCCAGTACGACGGGGCATCGGGCGCCGGTGGCGGAAGGTATGTTGCCCGGACGGCGGTTCATTGTTTCCCACGCCAGCAGAGCAAAAGCGACCGCTTCCTTGGCATCGGAATCCCAGCCCACATCTTCCTGTAAAAGGATGCTGTACTCGGGCAGCAACTGCTTTAGATGGTAAATAACAGCCGCATTGTGGCTGCCGCCTCCCGATAAGATGATATCGTCGATAGGTGTCCTGGGGAATACGAAGCGGCAATAACTGTCATAGATCGTTAGCGCCGTGTACCTGGCCGCCGTAGCGACAAAGTCCTGCGGCAAAGTATTCGGGTATTTAGCCAACTGTTCCTTAACAAATTGCGCGCCGTACAACTCGCGCCCGGTCGATTTGGGCGGGGGCAGGGTAATAAAAGGGAGTGCCATCCAGGCACGCAAAATATCGTCCCGCGGCGTCCCGCGAAGCGCCGTATCGCCGTTTTCGTCATAAGGTTTCCCATAGAAGTGCAACATCAGGGCGTCAGAGATCATGTTGCCGGGGCCGGTATCAAAGGCGAAAACGTCTTCAAGCGAAGGATCACGGGGCAATACAGTCACGTTCCCGATGCCGCCGATATTTTGCAGCGCCCGTGCCCGCTCCCCCCTGTAGAGAAGATACTCCGGGTAGGGGACCAGCGGGGCCCCCTGCCCGCCTGCCGCCATGTCCTTGGCACGAAAGGAAGAGACGACCGGTACGCCTGTTTCATAAGCGATGATAGCGGGTTCACCCAGTTGCAGCGTGGACGGGATAAGGTCCCTTTCCTTAAACGGGATGTGGTACACCGTCTGCCCGTGCGAACCTATGCAGTAGAGGTTTTCAAGCGGAATACCCGCCAAACGGCAAGCGTCCTTCGCCACCCGGGCCATCCAGCAGCCGATTTCGGCGTTTAGGCTGCAGGTTAAAGCGATATTGGATCTCTCGAGTGAACACGCGTCCAGGATACGGGCGCGAAGCGCAACCGGCATATCAAACGCCTTGTAAAACCGGAGACGAATTTCGTCATCCATCTGCACGATAGCGGCATCGCATCCGTCCAGCGACGTGCCGCTCATGAGGCCCATAACGTAAGGCATATATTTGTTCCTCCCGGGCGAATTGTGCGATCAATATGTGCAGCGCCGAATGAAGATCATTGGCGGCGCGCTCGTTCTTCTCTTCATAATGAAGCCTGTTGATGAAGGCGACGGCACCGATGCCACGTGCACGAAGCAAATCTGTACCCGTCCCCGTGAATCCCTCGGGGATATCGCCGTGCGTCAAGGTGAAGGCCATGCCATCCCGCCTAAACACCGATACAACGGCGGAGAAAAAATGGCCTTGTGAGGAAAACGTCTCCGTCAGAGCCCGCACTAAATTCTTCAGTGGATCCATCAATGGACGCAACCTCTTCCGTTTGAAGACAGTATAGCATAGATCAGTGCGGTACACAGCAGCGCGTGCGGCGATTTCTGGCCGTCCCGACTGTCTTTTTTTGGCATAAACACCCTGCCGGCACGTGTACTTGGGTATACTTATTGCGGATGGTCTAGCGCGAATAAGGGAGGACGTTTTTATGAGAAAACTGCTATCGCTGCTGCTTGTTTTGATGCTGATGATGACGGGGCTGACCCCGCTTACCCTGGCTGGCGAAGAAAAACCGATACCGCTCTCGCGGGCCGAGGCTGCTCGGATGCTGGACGACCACTTCATGCTGGTGGATGTGCAGAGCCTCAATATTCCCACGTTTGAGACGACGCCGCGCGGCCTTGGGTACACGGCACATAATGGCGCGATCATAGCCGCCAACGTGATCCCCGCGGCCAAGGACGGCGTGCAAAAGACCGAACTCGCGGCCATTGAGACGGTGCTGAACGCGGGGCTAATGGCGCTGGAAGATGATGGGATGTCCTTCCGTCCGGACAAAACTGTCACCGCGCAGGAGTTCTACACCGCCCTTGCCAAGGGTTATCTGGGGGTGGATGTGCAAATTGACCACGCTTCCCGGGCCGCGATGACGGGTCTTTTCGCCGCGAACGCCCTCACGGAAGACATCATGGACGTCAAGACCGCCGCCGCCATCCTGGAAGAACTCAGAGCGGACACTAAGGTGATCGCGGTTTTCGCAACCAGCGACATTCACGGCAATTACATTCCCTACAAATCATCCTACGGACAGTTCCAGATCGGATCGGTCGCCCGCATCGCTTCTATCCTCAAGGAAGCGCGTGCCATGCTGGGCGAAGAGAATGTCCTGTATGTGGACGGCGGGGACTCACCCTACAACACCACTTTGGCCAACGTAACAAATGGCGACGTGAGCGTAGCGGCGCTCAATGCACTGGGCCTCACCGCGACGGTGCTGGGAAATCATGACTTTGACTATAGCTTCAAAAACCTCCTGCGCCTGGCGGACAGCGCCGACTATGCCATGCTGAGCGCCAACACCCGCTACAAGGATGACAAAATGCCCGCCGATGCCGCAGGCGTATACCCGGCGCAATTGGGCGACGCGTTGGTGGTGGAAGCGCAGGGCCTTAAGGTGGGCATATTCGGCGTGACAGACATGGGATCTGCCGCCACCACCCTGTATATGAATACGGAGGATATTCAGTTCGATGATGACCTGATGACCGCGCATCGCCTGGTGAAGGAGCTTAAGGAGGAAGAAAACTGCGACGTCATCATCGCGCTGAGCCACCTGCACGGCAAGAATGCCGCGCTGGTGGAACAGAACCCGGAGGTGCTCGTGTCCATTGGCGGCGGCAACGACATTGCCGGACGCCCTACCATAATCGGCGATGGCCAATACCTCATCAACCCCGGCAAACACGGCGAAGCGGTAACGCAGATCAACCTGATTACCTATAAGGGTGCGGTCACGGGTATCGTGCACAATCAGCTGTTCCTGACCGAGGCCTATCCTGAAGACCCGGATGTAAAGTCACTTGTGGATACGTACAACGCGCAGGTCGACAAGGAATTGGACAAGACCATCGGATTCCTGAACGTCAACCTTGAATGGTCCGCCCAGCTGGTCCGCACACAGAACAGCCCCATTGCCAACCTTGTGGCGGATGCGCTGTTTGACTACTTCCGCGCCGATGGTGCCCATTTGGCCATCGTCAACGGCGGCGGCATCCGCGCGCCGCTGGAGGCAGGCGAAGTATCTCTGCGCGAAGTAACAAGCGTGCTGCCCTTTGACAACAACATGATGCTGGTGGAAACAGGCGGACAGACCATCTGGGACGCTCTGCAAAACGGCATCAGCGCGTGGCCGGAGAGCAACGGCAAATTCGCGCAAGTTGCCGGAATGACTTATGCATTTGAAAAAGACGGAGAGAAAAATGCGCTCACCGCCGTTACACTTAAGGACGGCACTCCGCTGGATCTTGGCGCAAGGTACAAGGTTGTTATCAACTCGTTCCTCGCGGGCGGAGGGGACGGCTATACCATGTTCAACGTGCTGGATGAAAGCAAGGAAAGCGCTGCGGATGTGACGCAGTTGGTATACGTCAATAAAACCTATATGCGCGACGCGCTGGAGAAATACTTCCGGACAAATTCCTCACAGGACGCGCCGCTTAAGATCGATCTAAGCGAAAACCGCATCACACTGCCGAAACAGTGACTAGGATCGTCGGGCGGGGGGATGCGGGCACATCGCTGCGCTTCCCCCGCTTTTGTTTATGACAGCACCACCGCAAAAACGCGCCTCGCTGCAGCGGAGGCCGCGTCCTTCGATTGCGGGAAAAAAACCTCGTCCCGCTCCTCTCCGTGCGTCCCCTCCGGCAAAAAGCCTGCTTTTTGACGTGAAGGAGGAATCCTGCAGCAGAGGCCTCCACCGCGCTTGCGCGGCGAAAACGAAGCGAAAAGTATTCCGACGTGCGTCCCCTTGGAACCCGCAATGTCGGCCGTATATAATGGTGCCTTTGTCTTTTTGGCCGCGCCGCGCTATAATGGGTTTTGTCAGAAATCACAGGAGGTATAACAATGCCCAGCAATGCGCCCATCGGCTTTTTGGACAGCGGGGTTGGCGGACTGAGCGTGCTTAACGCGGCACGCAGGGTCCTTCCCCATGAAGACTTCATTATGTTTGGTGACAGTGCGAACGCGCCTTACGGTACGCGTCCTGAACATGAAGTGATTCTTCTTGCGCGCCGCGCCGCGCGAAGACTGCTTGATGAAGGCATCAAAGCGCTGGTCATCGCCTGCAACACTGCCACGGGG
>LFTR01000023.1 GCA_001513425.1 Clostridiales bacterium DTU024
GTCCTTATGTTTCGTGACGGCACGGTGCACGATGTCAACTTGATGCGCAGCTATGACAAGGCCATGATGCGTGTGGCCAAGTATTACCAAGACCGGGCGCGCAAGGGGGGCAGGGTTTTTGTGGGACACGCCGACAACGAAAAGGATGCCCTGAGACTCAAGCAGCGCATCCTGGAATTTGACCCCGATGCCCAAATCTCCATTGAATGGGTGGGCGCGGCGATCGGCATTTACAGCGGGGAAGGCGCCGTCTGTGTGGTGTTCGGGGAGTGATAGCTCTGCCGGGTGTCCTCATTGCTTTTGCGCTGATGTTCCTTTCTGATTGCCTGAAGATGTTCGGGCGCCACAAGACAGCCAACGCGTCTTTTTTTTCCGGGTTGCTGCTGCTTCTTGTTTCCAGTGTGTTCGCCCTTTTCTCGGGAGAACGCTTTTTGGTGGCTTGGCCGCTGCGCGTGATCTTGCTTGTGCTCGCAGCTTTTATGGCGGTGCTGGAGATTGTTTCTCTATTTGTCGCGCTGCCTGCCAAAGAAACGTACCTGAGCCAAAAACCCGTTGACTTGGTGGATACCGGTATGTACGCCCTGTGCCGCCATCCGGGCGCGCTGTGGCTGACGACCCTGTACCTGATGTTGTCCCTGGGACTGGGAAGCACAGGGTTATTGTGGACAGGTTTATTGGCATCTATGCTCAACATCCTTTATGTCTTGTTTCAAGATACAGTGGTTTTTCCGCGCATGATCCCGGATTATGCGGAATACAAAAAGAGAACGCCCTTTGTCATCCCTTCAAGGGAGAGTATCAAGAACGCTTTTGCTGCTAAACGACTTTAGTCAGGAACAGAGAATGAGATTTGACACAAGGCTCCGCAAGGAACCACCGGAACAACTTTGGCAGGAGTACTGCGGGTTTCTGGACCTTTCTTTGGACAAGTATATGCAGATGCAGAAGCATCTGCTGATGGAGCAGATCAGCCTTATGGCCAAAAGCCGTCTGGGGCGCGTTCTCATGGGGAGCAAGATCCCGGACACGGTGGAGGAGTTTAGGGCAAGCGTACCGCTTACCACCTTCGAGAATTATGCGGATACGCTTTTGATGAAGCGGGAAGAAGAATTGCCTGCGGTCCCTGTCGTTTGGCTTGATACAACGTGGGAAGGCGGCGATTATCCGCAAAAGACCGCCCCGTATTCCCGCAGTATGCTGGATACATATCGCGATAATTTGTTCGCCGTGCTGCTTATTGCCCATGCCGTCAAGAAGGGCACGTTCCACGTGCGGCCCAATGCGAAAGTGCTGTATGCTTTGGCGCCGCTTCCCTATGCGACAGGGCTTTTCCCGGAGCTCATGAAGGGCGAAATCGATTTTCGATTTATGCCGCCCGTCCAGGAAGCCTTGACTTTGCCGCTTAGCCAGCAAATGGCGCGCGGGCTGGAAATGGCGCTGAAGGGCGGAATGGATCAGTTCTTCGGCATGAGTAGTATTCTTTATTATATCAGCCAGAATCTCCTCAGTGGCAGCGGCGCGGGCCGGAAGAAGCTGGCCGGGATATCGCCCAGGATGCTGTTTAGGCTGCTGGCTGCGCGTTACCGCAGCAATCGGGACGGTGTGCCCATTTTGCCTAAGGATCTGTTCCATTTGGACACGTTTGTGTGCGTTGGCAATGATTCGGCCCTTTATAAAGATGAACTGGAAAGGTGCTGGGGCAGAAGACCCCTTGAAATTGTGGGCGGCACTGAACCGGCACTCATCGGTACCGAAACGTGGAGCCGGGACGGCCTTGTGCTTTTCCCAGACGCATGCTTCTACGAATTTATCCCGGAGCGTGAGATACTGAAAAACCTCGATGACCCGGATTACGTACCGCGCACCTATCTCATGGACGAACTAAATCCCAATCAGCTGTATGAAATGGTCATCACCGTTTTTAAGGGAGGCGCTTTCATGCGCTATCGCGTGGGCGACGTTTATCGTTGCCTGCGTCTCAAAAATCCCAAGGACGGGCTGGATTTTCCGCAGTTTGAGTTTGTGGACCGCGTGCCCGGTGTGATAGACATTGGCGGCTTTACACGGATCACCCAGCGGGAGATCGTCAAAGTGTTGGAAATGTCGCACCTCAAAGTCGAGGATTGGTGCGCGCTAAAGGAATACGACGAAAATAAGCACGCGTACCTGCAGATGTTTGTTGAGATGGACCAGGGAGAGCAAGGAGCGCCCGGTGACGCCAAAATCATCAAAGAGCATTTGAGCGTTTATTTCCGATACTTCGACCAGGACTACTCAAGTCTCAAACGGCTCATAAAAGTTGAGCCCTTGAAGGTGGATATCGTGCCCGGCGGGTCTTTTGCGAGGTTTGAAGAGCGCTTCGGGCACAGATTGCGCCGCATCAATCCGCCGGCCGCAGATGTGGTGGATTTCCGCGCGATGTGTGCGCTGGAAGGCAAAGGGGGCGTCAATCAATGGCAGTAAATAATACTCTGTTTGTCGCCATCCCCGCCATCGCGCTGCTGCTAAACCTTTTTTTGCTGCTTATTTGCATCAGCGCCAAGAAAAATAAACTCGTCTACGCCTTTATGTTCCTCATCGGCGCCTTTTCCCTCTGGACGGGCGGCTCGGCAGCGATGCGCGCAATGTTCCAGCCGGGTGCGTTGTTCTGGTACAAGGTATCCCTTATCGGCATTTTTGCCACGCCGTTTCTGCTGTTTAATTTTGTCTATTACTATGCAAATCAAAAAGCTCGTTTCACCTTAGTGACGCTTGGCGTAGCTTGGCTGATCGTTATCATTATGGCGATGGGCGATGTATTTATCCAGACTCCGGAAGTAACGGCGGTGGATGGTACGCGTTCCTTTACGTACACAATGAGCAACTGGGTCGTGCTGCCGTTTGTCCTTGCCATCATCACCATGATTTTGGGCGGACGCATGATGTACCTGGCGGTCAAACGGCAGGGGCTGCCCGAAAGCAGTATGCGGCCTCTGTATTTGGGTGCCATCATCATGTTTGTCGGCTTAGCCACGTCCGCTATTCCCGGCGCGGGGTCACTGCCGATAGATCCTTTGGCTTGCGGCGTGAATGCACTGTTTTTATTCTACGCACTGCATAGAAAAAGGCTGATCACGCTCAAAATGGTGGCGTCCCGGGGGCCCATGTACTTGGCCGCCGCCATATTGACCACTATCCTACTGGCAGGCGTTTATCCGGCGCTGGATGCTTTCTACAGACAGGCTTTTCCCGAGTATATCGCACAGCAGACCATTGTCATTGCGGTCCTGGTATCCCTTTTGACCGTATTGCTGTATAACCTCATTCGCAAATTCATCGTCAGCTTTTTTGCCAGGGGCGAAATGGCTAAGGATGATGAACTGCGCCGCTTCAGCCGGGAAATTAACGAATCACTTGATAATCAGCAGATCCTCAAGACTTTCGGCAGCTTTATCGAGCGAAACATCGATTGTGACGCCGCTTATACCTGCGTACGCCAGGATAATGGCGATTATGTGACTATGGCGGGCGCCAAGCCCACCGTTCTTGGCAATATCACTATCGGCGGCGACAGTCCGTTGGTGAAGTGGCTGGAAGCAAATGGTTCGGCCATCGATTTCCGCGATTTTTCCAGAACGCAGCATTACCGCGGTATGTGGGACGCCGAAAAAAACATGTATCGCAAGCTGGATATCCGTTTGGTGCTGCCCATTACCGAGGGCGGCAGGCTGATCGCCATCACATTGTTTGCCGACAGAAGCAACGCAAAAATTTGCAGTGCGGGGGATGTCATTTTCCTGGAATCGGCGGCGAACATCATGTCCATTGCTGCCAAGAACGCCATGTTGTATCAAGCCATGCAGAATGAAGCGCACCATGATGCCCTCACCGGGCTGTATAACCGCCGCCATTTCCTCAGCAGGATCAAACAGGATTTTGCGAAGGCCGCCAAAAGCAGCTTCACCGTCGCCATCATCAGCCTGGACGATTTCCGGCTGTACAATGAGCTCTACGGGTCTTTTCAGGGCGATCGTCTGCTGCAGGATTTTTCCACCATCTTGCTCAGTGTGGTGGGTAACCTAGGCGAAGTAGGCCGCTACAGCGGCAAGGAGTTCATCATCGCGGTGCCTTTCAGGGACGCCAATGCAGTGTCCGATATGATCGACACCATTCGCGCCATGCTGAAAGACCTTTTGAAGAACAGCAGTGAGAAGATCAAACGGTTCCTCACCTTTTCTGCCGGCGTTTGCTCCTATCCGGCGGTTGCGACCACCCTTGACGATGCCATTCACTTCGCCAGCATTGCCGTCTATGCCGCAAAAAAGAATGGCAAGAACCGCACAAAGCTGTACAAGGAAGAGCAGAACTTCATCGCGACTACGCCTGAAGCGCTGAAGTTTGGTGAACAGTGCGCTCAGACTATCTACGCGCTGACCGCGGCCATTGACGCGAAGGACCACTATACCTTCAAGCATTCCGAGAATGTATCCTCGTATGCCGCGCAG
>LFTR01000039.1 GCA_001513425.1 Clostridiales bacterium DTU024
AATCCTTTGGAAGCTGCTGCAATGGGTACTCAGGATGACCATACATCAGAACAGGAACGACGATTGAATTGTATCCGATCAGAACAGTCTTCTCGCCTTTCGCGTCCGTACATCGGTTGGGACAGGTACGGCAAGCCTCCCGGCTTCCATATTGCGTTCCATATTTCTTATCCTGATGCTTGAGCAGCGTCCGTCCCATCGGGCAGGTCACACTGCCGTCCGCGTGGCGGATGAAGCAGCTGAGAACGCCTCGTCCCTGCACTTCAACATGGATGTTGGTCCCTTCATAGCAGTCCGGCAGCACGCCTGCGTGCAGGCAAGCCCTGATATCGTCCGGGTGGGACGAAGCTTTCTGTGCGGAGGGGATGTCTGCCTCGCGGTAATCCGGGTTGAATACACGCTCTTTCTTGTCGTACTTCAACCCCACGTCAGGGATGATCCCGTTCATGAGGCATTTTTCAATGTCATGGCGGCTCTCGTACCCCTTGTCCGCGATCAGGTGGACAATGTCCCTCTTCAGTTCCTTTTTAACAACTTCGCCCATCCCACTTAGCAGCCCCTGGTCATTATTGGCGGTGACCGTTTCAAAGTTCGAGATGAAATGATTGGCGATTTCCGTGACCGTTTGGATATTGTAGGCGGGGTGCAGTCCATCCTTGGAATGCAGAGTGCGACATTCCGGGTCTGTTTCCAGTATTTGTTTCTCGCCCGCCCTGAACCTGGATTGGAATCCTCGGTATTTGCTCGCCCTCTCTCTTAATTCCTTCAGCTTATCCGGCATCTTTTCCCGGGGGATGTCCAAGTGAAGTGTTTCTTCACGCTCGTCATAGCTATCCATATCATCCAGATAAGCTTCCAGCTTCTGTATCTGTTCCTCAATGTAGTGAAGTTTCTTTGCCGTCAATTCCGGTGTAAACGAACGCTTGATGCTGTTGTTTGCCCGAACTTTGGTGCCATCCACCGTCAGTTTCCCGCCCAGCAGTCTTGCTTCGCGAAGAATGGTGATGAAGGCCTTGAAAGTATCCTTGATCGCCAGGCGGTTGTCCTTGCGAAAATCACTGATCGTTCTGAAATCCGGCACGAGACTGTTGATGAGCCACATGACTTCAATGTTGCGTTCACACTCCCGCTGCAGTCGGCGCGAGGAGCGCACCCGATTAATGCAGCCATACAAATACAGTTTAAGCAGGTCACGCGGATCATATCCCGGACGCCCTGTCCAAGGGGGCTCCGATTTCCCAAAGCCCAATTCATCCATCCGAAGCCCATCCACAAAGGCGTCTACCACACGGGCGGGATGATCAACAGCGATCCGCTCATCCAAACTGGGCGGGCACAGCTCGCGCTGGTCCCGCAATTTACCCTCTTCATATCTCATGCTCATTAATTGCACTCCGCTTTTTTTATATTATATCACCTTCCATTATATGATGCCTACTTTTCGGACAGTCTGACCAACCAGGGACTCATCTTTTGATAGAATGACTTCTATCGGCAGTTGGGTCCCTTGATTGTTCGGTGCTTCGAAAATCGTTGATATATCAAGGGGTTTCGGACTCTCAGCCTAATAACATTTGATGCGTTTTGGAGCCAAAATTTGTCTAAAACAACCCAGTCTGACTGTATTGACGTATCAAGCTGAAAATGCCCAATTGAAATAGTTTGGCACTACCTCAGGGGGGGGCATTTCCCTTGAAATAGTTTGACATTAGCGATTTTTCTAGTCCCCGCTTAACGTTCGGATTTGCCGCTTTAGTCCATTCATCATTCTGGTCTTACTGATGTGTTGACTAAACATCAATTGCCCCATTATATCCGCGTTCTGCGAGCTACTTTTTCGCAGCTTCTCTCATATATATTTTGTTTCGATTCTTGAGTTGTCCGCAAATAGCATATGCTTGTATGGTTTACACGAGCAAGATATGATGAAGGCGGCGAGTCAGAGTTTTTCATTGGAATCTATCGTCGAAGGAGTTTGATGAAGTATGGAACTATATCTAATCAGACATGGCGAATGTCAGCAACCGGGCATAGTTTGGTATGATGAGCAGAAACAAACGATGAATCCGCCGCTAACCAAACGCGGCCAATATCAAGCCGGGCAGATGGCGAGGCAACTGAAAGATATCCATTTTGATGCGATCTATTGTAGTGATTTGGTGCGCGCGGTTCAAACTGCAGAAGTGTTGCGGCACGAAACCAAAGCACAACTATTTCTGGATAGTACGCTGCGCGAAATCGATATGGGGGCGATTTTTCTGCACCCATGGAGCGATTATTCAGATGTGAATGACGAATGGAGCCGGCACGAAGTAGATATTCCTTATCCTGATGGCGAGAACGGTCAGATGGTCTGGGAGAGATGCGAAATTCCGCTCCATACGGTTCTGCAAAATGAATATGAACGCGTCGCGCTGGTTTGCCATGCCGGTACGATTCGAAGCATCATCGCAGGTGCCATTGGCCTCCCGCAGCAGCATCGATTTTATCTCGGTTGTCCTTTGGTAAACTGCTCGGTTAGCATTTTGTGCCATCAGAAAGGTAGCTTTTATCTCAATTCTCTGAATGAAAACAAATTTCTGTCATAGAATTAGCGGCAATGCTTTACTGCACAATGGCTTCCGTTTATCTGGAGACACGATAATGTTATGTTTCTTGACCTTCAATCCATTGTCCCTTCATTTCAGCACGCAGACAATCATTTCTTCGCGGAATACCGCACGTCCTTCCTTTTCACCACGCCTTCGATCCGGAAGATATTGCTCCGCTTGATCTTCTCCTTCTGCACAGCCTCAAAGGTTTCTTTGTCGACGATTGGAGGATGGTTGGACATCGCGAGGAATCTGTCAACCTCTCCTTCACTGCGCATCCGCCTGGATCCGATACCGCCCAGGCTCACCGATTTCATCAGCAGGACATCCCCGCTGTACTTTTCGTTGCTCGGCAGCATATTGAGGCTTTGCTTGCAGCAGGTGTCCTTGCCGGTGGGAGATGAGATTCCCCGCTGAAGCAGTTCACCCTGGATCAAATTCAGGCTGGCGCCGTTCAGATATGACTCGAAGATGAAACGCACGGCCCCAGCCTCTTGGGAAACGATCTCCAGGTCTCCGTCCTCATTGTTGCGGTAACCGAAGCATCTCCTGCGAAAGAAGCCGGAGGTTCCATCCGTTGCTCCCTTCTTGATTCCCCACAGGATGTTCGCGCTGCGGGCCTCATTCTCTGCCTGGGCAAAGCCTGCAATTATGGAGATGATTAATTCGCTGTCGGTTTCGGATGTGTTGATGTCCTCAGATTCGAAGATGACTCGACATTGAAGGATGTCAGGAGGCGAAGCGAAATCAGCGCCTGCTCTGTGTTCCTGCCGAACCTGCTGATGCTCTTTGTGATAACGGTATTCATAACACTGTTCTCGCAATCATCCATCATCCGCTGGAACTCAAGATGCTTTTCAGTGGTTGCCCCGCTGGCAACGTCAATACAGAAATCGTGAAGTCTCCATCCGACCTTGCGCTTGATGAGCTGCGTGAAATGGGAGACCTGATTGGCGAGGCTATGCAGCTGCTCCGTGCTAGCGGTGCCGACACGGCAATAGACGCCCACATTTCTAATCTTGGGAAGATGCCGCGGAACCCATACTTCTCTCACGCGCCGTTCTGTCATTCAATGTACATGCCTTCCATTGGAATGGTTTGACATGCCAGGCGTATTTCTGCCTGTTTTTGCTCCTAACCCTCCGTCAATAGTCTGCGTGCGATACTAAGATCCAACATTATTTCGTTTGGCGGATGACGTCAGTTTACGCTTTAGTTTGGCCAATTCATCCAGCATAGCCGGCCGGCGTTTGTACTCCTGTATGAACTGGTCCGCCAAGGCCAGAGCTTCGTCTTTCCCGCCGGCCTGGTGCAGTTCCCGGATGAGGCCGCAGAGCTTGCCGTACTGGCTGCGGTTGCCGGATTCCTTCGCGGCTTTGGTGATTTCAATGCGGTACAGCTCATAGATAATCTGCGGATAGTGTTTCGCAAGCTTTTTTCCGTACTGGAACACGGCTGAGCTGGCCCTTTTGACTTCCTCAAGCAGCAAGGCATCTTCATTTTCCATGTCAAGAATCTGTGCATAGAAAAAACCCGGCAGAGCCGTTTTGAGTTCCGATCGTAGAGGGGGATAGATCTCCTGCCAAGTACCGTCCTCGCAAAGAAGTGTTTTCATTTTCGTGTAGTATTGAATATCCCCTTGAAGCAGAAGCGATTTCGCGGTGCTTAGGAGTTTTGGACGGTTATTCGTCTTTTCATAGATTTCATACAAGCGGTACCACCAGTCCGATGGCCTGCCGTAAGGACGTCGATCAAGCTGCTTGGTTTTCTCCAGGCAAAGCTTTTCGGCATTTTCATAATTGCCCTTCTTAAGGTCATCATCGACAGCCAACTCCCGAAATTGATCCACTTCCAGGCGCTTGTCAATGAATGCCCGGGCAGCTTTCTCCCCGTCAAGGGACTGAATCACTTTCAGCTTGACCATATCCTCTTGGATCTGCGAAAAATCAGAGAACTTATGGTCTTTTTGACGGTTTCTCAAGCCGCTGAGCGCGTCATCAATCATGCTTTTGTTCTTATCAGTGACAAGCATCGCTGCAATCTTCAGAAGGTCAAAACTCCAATCGTCCCAGCCTTCAAGCACTTTGTTCAATGCAGCTTTGCACAGTTTTTCATAACAGGTCTTCTTTTCGGCATCCTTTGCATTCTCTGCAACCCACCAGCAAACCGCCTCCAGTTTTTCGAAGCTGTCGTCCATGACAAACGTTAGTGAACCGGAACTGGAATCCGCGCTGGACGCGAGATCCGCCCCGGTTAAAAGAATGTACAGTATCACCTCAAACGCGGATAATATCTGCCCCTTGGCGAGGCGGTCTTCCGCAAAGTCAAGGCAATCGGACAATTCATCGCATATCGCATCGCACCCGAGGTAATCGATAAAGCCTCGGCGAGTGTTTGATCGAATTGATCGGCGGACTTTTTCCTTGACAATTGACAGATCGGACTTGATATCAGGAGGTGATATTTCCAAGGTTAACTTGGACTTGAATATCTCATCCTCTTCAGTATGAGAAAGGATGATGGAGAGAAGTTGCTCGCGCGGAAGTGCAGCGAGGAGTTCCGGCAAACCTGCAGTGGGCGCAGATGGTGTAGGCGTCTTCGCTGCTGCATCGTTCCCTTCTCTGAAATTGCCGGCCTCGATGGCCAGCAGCACCGCAACGATGTGCTTGCAGACATCGCCGTAGTCATAGGGGCAGGTGCATGAATAATCGGACACTTCGCCGGTATCGCTGGTTTGCACCTTCACTTTGTATGTCTCGCCGCTGCTTCCGTTTACTTTGCCTGCAAAGACTCCATCAGTGTTTCTGACGAGGCTAAAAATGCTCTCGCTTTCGTAATAAATCTCGCCCCGACGAAGAACTGCATCTGGCACGGTGCTTAGGATGTTGCGGATGCTTTTCACATTCAGACTCCTTTCTTTATTGCGAGTCCTGATTGGATTAATTGTGTCAGGTGATTGTATCCGGTTCCTTTCGGCGCTCACGCGGCAGTAAACCTCGACACGCTTTTAAGACTGCTGGATCGTCCGCAGAGGGCTCAGATTGGTCACGCGATTCTCGAAATTGGACTGCACTTCCTCTCAACAGGCACATCTGCTCTTTTGTTTTTCTGAGAACCTGAGGTTTTTCAACGGTTTTCAGGCACTTTGCACCCTTCTCTTGAAATAGTTTGGCAGTTGACGAGGGGGGTGCATTTTTTTAAGACCGAATAGTTAGTCTACATAGAAAACGAGCTCCACAAAATGTTTTCAAGAAAAGTATATCGTGTATCGTCATACTGCACAAGGGAAATATCATCATTTTATCATTTCTTGGTAGTCTGTTCATAAATCACACCCTGGGACTCAACAAATGATAGAAGGAATTCTATTGCCAGTTGGGTCCTTTGCTTATTCGAGAACTCAAAATCCGTTAATATATCAAGAGTTTTTGGCCTATTGTCCCTCAAATAACCGACTCGCCTTTTGTTTCAAACAGGGCTTCCGAAGCTCAATTTGGCTGTCTTTGCATATCAAGGCGAAAACATCCAAATCAAATTGTCTGACATTACTCCGGGGGGCTGCATTTTGTCGAGATTCCAAGCAACAATAGTGTACTTAGCGATGAACCTGCAGACCAGAATCATGTAGGGATTGTATTGCGAATCGCATTGTTTTACAAGGAAAAGTTGACAAACTTATCATTTTCCGAGTATACGCTTAACATGTTTTTCCTGCCGGACTGACGCAGAGTTCGGAGCCCCAAAATGGCGGCCTTATCTTGACTGAAATCTATGAATGAAGGGGCTGTAACAAAAGTCCCGAAATGACCCGCCGGAAATTGTGAGATTTCCGGCGGGTCT
>LFTR01000268.1 GCA_001513425.1 Clostridiales bacterium DTU024
GCCTTGTTGTTGCGGGTAAATACTTCGCGCTTGTCGCGCAGGCAGCGCGCGCACTCGCCGGCAGCGGCGGGGTTAGGCCGGCCGCAAACACAGACCCATACGGCCCCCTGATCGCTGGGGTAGCCCCGCGCGTCCGGACCGACGATATGGCGCAGGGTATCCAGCTGCCTGCCCGCGGGCAGGGCATTATCCCGGTAATCAGCCAGCTCCTCGCGGCCCCGCCGCCAGACCGTGCCGTCGATGAACCAGACCTTTTCGATCACAAAGTCCATCCGGGCAGCATCCAGCCCCCCTTCAACGAGCACATCCAGTTCAAAGGCCGAGCGTTTGGCGCCGCCCAGATCGTTCACGCGCTCCACCTGGCGGCTCAGCCTTTCCCCATCCTCGCGGTAGCAAATAAAGGCCGCCTGCATGCTGACAACCGTCTTGTCGGACAGATTGAACATATGCAGGCTGACCGTGGGCTTGTCAGGCGCCGGCAAGCGGAAATGCCACAGCTCAACAGGGCAGCTTAAGTCGATGCGCACGCTTCTCCTCCTCGGGGCGGATAAACTGATCCATCCGGGCTAATTCCTGTATCAGTAGGATATGGACATATTGACCATCACGCCGTCGATGAACATCAGCGTCAGCATGATCACTTCGCCTTCCTGATCCAGCGCGTAATGCAGCTGGGATTCGCTGCCCTGGGTCTCCATGCGGCCATAGGGCGGTGTCTCTCCGTTGCCGTACAAAAGCTGGGTGGGAGAAGCAAACTCGACGCCATGCTCAAACCGGCCGATGGCCTGGTTGAGCTCCGTGCCCGCGCGCAGGCCGCGCGGACCTTCAATGCCCGGCAGGGATACGTCGATGCGTTCGGCGCGCTTGAATTCGCCTGTTGACGCGTAGGAGAAGGCGGCTTCAACGCCGTCCCACTGCATCACGCGCAGTTC
>LFTR01000147.1:0-4383 GCA_001513425.1 Clostridiales bacterium DTU024
TGTCCCAGGGGATTGCCAATAACAATGGCATATTCGCCCACTTGAAGGCTGTCGCTATCTCCAAGCGGCGCCGCAGGCAATTCGATGCCCGGAGCCAGCAGTATGGCAATATCCAGCGCGGCGTCCTGTGCCACTATCTGCGCTGCGATCTCCTTGTCTTCGTACGTCACCATAACACGCGCGGCGTTTTCCACCACGTGGTTATTGGTCAGGATGTGCCCATAGGGGCTGACCACTACGCCCGACCCGGTGGCATGGAGCCTTTCTACGCTTTCACCGGGGACCTGGTAATAGCCCCAGCCGTACCCGAAGACATTGGATTGGCTTGTTTGGTAGTTATTAACGCCTACAACGCTTTGCTTTGCTTGGTTTGCCACCTCAATGATGGGGCTGGTGACGAGGGATGCATCCGTTGCCGTGTCCACAAGAGAAGTGATCTCCTCCTTGGGGATGGTGCCCGCAGCCATTGCCGTGACACCCAGCCCGATAACGATTACACCCACCAATATCATGGAAATAGCGGACAGTTGACGTTTTGTTTTCATATATCTCAAATCCTTCCTGCCATAAGGCAAATGATCTGCACCTCTGTGCTACTTAAATATATACCCGTTTTTTTTCCTTACGGTGAACAAAATGTGAACTTATGTCAGCAGGCGGTCATATTGCGGCCAAATACGCTTGCCTTAATGGTTTGGCTCAGCTATAATACTCGCGCAGCAAGTAAAATATTCTAGGGCAAAGGGCTCTTTTTCGAAGACAAGGAAGGTGCGCATGTCGGACATAATTCTTGTAGAAATGGGACATATCAGCAAGTCTTTTCCCGGTGTCAAAGCGCTCGACGATGTTTCCTTTAGCCTTATGTCGGGCGAAGTCATGGCATTGCTGGGTGAGAATGGCGCAGGCAAATCCACCCTGATGAAAGTGTTAAGCGGCGTTTATCAAAAAGATGAAGGCACGGTGCGAGTTTTTGGGAATGAAGTGGAAGAAAATATGACACCCCGCAAAGCGCAGGCCCTGGGCATCGCCATCATCCACCAGGANNCTTAACATGTGCCCGCACCTGACCGTCGCGGAAAACATGTTTCTGGGCCGTGAGATGGTAAAGGGCGGACGCTTGAGTACCAAGGAAATGAATGCGGAGACCGGCAAGGTTTTGGCCGACATGCACGTGGAGATTGCGCCTACCGCCATTGTGGAAACGCTGTCCCTCAGCAAGCGCCAGATGGTAGAAATCGCCAAGGCGGTGTCTACCGATGCGCGGGTCATAATCATGGATGAACCCACATCCTCCCTCACCGGACGCGAGATAGACGAATTGTTCAATATCATCAGGCAGTTGCGCGATGAAGGCCGTGGTATCGTCTATATAAGCCACCGTCTGGAAGAACTGCACCACATCGTCGATCGCGTCACCATTTTGCGCGACGGCCAGTTCGTTGCTTCCATGCCTTGGGCGGATACGTCCTTGCCGCAGATCATCAGCCTGATGGTGGGGCGCGATGTAAAGGAGAAATTCCCGCACGTGCAAGCCGATAAGGGCGAGAAGATATTTGAAGTCCGAAACCTGAACGCAGGGCGCTTGGTGCGTGATGTGTCCTTTTCGGCGCATGAGGGCGAAATTGCAGGTATCGCGGGTTTGGTGGGTGCAGGACGCACAGAGACTACTCGCGCCATCTTCGGCGTAGAAAAGAAAGAAAGCGGGCAGTTTTTCCTAGAGGGAAAAGAAATATTCATCAATAAGCCCATGGACGCCATCCGTCAGGGCGTCGTGTTGGTGCCGGAAGATCGCAAGAAGGACGGGCTGTGCGTGAAGCTGTCCGTCAAGAGTAATGTGGAACTTCCCAATTTGGATTTTCTCGCAACCACGCTGGGCGTCGTAGACACCAAAAAAGTCGCCCGAGTGACGGACAAGAGCATAAAGGATTTATCCATCCGTCTTCCCAACGCGGACGTAGACGCGATAAGCCTTTCCGGAGGCAATCAGCAAAAGGTGGTCGTCGCCAAGTGGCTGGCGAGGCAGTCGCGGGTCGTCATTTTCGATGAACCCACGCGGGGCATTGACGTGGCCGCCAAAGTAGAAATATACAACCTCATGAATCACCTTAAGTTACAGGGCGTCGGCGTGATCTTCGTGTCCAGCGAAATGCCCGAGATCATGGGCATGGCAGACCTTATCTATGTGATGTGCGATGGCCGTGTTACGGGTTCCATGCAGCGCGAAGACGCCACACAGGAGAAGATAATGGAGCTTGCCACCCAATTTGAAAGAAAACTGGGAAACGCAATAAACGCGTAACGAAAGGATCAGCGAAAAATGTCAGAGACGGCGGCGAAGAAAAACGGGTTTCAGAGGTTGTTTGCCAAGCGTGGCATGGGTCAGGTCATCACGGTCTTCTTTGGGTTGATCGCGTTATGTCTCGTGTTCTATTTCATCAACCCCAATTTCCTGTCCGAGCGTAACATACAAAACTTGCTGCGCCAAATAGCGCCCTACCTCATCATCTCAATCGGCCAGGGTTATGTGCTTATAACAGGCAATATCGATTTGTCTATTGGATCGGTTATCGGCATGAGCGCCATGATTTCAGCGACGCTGATGACCGCCGGGGTGGACCCCTGGCTGGCAACGATCATAACCATCATCCCCTGCGTCGCGACAGGTCTGCTTAACGGTTTTTTGATCGCCACCTGCCGGCTGCCGCCATTCATCGGTACGTTGGGTACCATGACTATCGCACGCGGTGTGGCGCAGCTGGTCAATGGCAACATGAACACCGATGCGATCGGCACGACGGCAGAAGGGTGGCGCAGTTTTTTCTATTATGGAAAGACCATCAGCGTATTCAATACATTTTGGATTGCGCTGGCACTATGGGCGGCCTTTAATTTTCTTCTATCACGTACACGTACCGGGCGGCATATTTACGCAGTGGGCAGCAACGCGGAGGCGGCAAAACTTTCCGGCGTCAGTGTGGCCAGCAAAACAACCATTGCCTACACGGTCAGCGCCTTTTGTGCGTGTGTCGTTGGGCTTATAGTGTGCGCGCAAGCAGGCATGGGCGCGATGGATGCCGGCACCGGGTACGAAATGTACGCCGTTGCGGCCAGCGTCATCGGCGGTATTTCCACGCTGGGAGGCCAAGGCATTCTTTTGGGCAATATTGTGGGGGCGAGTGTGTGGGGAGCCATGTACAACGGACTGTCCCTTGTAGGCGCACCGGTTGCCTGGCGTAACATTGTGGTAGGCATTATTGTTGTATTGTCCGTGCTGATCGACGTGATATTGCGCGGAAACAGCATGATAAGGCTCCGCATCCGCGCGGGTGCCAGGAAGAAGATCTAAACGCGGGACGCGTTTTGATAAGTCAAAATATCTGAAGGAGGAATCTGTCACATGAAGAAACTGGTTGCACTGTTTCTGTCTCTGATGATGCTGCTGGGCAGCGTCGCCGCATTCGCCCAAGGCGAAGAATATACGGTGTACCTGATCACAATGGACTTGATGGACCAGCACTGGGTCAACGTTGATGCCGGGTGCCAAAAGGCTGTTGCCGAGTTGGCCGAGAAGGGCATCAAAGTGAACTACACTTGGGATGCTCCCACAAGGGGCAAGGACGACGCCGCACAGATCGAATCCATCAACAACGCCTACGCCAATAACGCGGAGGCCATCCTGCTGGCTTCAAACGGACCGGACACTCAGGTAGCCACCATCCAGCAGTACCAGAACGAAGGCGTGAAATTCATCTACGTGGATAGCCCCGCCAACACCCCGGCGCTGCAGACACTGGCTACCGATAACACTGCCGCAGGCAAGCTCGCGGGTGAAACAATGCTCAAGAAGCTGACGGATGATGGCGTCATGGAGGGCAAGATCGGTATCGTTAACGTCAATGCCGCTACCACCTCCACCCAGCAGCGCGAGAGCGGCTTCCGCGCAGCATTCGAAGGCACAGGCTTTGAACTGCTCGAAACCCAATATGGCGAAGGCCAAGTTGCGGCATCCCAGAGCATTGCCGAAAACTACATCACCGAAGGCGTCGTTGGTATCTTTGGCTGCAATGAAGGCAGCACCACCGGCACCGGCAACGCCATCAAGGAATCCAATGTAGCAGTGGTAGGCGTTGGCTTTGATAAGTCCGATGCAATTCTGCAATTGGTCAATGAAGGCGCGCTGCTGGCTACCATGGCGCAGAACCCGGATGTCATGGGCTATGAAGGCATGCTCAGCGCCGTCAAAGTTTTGCAGGGCGAAGAAATTGCTGAAGATATGATGAACTTTGATACAGGCGTCACGGTCCTTGACAAAGCGTTCATTGAAGCCAACAACCTGCTCGGCAAATAACCGACAAAGTCAAAAAAGGGGCTACGGGCTCGTCT
>LFTR01000147.1:4481-5078 GCA_001513425.1 Clostridiales bacterium DTU024
CAAAGAGCGGCCCGTCATCTGGTCGCTTGGAGCGCACGTCATCAAAAGCGGCCTGTCCCGTTATCTTATTGAACTTATCAAAGCCGGAATGATCACGCACCTTTCCGGCAACGGCGCATGCTCTATTCACGATTTTGAACTGGCGTTTTTGGGCGGCACGTCGGAGGACGTCCCCACCGCTATTGAGGACGGCAGTTTTGGCATGTGGGAGGAAACGGGAAGCTGGATGAACGAGGCCATTTTCGCCGGCGCGCATGAGGGCTGGGGTTATGGCGAAGCGCTGGCGCGATACGCGGATAAGCGGCGCGAGCGATTTCCTCATCTGGAGGATTGTGTTTTTTATCAAGCTTGGCTGCATGGCATACCTGCCACCTATCATATCGCGCTGGGAACGGATATAATCCACCAGCACCCCACCACGGACTTTGGGGCGATCGGCAAAACGAGTCAGGTAGATTTCCTGAGGTACTGCTACACCGTATCGCAAATGGATGAAGGTGTGTTCCTTAATTTCGGATCGTCGGTCATAGGCCCGGAAGTGTTCCTCAAAGCGCTGTCGATTTCCAGGAATCTGGGGTACGATACTTTCAATATCAC
>LFTR01000147.1:5085-5344 GCA_001513425.1 Clostridiales bacterium DTU024
ATGGACGATATCCATCGCAGGCGCGGATACGACGATCCGGACTACTACTACAGGCCGCTGAAGAACATTGTGGATCGCCCCGTCAGCCGCGGCGGCGCCGGTTGGCACTTCACTGGAAACCATGTGAATACTATCCCCACATTATATGCATTGCTTAAGGAAAAAGGATGGTCTCTGAAGTGACTCTGCGTTCTGTTTGAGAAGTTCGGGAAAATTGCGCTCTGGCGTGACAGGCGTTATGGCAGCGCGCAAGCAGGGC
>LFTR01000147.1:5436-5664 GCA_001513425.1 Clostridiales bacterium DTU024
CGTGGAACAGGCTGCCGAGATGCTGATCAACTGCTTCAACGGCGGCAACAAGCTGCTCCTTTGCGGAAACGGCGGCAGCGCGGCAGACAGTGCGCACATTTCGGGCGAATTGTGCAAAGGGTTTTTGCGCAGGCGTGACCCCGGACAAGCGTTTGTCGACCGTGTGGGTGAAAGCTGGGCTGCGATCCTACAACAAGGTTTGCCCGCAATCGATCTTGGCTCAAATGC
>LFTR01000160.1:0-2572 GCA_001513425.1 Clostridiales bacterium DTU024
AAATCAACACATTTTCGGCACCCGTCGCACAGCCCGAGATCAACACGGGGCAGAGGAACGGTCACCTCCTGTACACGCCGGATCTGAGGCTTGAAAAAAAGATGGCCGTTGGGTTCCTCCGCGTCACAATCAATGTACGTTGACGGTGCGGAAACACTTGCCAAATTCACCGATACGAACGTTTTCCCTGTGCCGCCTTTGCCGCTGAGGATTGCGACCGAACGTGCCTTCATCTACTTGTGCCTGTGAAATCCCGCGTGAATTTCATACAGCTCCTCCGTTTCCCCTCTCAAGAATGCCTGGATATTGCCAATCGCGCTCAGATCGGGCTTAGTTTTATGGAGTTTCACTCCTCCCGCCAGCAAGACCTTAGCCGCATTTTGTCCGCACTGCGGGGTAAGCAACGCCTCTGCGCCACTATCTACAACCGTTTGTGCCGCTTTGATACCCGCGCCGCCCGCACTTTGACTGGCCTCATTCTCCAGCAATTGTATTTCAGCCTTTTCATCATAAACCAGATAATACGCGGCCCTTCCAAAGGATGAAGCCACTGCCGGGTCCGTGCCTCTTTCGTCAATGGGTACTGCAATTTTCATTTGTTTCCCTCCTCTGATTTTTCAAAGAAACGCGCTGAAGTATGCATCCTTTGCCCTCGCCGGTGGCAAAAGTGCCGATCACAAATTTCCTTCCGATCTCCGCAAAGCTTATATTCTCCGCCACGAATGATCAAAGCAACACCATTGACAAGTGAGTGTGCCAGCTTTTTTCTCGCTCTTGCATAGATGCTTTGTACGGTAGTCCGTGCGACACTCATCTGCTGTGCGCACTCCTCCTGAGTCAACCCCACTTCATCGATCAACCGAATGGATTCATATTCATCGACCGTCATAATGATCTCGCCATTTTGTTTACTGTGCTGCCCCAACGGACCAAAACTGGCATTACGAGGCAAATCGCAAACATTACGCCCCTTTATTGGTCTGGGCACTATTTTCACCTCGCATTTCGTTCACGGATAAATGCTACAGCGCAATCATCCAATACGTGAGAATTTTGCCGCGATGTTTCCTCTTTTACGTGATGATCCAAAATCATCCGGACGCACGGGGTGAACGAAGTGTCCACCCCATGCCTTTTTCCGCTGCTTACAAGTCTCCCATCCGCTTTTCAATCGCGTCCAGGCGATTCTTGAGCGCGTCGCGTTCCACCGTCAGATTTGCCTTGATGGTCTCATCGTCCAAATCGGCGGCGGAATCCTGAAAAGGGCTATAGGCATACCCAAAGCCCCTGCCTCTTCCCAGCCCCATGCCGCGTCCACGGCCATAGCGCGGGCCAAACCACATGCGGCCGCCTCTGGGATAAGCATAGCCGCGTCCATAAGGAACGCCTTCGGTTCCACTCTCCCCGGTTGCGCAGGGGCCCATGCCCCATCCTGTCATTGGTCCCATTCCCGCGGGACCTGTTCCATCAAATCTCGGCATTTTTTTCCTCCTTTTGCCTTCTTCAGTCATGTGCTACGAAAACTATCGTTTGATATTGACATATGCCACTATCGATTCCATTATACCCCATTACGGACATATGTCAACATCTTTGTGTGCAGGATTTTTATTTATTTTGAAATCTTTGTTAACCTCTGTACCCGATGAAAATCCTATCTATTATCAGCAAATAAAAAAGTGATGCTACTCCACCATTTTGAGAAATGCCACTGCCGGCCCCGCTCAAAATTACGGGGATTTATTGATACTATTCGTTGATGTTCACAGCAGCTGCGAGCAATAATATTTTCTATCCGATCGACCGCGTTTAGCGTGTGAAAAAGGGGGGTAAATAATATGGATTAATGACTATTGTCATAAACAGAAAGGAAGAAGACCATGGAAAATACAACATCTGCCCCTATCACTCGTATGCCGCTAATTGGAGATCCTGCCCCCTCGTTTACTGCCGTCACCACACAAGGAACAATCAACTTTCCTGAGGATTACAAGGGTAAGTGGGTTATTCTGTTTTCTCATCCGGCGGACTTCACACCGGTATGCACAACAGAATTTATGACTTTTGCATCGATGGCAGATGAATTCAAAGCTCTGAACACTGAGCTGATCGGTCTCTCCGTTGATTCCCTTTATGCCCACATCGCCTGGCTGCGCAAAATCCAGGAATTGGAGTGGAAAGGCATGAAGAACGTGGAAGTCAAGTTCCCACTGATCGAAGATATTCGCATGGATGTTGCCAATAAATACGGCATGATGCAGCCAGGGCAATCTAATACTCAAGCCGTTCGCGCAGTTTTTGTGATCGACCCGGAAAGCAAGATCCGTACGATTCTTTATTATCCGCTGACCACTGGGCGCAATTTTGATGAAATCAAGCGCATCATCCAGGCACTTCAGAAAGCTGACACGGATAAAGTAGCGACGCCCGCTGATTGGCGTCCCGGAGAGGATGTTATCATTCCCACTGCAGGATCCTGTGGAACAGCTAAGGAACGCATGGAAAGCAAAGATGATGACAAATACTGTTTGGATTGGTTTATGTGCTTCAAACGAGAAGGCAAGGCATAACT
>LFTR01000160.1:2641-4599 GCA_001513425.1 Clostridiales bacterium DTU024
AGAAGGACCCGATTTTCGGGTCCTCTCTTTTTTTGTGACCCTGTGGTAGAAACCACGACGATCGTCATTTAAGCGAAATCTGACTTGGGGGGAAACCGATTCAATTGTGCAAGGCCAAGCAGTCTCACACGGATACCTTACTCCTAAGCTGTGAATAATGGTTTACGGCCAAAAATAAGTCATTGAATATTCCGAGCGAGATTGAACACCTCGACCGCGCAAGTTGGACACCTTCGCCGCCGCGGTTGAACAGAGCCGCCGGTGCTGTTGAACACCACAGTTGAATACGCGGTAGTATGTTGTTACACGCAAGAGCGTGAATACAACGAAGGAGGTCATCGACATGACCAATTACCGCGAGATTCTGAGGCTGGACAGCCTCGGACTCAACAAGACCCAGATTGGGGAAGCATGCGGATGCTCGAGAACTACAGTGATCCAAACGCTTCGACTGGCAAAGGAGAATCGTCTACAGTATCCTTTGCCTGACAGTATGCCGGACAAAAAACTGGCCGCTTTGCTTTTTCCCACTGCCGCAGGAAAGCCTGTCTTCAGAATGCCGGACTACGAGTATGTACATCGGGAACTCCAGAAAAACGGTGTCACGCTGAATCTGCTGTGGCTGGAATACTGCGACGCTTGCAGACCCACAGGAGAGATACCGTACCAGACCACGCAGTTCAACAAGTACTACAACGACTTTCTGGTAAAAAAGAATGCCACCATGCACCTGAACCACAAGCCAGGTGAGATCATTCAGGTTGACTGGGCGGGAGATACGGCAACCGTAACAGACACGGATACAGGTGAAGTGATCCCGGCATACGTTTTTGTAGCCACACTGCCGTTCAGCGGCTACAGCTATGTGGAGGCATTCTTCTCCATGAAGCAGGAATGCTGGACGGCAGCTCATGTCAACGCTTACAAGTATTTCGGCGGCATAGCAAGGATCATTCAGTGCGACAACCTAAAAACCGGCGTGGACAGGCATGGGCGTAATGATGTTACCCTGAATCAGACCTACCGTGAGCTTGCCGAACATTACGGTACGGTGGTCATTCCCGCAAGAGTCCGTACTCCTAAGGATAAGGCAATGGTGGAAGGCACTGTCGGCGTAATCTCCACCTTCATACTGGCCGCTATACGCAATGAACAGTTCTTGTCCCTTTCAGAACTGAACACTGCCATCTGGGAACGGTTGGAGACCTTTAACCACAAGCCGTTTCAGAAGAGGGACGGCAGCCGGGCGTCGGCGTTTGAGGAAGAGAAACCGTTTTTGCTGCCATTGCCGCCAAGGCCGTTCGAGTTGGCGACATGGAAAGTGCCGACCGTCGGGCCGAACTACCACATTTCCGTCGACAGTATGAATTACTCCGTTCCATATGAATACATCAAGCAGAAGGTGGATGTGCGCATTACGAAGGGAACCGTGGAGATTTTCTTTGACGGAAACCGCATTTGCTCTCATCCCCGTCTGTACGGCAGAGCAAATCAGTACAGCACCGTGGAAGATCATATGCCGCCGAACCACCAGCAATACGTGCAGTGGAACGGCGAGCGCTTCGCCAAATGGGCGGCTAAGATTGGGCACAATACCGAAACTGTTGTCCGTGCCATTCTCGCCGGTTACAAGGTCGAACAGCAGGGTTACAAGGCCTGTATGGGACTACTCAAGTTTGCCGACAAATACTCGGCGGAGCGCCTTGAAAACGCCTGCAAAAGAGCCCTGACATATACGCCCCGACCATCTCTAAAGAATGTGCAGACCATTCTAAGCTCCGGACAGGATAAGATTCAGAACGATTCCACGGCACAGTCTTCCTCCTCGCAGTACGGATTTACCCGTGGCGCGGACTACTACGACAGGAGGAAAAAGTAATGTTGACAAGAAATACCGTAAACAAGCTCTGGGAAATGCATCTCAGCGTTATGGCTTCTGCCTTCAAAGAACAGCTGAC
>LFTR01000160.1:4659-10406 GCA_001513425.1 Clostridiales bacterium DTU024
CTTCTCTGAGTCCGGCACTTGCGTGGAAGATATCGAGTACCATCCCGACAGGAAACTGGACAAGAATCAGATCGCGAGACTTTCTACCTGCAATTACATAGCCGAACATCACAATGTCATGCTGCTTGGGGCCACTGGCAGCGGCAAGACCTATCTCGCCTGTGCTCTGGGTATGGCAGCGGTTCGCAATTATCTCACCGTGAAATACATCCGTCTACCGGAACTGCTCGTGGACCTTTCCATCGCCCGCGGAAGCGGCACGATTCGCAAGGTCATGACTCAATACAAAAAATATTCGCTGCTGATCATTGACGAATGGCTCCTCTATCCGCTGAAAGATACGGAGTCACGGGATCTGCTTGAAATTATTGAGGCCCGGTACAAAAAAGCATCTACCATATTTTGCTCGCAGTTTGACGTACCGGGTTGGCGTGACAAGCTAGACGATCCCATTCTCGCCGACGCCATCTGCGACCGCATCGTCCACGATTCCTACACGATTGTGATCGACTGCAAGGACTCCATGCGGAAACGCAAAGGGATTTCGGAGGAATAGTAAAGGAGCCTTCGGCTCATTGGGCTCTGCCCAAACCCGAGGTTTAACGCATTCAGGTTTTCCGGGAAGAGTGATGGCCTATGTGTAAATGCAAAAAAGAAGAGTAACCCCGGCGCGTGGACGCCTGGCATCACCCTTCCCGCTAAACCCCGTATTCGGCGCTCGTGTCGCTCCTCAGCGTTGCACTATCCTCCGCTACGGCTAAAAGCAAGTTCAGGGTACCATTGCTTAACACTCACTTCAATATACAACTTTCGCGGTGGAACTGTTCAACTTGAGCGGTGAAGGTGTCCAATCTTGGCGGCGGCACTGTTCAACTTGCGCGGTCGAGGTGTCCTGAGCGAGCGGTATATCCAGTCATCCCTTATAATACTCGCGGCTTTTTATGTTTCTCGCTATTGCACTCTGTGCCCTGTGATCCAAATTCTTCATCCATCCGACGCACCTTTAATAAAAGAAAAGCCAAAAAAGCCCATGACCTTCCTGCTCTGAAAAGGAACCGGGAGAGCTCATTTTTCTGTGAACAACATTTCTTTTGCTCGCCCGGCAACCTTATTTGTCAATCTACAGCGAGGCTGAATCCATTAGCGTTTTCTGTACACGCACAAGTAAACAAAGCAAACTGACTCCAGAATTCAGTTCACCGCTGCGCTAGCGATGAGGTGGCGTTTGTTACTATTCAGCGCTTACTTTTGTGCCTCCTCCCTTCTGTCACAGCACTTCATCTGTCTCTTGTAAAAGGTATTCACTTCAGGATTTCTATCTCCGAAATCTTCCATAATTTCGTCCAATATACTTCTTCGGTCTACCCCCTCCTGTTCCCGTTTTTTTATTTGCTTGTAAGTTCCAAAAACGGTGGAAGGGCCAATTTCGGAAGAAAAATGGCCGATCCCCTGGTTCCAGGCAAACAGGGAGAAAAGTTCGTCCATCTCTTCTACGGTAACCCCCAGGGAGTACGCCTTGATAAGTTCTCTGGTTGCTTGCCTAAACCTGGAAGCACCGATAGCATTGCTCATGGACAACAGAAGTTTAGTTTTCAAATCAATGGCGGAATCTTTCTTTTCCCAGATCAATTCCCAAAAATCAACAACCGTGCCCGCAAGCGTGTCATCGATCGACTTGAAATTTACGATTGCAGTTGGCTTGAACGGCATATCGGCACCGCTCTCAAATGTAATAGCTTTCATTTGCGTCCTGTAAAAGTACACTCTGTATTCATGCGCAGAAGCCTTCTTGGTCTCATGTTCGAAACCCAAGTCTTCCAAGGCAGAATACAATGGCTTTGGCTCGAAGCTTTGAACAACACAAATCCCTTCATTGAGGCTTACTTGCTGTGCCTTATGTAAAATAACAGGCAAGAAATTGGCAGTCAAATGTCTAACATCAACTACGGGAAATGATGCCTTTTTGCCTTCCCAGCTTGCTTCCATAAATCTATCCTCCTCGGTTTTCAGGGGCATGCACCTGTATGGTGATTTGCCCCAGAGTCTCATGATATGGCTGATTTGCACATACTTTGGCTTATCAAAATGCATTCTCAAGCATTAACATCCAACGCAATCACACGCCCTATCACGGTGTCACAATCCCGCCGCCATCATGCTGTATGAAGGTTCAGATCAATTCGTGAATCTTATAACCTTGAATCGCAGCAATGTAGCTATCAAGGAATGCACAAATGCAAAAGGTATGATTATGCTTCCCAGGATAATCACTTCAACTTCATATAGCAATGAACTCCTCTTGTCCGGCTTGCCTCTGAAGCGATTGACAAATGAACTCCACGGAATCCCATAGGCATTGCCTATCATAATCATTCGAATGGCGCCAAGGATGCCGTGCGATTTGGACAGACCATAGCTTTTTACAATACGGCCCCATGTTTCCTTTGAAGGCTTGCCCCTGCTGTCTGCATAATGCTGTGCAAACATAATCGCCTGAACCTCCTCTGATGGGATGTCTGTCATAACCCCCGAAAGCATATTCTGAATCTCGGCATTACTCAGCCCGGCCTCCAAAGCCATTTTTGTGTGTGCGTAGGAACATATCATACAACCGTTTACTTCGGTAACGGCTAACATGATCCGTTCTATCAATTCATCCCCGATCACTTTGCTTCGCTTAGCCTTTGACACATATGAAACAGTACGCATTCCATCATAAACGATCATGAACAGTTCTTTCATCGAATAGAGTTTTCTCCCTGAATCGATTCTCATAATATCATCAGCCTCAACATCTTCCCTTCAAATTTTCATATCCCCTAACAACTATTTTGACCCGCGGAGCGTTCAAATTGTCGCGGGCGTTGGCAATATTTGGCGCCGAATGATGCAACGCTCAAGGAAAATTGCTCCTGTGTGCCATTTACGTTAATCACAAACCTGCACAATTCAAATAAGATGAGTGTATCCTGAATCGCAGCGTGCACTCTAGATTCCAGAAAAAAGCAATTTGAAATCCCGCCAATCAACGTTTCAATGATCTATCCCATCCCTTGATAATACTCCTGCGTTGTAGTAGTGCTTCACCTCCACCATGTCGGTCACCAAGTCAGCCATGTCGATCAGTTCCTGAGGCGCATATCTTCCAGTCAGCACAACTTCGGTTCCCGGCGCTTTTGCATTCAACGCATCGACCACATCTGAAACAGCAAAAAGCCCAAAGCGCAGTGCAATAGTAATTTCGTCCAGAATGACCACATCATAGACACCCGAAGACATTGCATAGCAGCATTCTTTTAGGCCTGCTCTCGCGGCTTCCGCATCCTCAGCAGTCGGTGCCCTGTCAAGGAAGCACCCCCGGCCCAATTGACGGATGGTGATCCTATCAAAGTATTCCTGAAGCTTCGTTTCGTTATATTCCATGTCCTTCACAAATTGTCCCACAAATACATTTTTCCCGGACATCAGCGCCCTGACAGCCAGCCCAAAAGCTGCTGTCGTCTTGCCTTTGCCGTTACCTGTATATATTTGTATGTATCCCTTTTCCATGACGGTACCTCCTCCGCATTTGCCGATGCCTGATTTTTGCACCTTGCGGCACTTAATTGCGTGTTCACATTGATAGCCAAGTTTGCGCGAAATGTGTCTTTCGCTCGCATTATACTCCATGACAAGTGAAAAATGTATTGCATTTTGCTTGTTGAAAGAAAGATGTACAAAAAAGTTGAAGCAAAACACATTCCCTGACACCGCATGAAAAGAGCAGACGCTATGCCATCTAAGCAGCATTGGTGAATGATCCAAAACAGGCTTTGGCTTGACTGCAGCGCCTCAATATGCTATTAGTGATACTGACAAATGTCATAATTAAAAAGGGAGGGTGTAAAATGGGAAAACGTGCAATTGAGATTGCGAATCTTGACGTGAAAGAATTGCTGCAACAACTGAATGAAGCGTTGGCTGAAGAATGGCTTGCTTATTACCAGTATTGGGTCGGTGCCCGCGTTATGGAAGGTCCCATGCGCAGCGAAGTCGAGCCGGAACTTCTGCTGCATGCCACCGAAGAGTTGAGCCATGCAGAGTTAGTCGCCGCGCGAATCATTCAACTGGGGGGAACTCCGCTGCTGAATCCCAAACAGTGGGCGAAATTCTCCAAATGCGCTTACGAAGAACCCACAAATCCATATATCGAGGCGATTCTGGAACAGAACCTCAATGGAGAACGCTGTGCCATCGAACGGTATCAGAAGCTGGCCTCCTTCACGGAGGGCAAAGACCACTCCACCCATCAAATGGCTGTCACGATCCTCAATGACGAACTGGAACATGAGCACGACATCGAAGATTGGATCAATGATATTGAAAGGATGAAGGAGGATCTGCGTAAGCTGAAACTATAGCCCGCTTCAGGCACCATCCGACCGGGGGCGCCGGTACAAAACGCTTTCTATGTCCAAACGTATCCCTGCCTGTCGGGCAGGGATTTTTCTTAATTCCTACCCAATTTGCCAATACCTTGCCCGTTGATAATCTTTGCGTTGCATCTCCCTGCGCGCGTACGCCTGTCCTGATGCAGGAGAGTCAGAACTTGATTCCAAAGCGCAGGCGCAGTTTCGTGAGAAGTCAAAGACAAACGTCGGGAAACGCCAAATGAAGACTTTCGGGACACGGACAAGGAGCTCCCAAGCGGGCCCGGCCCCCCTCTCACACCGATGCGTAAAGTGGACTTAAATAGGCTTTGTACCAGACCCAGCTGCCTGCTCAGAAGGGAGGCATAACGGTCCTTTACTGCCAGGATCGTCATCCTTTGCAGGCAGAGTGAAACGTTGATCGACGTTCGAAGTTGCGAACAAGAGCTCACAGCAGCAACGCCTGTCTTCCTTCTCATATGGTTGAAGTCTCAGCTTTCCAACACGCCGGCATTGCCGGTTTTGTCTCTCTCACGGCTCTTCTCCAACTCATTGACACAACTTGCTCGTGCGATCTCGGCTTCCATCTGTTCAATTGCTCCCCTAATGGAGAATGCACCGCCAAAATCATCGCTGCTGCAGGGTTAAACCCTGACACGGCTCAAAATGCATCTCTGTTTCTTTCACAGAATTAGCTGCAAAAAAACACAGATTTGCCACACTCCGCGGATATGATGTGATCACAGCAATAGATAGCTGAATGACAAGAAAGAGGTAAAGAACATGAAAGCGAAAAAAACCGCAACCCTACTGGCCTTTATGCTGGCTATAACACTGCCTGTCTTGGGACTGGCATCGGAGGATTTTGGAGCAGCCGCTGTTAATGAGGGTGAAACCTATACGATTGAGCAAATGCTGACCTATGCGATCCAGGACGAGTATCTGGCTCAAGCCGAGTACAAAGAGATCATCGCTGCCTTTGGTGTGGATCGGCCTTTCAGCAACATCATGAAAGCCGAAGCCATCCATGTGGAGCGCCTTACTCCGCTGTTCGCTGCGTACAACACTCCGATCCCTGAGGACACGGGCAGCGAACATGTTGTCCTGCCCGCAACACTTCAGGAGATCTACGACCCCTGTATTACAGCGGAAATCAATAATATTGCTATGTACGAAGCATTCCTAAAACAGCAAGAACTGCCTGAGGACGTGAGAAGCGTGTTCACTGCACTAAAGAGAGCCTCCGAAAATCATCTTCAAGCTTTTCAGCGCAACGCGGACAAGCCTCGCGCAGCGGCAACCGCTGGAGTGATGATGCCGCCGACAGTGCATATGGCA
>LFTR01000250.1 GCA_001513425.1 Clostridiales bacterium DTU024
GCAAAAAAAGCCAGCAATCTCAGGGCGATTTTATGCTTCATCCGGTTTGCTCTCCATTTTGTATCCCACGCCCCAAATTGTGCGGATCTCCCAACCTTGCGGATCAAAGGCATCCAGTTTTGCCCTCAGGCGCTTGATGTGTGAGTCAACGGTGCGGCTGTCACCGAAGTACTCATACCCCCATAGGCTTTCCAACAAATTCTCACGGGAAAACACCTTTTCCCTGTTTGACGCGAGCGTGTAGAGCAGTTCCAGCTCCCTGCGCGTCAGGGACACTTCATGGCTGCCGACACGGGCGATGTAGGTGTCCAGATCCACTGTGAGGTTACCCAGGCTGACAGCTTGCCGCGTGTTCCCTCCGCCGCGGTCCATCCGCCTTAACACGGCCCGCAGCCGCGCCATCAGTTCAGCAGGCGAAAAGGGCTTGACGATGTAATCATCCGCGCCGATATCCAGCCCCATGATGCGCTCAAAATCCTCTCCGCGGGCTGTGACCATAATGACCGGTACGGATGATATCTTGCGGATTTCCCGGCAAACGGAAAACCCGTCCATCTTGGGCATCATTACATCCAGCAATACGGCATCAGGGTTCAGTTTTTTGAACATTTCCAGGGCTTCTTCGCCATTTTTCGCGACGTACGGCATATGCCCTTCCTTTTTGAGGTATTCCTCCAGAACGGAAGCGATTTGCAGGTTATCATCGGCAATGAGTATGTTTGCCATATTTACCTCCAAAGTAAACGGCCTGTGTACTGTTCAAGTGGATTATAGCACAGTTTATTGACTGAGACGATAAGCGACGCTTTCACAAATCAACGGAAAAATGCACACCGCGTTGCGGGGCTGCGATGTGCATTTCATTGACTGTCACTTTTTTCCCGGGTGTCTGTTCAATTGCCCCGGTGGCCGCGGCCATTTCTGTTTTGGGTTCCCTCATTTACCGTGTCGCCTGACTGGTTTCGATTGCCATATGCACTGTCGGCGGCATCATCACTCCAGCGGTTGCCGCTGCGCGAGGCTTGTCCGTCGCCCGGCTTGTCCGCGTTGCGCTGAAAAGCTTGAAGATGATTTTCGGAGGCTCTCTTTAGTGCAGTGAACACGCTTCTCACGTCCTCAGGCAGTTCTTGCTGTTTTAGGAATGCTTCGTACATAGCAATATTATTGATTTCCGCTGTAATACAGGGGTCGTAGATCTCCTGAAGTGTTGCGGGCAGGACAACATGTTCGCTGCCCGTGTCCTCA
>LFTR01000184.1 GCA_001513425.1 Clostridiales bacterium DTU024
TCAGCGCCGATGGTACTTGGCTGGTAACGGCCCGGGAGAGTAGGTCGCCGCCGGATTCCACTGCGTCCCACAGCCAGGTGGGACGCTTTTTTGAACGTTTTGCCACGCAATTGCGAAGTGCCGGACACGGGCAGCCGTTGTTGGCAACCGCGCGAATATTTTTGTGAAGTTTCGAAAACGGGTATACAAGTGCATCACAATATAGTATACTGCGTTCATGTAACGTGAGGGATCAATATGATTAGGACTGGAAAAGTTGTTCGAATAGAGGAAAACACGCCTGTGGTCTGTTTTGACCGCCTGGCGTCTTGCGATACATGCACAGGCTGCTCGGGTGAGCAGCGGCAAACATCCGTACGGGTGCTTGGGGAAGCCAAGGAAGGCGATGAAGTGGAAGTGTTAATGCCGGACAATCGCATTTTATCGCTTTCGTTCGTTATGTATGCCATTCCCATGATCGGCTTGGTACTTGGCATCGTGTTGGGAAATGCGCTGTCTGATAATCAGCTGGTTTCCCTTGGCATTGGGGTTGCCTGTATGGCGGCCATTTTTGTGGGCATATCCGTATTTGACCATTGGCTGCAAAAGCAAGAGAAATGGCAGCCCCGCATTATTTCGGTACATGATAAAAAGACAGAGTGATTTTGTGTTTTTATGTGATATAAATTCCATCGAAAAATAACGACAGAAAAGAAGGAAAGAGGAGGACATTGTGCCTGAATCATCTAAACTGAGAATCATCCCGCTGGGAGGCGTGGATGAAATTGGGAAGAACTTAACAGTAGTGGAGTGCGAAAACGACATGGTTGTCGTTGACTGCGGCTCCATCTTCCCCAAGGACGACATGTTGGGGATCGACTTGGTCATCCCGGATGTTTCCTACTTGATCGCCAACAAGGACAAACTGCGCGCTTATGTGTTTACCCATGGTCATGAAGACCACATCGGGTCGACGCCTTACGTGCTTGACCGTGCTCCGGCGCCGCTTTACGGCTCCCGCCTGACGTTGGCGCTGATTGAGAACAAACTGAAAGAACATAGTATTCACGGTATCAAGTTCAACACCGTTGAGCCGCGTGAAATCATCCACGTGGGGTGCTTCACCATTCAATTTATCAAAGTCAATCATTCTACCGCCGGGGCTTATTCTATTGCCATTACTTCGCCCGCGGGGACGGTCGTTTTTTCCGGTGACTTCAAAATCGACTTCACGCCCGTTGACGGCGAACCGACAGATATCAGTACCTTGGCGGCTATCGGCGACAGAGGCGTTCTGGCACTGCTGTGTGACAGCACAAATGTTGAGCGTCCCGGTTATACCATGTCTGAGCGCAGGGTTGCGGAAACGTTCCGTCAGCAGATCAGCACGGCCCATGGACGCGTCATCATTGCTATGTTTGCCAGTAATGTTAATCGTGTTCAGCAGGTGGTCGACATTGCCGCACAATACGGACGCAAGATCTGCTTCATTGGACGCAGCATGATCAACGTCAGCACCGTGGCCATGGAGCTTGGCGAACTGACGATCGCAAGTGAAAATTTGATCTCCATGGATGACATCAACAATTACAGGGACGATCAGTTGCTGGTTTTGACTACCGGGAGCCAGGGCGAGCCCATGGCGGGCTTAACGCGTATGGCTTTTGCCGAACACCGCAAACTACAAATCAAGCCGACGGATAAGGTCATTGTGTCCGCGACACCCATCCCCGGAAATGAAGTGTTTGTGTCCCGCGTCATCAACCAGCTTTATCGCTCGGGCGCTGAAGTTGTGTACGAAGCGCTGGACGAGGTCCACGTTTCCGGGCATGCTTGCCAGGAGGAACTGAAGCTGTACCACACACTGATCAAACCTCAGTACTTCATTCCCGTGCATGGCGAGTATCGCATGCTTTGGCAGCATGCCGAACTGGCTGAAAGCATGGGTATGCCGCGCGAAAACATCATTCTGCCCGAAGCCGGCCAGGTGATAGAAATGAGCAAGGACAGCTTATCCCTTGCGGGGATCGTACCCAACGGTGCCGTGCTTATCGACGGGCTTGGTATAGGGGATGTGGGCAATGTGGTGCTGCGCGACCGAAAGCATCTATCAGAGGATGGTCTTATTGTTGTGGCTATGGCGTTTGACCGGACAAACGGTGAGTTGATATCCGGACCTGATGTCATTTCCCGCGGCTTTGTTTATGTGCGTGAGAATGAAGACCTCATCGAAGGTATCCGCGGTGTGGTGCGTACCATTATCAATTCATACAGCCGCATCGAGGGCGGCGACTGGCCGAGCATCAAGAACCGCATCAAAGATGAGTTGCGCCGCTATATCTATGAGAAGATCAAGCGCAACCCCATGATATTGCCCGTGATTGTCGACTTGGGTTGATTATGCTATACTTGCGGGGCCGAGAAATCGGCCCCGCAAGTTTGATTTGGAGAAGATAAAATGGTAATGGACGCAGCGAGAGTGCTTGCTCAGCAAATTGCAGATTCAACCGAGTACCGGGAGTATGCCGCGGCAAAGGAAGCCCTGAATTACAGCGACTCCGCCATGGCACTCGTCAAGGAGTACAGGCGCATGCAGGTCGCCATTCAAATGGGTGCAATGGCGGGCACCAGCGTGTCGGCGGACGATATGCAGCGGTTTTCGCAGATTTCATCTTTGCTCTATGGCGGCACGGACACATCGCGCTACTTAATGGCGGAGCTCCAACTGCAGCGCATGATGGGCGAAGTGTTTAAGCTGCTGACCGATGCCGCGGACATCCGGTATGATATTCCCGGGGTGTCATAAGAGGTACCGTGAAAAAGCAACGGAAGCATTATTATACTGAAGAAACACTAAAGGAAGAGCGCGAATACGGGTTTTACTGGTACAGCGGTCTATGGGCGGCTTTGCGGCCCATATTAGTGCTGGTGTGTGCCGGCATCTTGGTGATTGGTATATTGTCTACCGGTATAGGAAAAGTGAAGGAAAAGTTCATTGACCCGGTTGACACAGCTGATACGCGCGAAATCGTGTTTGTGGTCAACAGCGGCGACAGTTTAACGCGGGTGGCAAACAACCTGGAAAAGCAGAATATCGTTCGCAGCAGTTCCTTGTTCAAATACTACGCGGACTTTTTGGGGTTCAGCCAGAAGATCCAGGCAGGGGAATATCAATTAAGCCGCGCTATGACCGTGCGACAGATCGCGGAAAACCTCGCAGCCGGTGACGGACAACCCATAGTGCGCACCATTACTGTCATTCCGGGCTGGAATGTTGAAGACATTGCTGCGTACCTGGTGAAGGAAAAGGTACTCGCCTCGGCGGATGCTTTCCTTGGCAAGTGCAGGACCGGAACTGAATTCAGCGCCTATTATTACATTGCCGATGTCTTGAAGCAAGGCAGCCCCAATGATAGGAAGTACGTTTTGGAGGGTTACTTGGCGGCCGATACCTACGAAGTGTACGTGTCCGCTGATGAAAGCGATATAATTAAGAAGCTGTTGTCCCAGACCGAAGCGGTATTTAAGGAGCCTTTGCACGAGCGCGCGACGGAATTGGGCATGACGATGGACGAAGTCATCAGCCTTGCCTCTATGATCGAAAAAGAAGCAAAGACTGCCGATTTTGCGAAGGTCAGTGCTGTATTCCACGGCAGACTCAGAAAAAACATGACACTTGGCAGTGACGTCACCATCAAATACGTTTTGAACACTAAGCGCATGGTGCTGACAAACGCCGACCTTTCGGTGCAGTCCCTGTTTAATACCTACCGCAACAAAGGCCTGCCGGTAGGACCCATCTGCAGTCCCTCACCGGATGCCATATTGGCGGCGCTGTATCCTGAGGAGGAATTCCTCAGTCAAGGCTATCTCTATTTTTGCAGCAAGAATCCCGATACCGGCGAGCTTCATTTCTCACGCAGTCTGGAAGAGCACGAGCAAGCGGTGCGCATCTATGCTCCCTTGTGGGAAGCATTTGACAAACAAAGCGGTAACCAATGACAGTTCGGATGACGCCGCTTTTTGGCCCGTCCGGCAATTCCGAAACCTTCTATTCGGAAGGGTACAAACACACCTGGCAGGCATTTGCGTGGCTGGCCAAAAAGAAGCTCTCTGCTTTTGAATACTCTTTCGGGCGTGGCGTCAAGATGACTGAAGAATACGCGGCACTGATTGAAAAAGAGTCGCGGCAGCATGGTATAGCCGTCAGCGCCCACGCGCCTTATTATGTTTCCCTGGCCAACCCTGACACCGACATTAGAGAAAAAAGTATCAACTGGATCCTGGATGCGGCGCAGCGCCTTGAGTGGATGGGTGGACGGCGCCTGGTCGTGCATGTAGGTTCTGTGCTCAAAATGGTTAGAAGTGTAGCGTTTTCAAGGAGTGTTCAGGGATTGAAGGAAGTCTTTTTACGCCTTGACGACTTGGGCCGTAACGTCTCACTGTGCATCGAAACCATGGGAAAGCCGGGGCAAATTGGTACGTTGGATGAGATTCTGTCCATGTGCGCCATGCATGAACAACTCATACCCTGTGTTGATTTTGCGCATCTGCACGCGATAGGCGGCGGGCAACTCAATAAGACGGAGGATTTCGCGCACGTGCTTGATCAGGCCGAAAAGGAACTGGGGCTGCACCGCGCGCGAAACATGCATATCCATTTTTCTACTGTGGAATATGGCCCCGGCGGAGAGAAGCGCCACCGGACATTTGCGGATGCGGATTTTGGCCCAAGGTTTGAGCATCTTGCTCCGCTCCTATGCGAGAGGGCATATTCGCCGGTCGTTATTTGCGAAAGCCGCGGGAGCATGGCAGAAGACGCACAAAGTATGCTGAAAGAGTGGCGCAAATGCGTATCAGCATAATTCTGGCAGGGGCAAATTTCGGCGCAGCAGTAGTCAATACAGCGGGTTTGTGTTAGAATACGTGTGGTTAAGGCATTAAGGAGGCAACATGGACAGGATATCGAGGCTCTTGGAGTTGACAAACCTGAGTACTGATGAGGCTGTCATCGTCCATAAGCCTTCCAACATCTTTTATCTGAGTGCTTTTACCGGTGAAGGCATGCTTTTTTTGTGCCGGGAGTTTTCTGCCATTATTACCGATTTTCGTTACACCGAGCAGGCTGACCGGCAATCGCCAGGTTTTTTGATTCAAGAAACCAACAAAGACAAAGCACACATTGCTGTCGCCGCGGAACTTTTGAACCGGCAGGGCATCCGCCTTGCGTACTATGAAGATGACTTTGTTGCTGTCAAGCAATTGGCTGCTATGCGGGACGCAAGCCCGGCAGTTCAGTTTTCATCCCTTGACAATCAACCCGAAAAACTGCGCAGCATCAAGGATGAAAAAGAACTCAAGGTCATGGCGAGGGCGTGTGCCATATCCGTGGAAGCGTTTGACTTCGTCTGCGCCATAATTGCGGAAGGCATGACCGAGAAAGACATCCGGCTTAAGCTGGATTTTCGTATGCTGGAATTGGGCGCGCAGGATTTGGCATTCAGCTCGATCGTTGCGTCCGGTGAAAATGGCTCCCTGCCGCACGCCGTGCCCGGCGACAGAAGGATCAAAAAAGGTGATATGATCACCCTTGATTTTGGTGCCAAGTACGGCGGATACTGCGCCGATATGACACGTACGGTCGCCGTGGGTAACCCTTCTTCGCAAATGAAGGATGTTTACGATATTGTGCTGCATGCACAGATGGCTTGCCAGGACGCGTTGGCGCCCGGAAAAATGTGTCGTGATATTGACGCGATCGCGCGAAAGATGATTGGGGATAAGGGCTTCGGTGGGAATTTCGGGCACGGGCTGGGACACAGCGTCGGAATTGATATTCACGAAACGCCGAACCTCAACCAAAGCTGCGATGCAATTTTGGCCAAGGGGCACGTTGTCACGGTGGAACCCGGCATATACATTCCGGGTATTGGCGGTGTGCGCATCGAAAACACCTGCGTCATCACCCAGCATGGTACCCAATCACTCGTTAAGGCACCGCGCGAATTGCTTATACTGTGACGACCTTCGTCGCATGATATGATACTAAATCTACTGGAGGAAACCATATGATCACAGCGGGCGATTTCAGAAAGGGCATCACATTTGAGATGGACGGCGGCGTCTGGAACATCGTTGATTTTCAGCACGTCAAGCCTGGCAAGGGCGCGGCTTTTGTGCGCACCAAGATAAAGAACATCATGACCGGCGCCGTTATTGAACGAACATTCAACCCTACCGACAAAATGCCCCGCGCAATTGTTGAAACCAAGGATATGCAATACCTCTACAACGATGGCAACCTGTACTACTTCATGGACCCCGAGACGTTCGAGCAAATGCCTCTCAACCTTGTCCAAGTGGAAGAAGCCATCAAGTTCGTAAAGGAAAACACCAACGTCAGCATTCGCTTTTTCAAGGGCGAAGCCTTTTCTGTGGAAGCGCCTAATTTTGTTGACCTGGAGGTCATTGAAACGGAGCCCGGCTTCAGGGGAGATACGACGTCCAATGCCTATAAGCCCGCCACCCTGGAAACCGGTTTTACACTGATGGTACCCCTGTTTATCAACATAGGCGATATTTTGACGATCGATACCCGGTCGGGAGAGTACCTGTCCCGTGCTTAACAGACCCAGCTATTGCGAAATATGAAAGGAGAACAACCATGAGTCATTTATCCGAGCGCGTCGCTTTCCTTCAAGGCCTGGCCCAAGGCATGGAACTGAAAGAGGACACGGCGGAGCATAAGCTCCTGCTAAAAATCATTGAAACCCTTGAGGCTGTCGCTGACGAACTGGACGAACTGCAAGAACAGCATGATGAACTCAGTGATTACGTTGAGGAAATTGATGAGGATTTGGCTGATGTCGTGGAGCTTCTAAGCGATGAAGAAGATGAAGACGACGACGATGATCACTGCGCTTGCTGCGGCGGCGATGATGATGACGAAGACGATGATGATGAGGATTCCGGCATCGTTGAATATGAGTGCCCGCATTGCGGTTACCTGACGCGCTTTGATGTAGCGGACTTTGATCTTGAAGAAGACTACCGCTGCCCGTCCTGTCATCAGCCGCTGTTCCCCGAGACGGACGACGATGAGTCCGACGAAGACGAACCGGAAGAAGACGTGCAGGATAGTTAAGCCCCTTGGATTTTAAAAGTCGCCCCGCGGCATCTGCCGGACGGGGCGTCTTCTTTGAGGCAAAAGGAAGAACAGGAATTGGAGACAGGACATAAGTATGCGAATTATTGTGTTTGACACTGAAGCCACGTCGCTGACGCCCGGTCAAATATGCCAATTGTCTTATCTTTGTGTGGATGACGGGCAGGTGACGGGCAAGAATTACTTTTTCAGCGTAGACGAAATGAGCGAAGGCTCACAAGAGGTGCACGGCTTGAGCATGGACATGCTGGAAGAGCTGTCCGGCGGGCGGTACTTTGAGGACGACGCCCAGAGCATTTTCGATGATTTCCGCCGCGCAAATCTGTTGATCGGCCATAATGTTGCCTTTGATGATCGATATTTGCGTGTGGAATTTGATCGCTGCAATTTGAAGCTTCAAAAGACCAACACATTCTGCACGATGAATCATGCCACAGGCATCATGAACATGGCGCGCAAAGTGGCTATCGGGCGGCCCAAGCCGCCCAAACTGGAAGAGCTGTTCGCCTATTACGACATCTCGGAAGAGACCATTCGTGGCAGCGCCATGGCATGGTTTGGCGCCGGCAATGACATGCACGACGCACGATTTGATACGGCTGCCACGTGGCTGAGCGTGCAAGCCGCGGTGGAACGGGGAGATCTGCGCGGTCTTTACTGACAGCACGATGGTTTATGTCCGTTTTGTGACTAAGTGTTGCGAATTCGCTTGATTTTTCTTGCATTCCCGGTGTACAATGTAAAAGAATAAACACGAACGACACGTTTTGGGAAGGGATGATATCATTGCCTACGAGAATCCTGCTAGTAGACGACGAGCCTTTGATCATCAAGGGCTTGAAATATACCCTGGACAAGGATGGCTATGAGACGCTGACGGCGTCGGACGGCGAAGAAGCGCTGTCCGTTTTCCAGTCTCAAAAGGTGGACCTGATACTGCTGGATGTCATGCTGCCCAAAATTGACGGCATTACGGTTTGTCAGCGCATCCGCGAAACAAGCAATGTCCCTATCATCATGTTGACCGCCAAGGGCGAGGACATGGATAAGATCCTGGGGCTGGAGTACGGCGCGGATGATTATATGACCAAGCCCTTTAACATTCTTGAAGTCAAGATGCGTATCAAGACCATTTTGCGCCGTGCTAATCAGAACGTTTCCGCCGAAGAAGCGAATGTTTTTAAGGTACGCGATTTGGAAGTGAACGTCATTAATCGCTCGGTTACTCTTTCGGGCAAAGAAGTGCGGCTGACCGCGAAGGAATTTGACCTGCTTCAGCTGTTCCTGAACCAGCGCGGGCGCGTATTCACGCGGGAAGAGATGCTGGACGCGGTCTGGAAAAATGATTATGCAGGCGATGCCAGAACGGTGGATGTACACATCAGAAGGCTGCGCGAAAAAATTGAGCGCAACCCGACGCAGCCGGAATTCATCTTCACTAAGTGGGGAGTGGGCTACTATTTCACCGATCGCAACGATTAACCCTTTTGCCAGCATTCGATGGAAAATCCTGCTGGCTTTTTTATTGATCATAGGGCTGTCCTTTGTCGTCATGGCGGGGACGCTCACCAACATGCTGGGCGATTACCTCTTTGAGCAGCGCATCCGGCAAGATCGCGCGGGCCTTGAAAAATGGGCTGTTCAGGCCGCCCCCGCCTTGCACGCCGCCGATACGAGGGAACTCAGCCGTATGCTTACGCAGGCAGGAAACGAGTTGGGAGGACGCGTACTGCTGCTGGACAGCGACGGGAAAGTGCAAAGCGATTCCTTCATGGAAATGAACGGCATGAGGCTGAAAAACAGAGAAGTCGCCTCTATTTTGGTGCAAGGGCGCTCGGCTGATTACGGCATTCATTCGCTGGACGGCAGAACGGTGGATACACCCGGCGCGCTTGCCCTGGGCAGGGACACTGAAGGCTGGGTATCCATGGGGACAGCGGGCATCGTACATGCTTCGCAGGTCATCGGCGTTATGGTGCTGGTATCATCTGTCAATGAAATGATGACAAATTTGTATGTACTTCAAGACAACATGGTCATCATTTTCGTGGCGGTGGCCACGGCGGCCATACTGACAGGCATGGTTTTTTCCGGCATTCTCACCAATCCTATGGCGGAGCTTACACGCGGGATACAGCGGATGGGCAAGGGGGATTTTTCTGCCCGCGTACCTGAGAAAGGCAGCGGCGAAATCAAGCACATGGCGCAGGCTTTCAACAGCATGAGCGAAAAACTCGAATCCTTCGATCAGTCGCGTAACCAATTTGTCTCCAATGCCAGCCATGAGCTCAAAACGCCGCTTTCCACTATGAAAATTATGATAGAATCGCTAATATATCAGCCTGATATGGAAGAAGCGCTCAGGACCGAGTTTTTGGGTGATGTCAATAAAGAGATCGATAGGCTTTCCGCGATCGTGTCGGATCTATTAACTTTGGTGCAGGCGGATGTACACACCATGAAGCTGAACCGAGAACGCATGAGCCTGGCCGCCGTTGTCAAAGAAGCCGCGCACAGGCTGCAGCCACTTGTTCAGCAAAGACAGCAGCAAGTCATGCTATCCATCGAAGATAGCTGTGACATGTATGCCGACCGCTCTAAGCTGGAGCAGGTGGCCTATAACATTATGGAAAATGCAGTTAAGTATACGCAGCAAGGCGGAGAGATCCACGTCAGCCTCACCCGAAGCGGTAAAGACGCCGCGTTTGTCGTTAAGGATAACGGTCCTGGGATCTCCAAAGACGCGCTGGCGCACGTGTATGAACGCTTTTACCGTGTGGACAAAGCACGCGCGCGTGAAGCAGGCGGCACCGGTCTTGGGTTGTCCATCGTGCACCAATTGGTTACCTTGCATTCCGGTACTATTCGTGCCGAGAGCGAGGAAGGCAAGGGCACCACATTCATTATTGAACTTCCCCTTCACAAGGGCTGACAAATAGATCTATCGAAGCATTTCCCATTGCGGCAGAAACTCTCCCGGCAAGTAGAGCGAGCCGGAGAGCGTTTCAGGCTGCTGACCGGCAATAAAGAAACGCACGCGTCGGATGCCCCGCATTTCACACATACCGTTCACAATGCTGTAGATTAACAGTTTTTCTTGTTCGGGTGTAAGGCCACGGCAGCTTTCCAGGAATGCGGCCGAAAAATTGAGCAACAGCGTATCGCCCTCTCTTGCAAAACCCACAAGATCAGCGTCCGTAATGCTGCCCGGCAGCGTACGCTTAAGACCCAAAACAGCCTCTGAAGCGCCGGGCCCCAAAATCATCTGCGCCAATAGCGATCGTGCGTGATGCGCCTGGTAGTAGGGGAGGGGACGCAGGACACGCGTCAAAGAACCCTCATTGCCTGCGAAATAGATAGGTGATAATTCCAGAAGAAAACTGCTGAACTGCGAACGGCGCATGATGCCGTCTTCAAAAAGGATTTCCCGGCCCGGGGCGCCAAATATGCCCGTGGGCACCAGGGCAGTGATGATTTCTGAGCCGATTTGGACGGAAATGCCGCTGGTATTGGGCATGAAGGTGGTCAGCGTGAGTACCAGCGACGCCATCATGACGGAACGGGGAATGCCTGCGTTGATAAACATTTCGTTGGCGGCTTGGGTGAAGTGCAACTGAACGATTCTGCCGCCACCTGTGGTGGCGTCTGAAACAACAATGTCTGACGCCAAAAGCTGTTCAAGGCTGGGTATCCTGGGAACATTGGTCAAACTGACGGGTGCAGCTGACAGCGCCGTGAGCAGGTCTGTCGCCATCTCCGGAAGTGTTCGCCCAGAAAAGGTGACGGCGCGTGCTTCCGCCAGCACGCCTTTCCCAAGCGGAGCCGGGTAATAGAGCGTGGCCACGGAGGAAAAACGCTCTTCGCCCGCAGGAATATCCCACAGGGGTTCCTCATTGGCGGTACTGCGCAAGCTGCCCATGGGCAGCGTCGCCGCAATATCGATGCCCGGGTGCTGGCCCGCTACAAGAATATTAACGAATTTTATGTCCTGCCACTGGCACAGGGTGTTGGTAATGGCGCGGCTGACCGAGGCGAGCTGCTGCGCGTCCAGCGCCAACGCGGCTGCGCTCAGGTTGATCGTAGCCGTACCGCCGGATATTTCTGCGCTGCTGCCCGTAAATAATTCGAGTTGACCGCCGGTCACCAAGGGCGCTGCTGAGCCATTGCCTGAAAAAGAGAATAGCCGCTGTACCGCTGTTTCGGCTGGGTGTCGGTTTGGCGGCAAAGCGATGGACACGGGAAGCGCCTTTAATTGTCCGGTGCCATTCTCTGGCAGATATAGAAGCACGGTTTCAATCGCATTGCGCTGTTCATCTCCGATAGGGGATTGAAACTTGCCCAGTGCGGGGGGCAGTGTGACGGCGGGTGCGCCGCTGTTGTTGGGCACAGCGGGGGCACACGCCGTGGCAAGCAGCGCGACGGATCCGAGGATGCAAAAAATGCGCGGCCGCTTGCTTTTCATTGCGCCGCCCCCCAAAGTGTCTGCAAAGATTCAGATTCTATCAGCCAGATGCCTTGCATGTAACGCAAACGCAGGGGCCAGCCTATTCGTTCATGTGTATTGCCATCTGGGGATTGCAGTGTGAAATCCGCCAATACGATCGCGTTTTGCCCATCGGGTGAAACCGTACCCGAAGAGAGCGTATAGTGTGTCAAGAGCGGAATCCGCTCAGGCAAGTCGGTCGCCTGACCCGCGGAAACGAGAAGCCCGGCCATGCTGCTCAGATCCAATCCAAGCCAATAGTCACACAAGAGTGCTGCCGCGCTCTGCGGTGTCAGAATTCTATGTTCCGCGCGGGAAAGAGGCGGGGGAAGAGCGTCTGAATCTTTCAGGTAGTAGCGCTCTGACAGGCGCATAGAGGTAGTGGCGCGTGTCTTGCCCAATACAAGCACCTGTACATACGCGTAGGGCGTATTCTCCGTGATGGTGCAAGAAAGCGCCGCCATCGCCAATTCCCGCTTCAAACGGCCTTCTTTTTCGCGATAAGCCGCGCTCGATAATGACTTTTCATCCGGATAGGCATCCAGCAGTCTCTCGTTGAACGTGACAAATAACATATCCCCCTGCGCGTGCGTGGCAAGTATCTCCGTACCCAATGGAAACATCGGTTCCAAGTGCGGATATACGGAACCCGGGCCTTCCAGCAAGGATTGCAGCAAAGCTTTCTCAAACGCGGTGCCCGGGTTAAAAAAAACGGTGCGGTTTTCCCGCCCCAGATAGGGCTCGGCACCATAGCGAAAGTACAGCACCGCGCTTTGTTGGGATGCACTTCCGCCCTGCGGCACAAAAGAAGGCACGACGCTGTCCCCACGCGCGCCGGCGGGGGACAAACACATCAAGAGTAACCCCAGGATAACAAAGAAAAAAAACCTGCTCCGCATACCCACCTTCATTTTCTGTGAGACGTGTTCTACTTCGGCCAGGGGTCGTCTCCCAAAGACCAGCCCCGCAGATAGTTGACCGCGCGCATGGGGGCATCCCGGCTGTCTTTCCAGGGTTCATCCGCGTTGCGATAGTCATGCTTAAGGGTGAACCAGTCGATATCTTGCTTGTTCTTGTCCAAGGTTTCCAGTGTTTTTTCACGCAGAACGGAGACAAAATCGCCCAGCGCTTTTCCGGAGAGAACATGCCCCGCCATACCCAGCACCAGCGGTACATCCTTCAGGCACAGCCCTTTGGATCGCTTGAAGGTGTCCCTGAATTTCCCGTCACTTTTGAACAGATGCAGCAGGGTATAGGCGTAGCGTGCCATCGTTTCATCCAGACTTTCGCACAGCACGCAGCTATCGTGCATTTGCGCCATTTTTAGCGCCGCGGAGGCGCCATTGTCTCCATCGCGCCGGAACAGAGCTCTGCTCTTGCCATTTTCGGCCAAATCGAACGTTTTTTCTACCTGTTCCCGCACGCTGTCCATACGTGATTGCAGCATCAGCGCGTGTCCCAGCCTATTTTCCTTTGCATACAGCATCTTGTGGTGCCTGGCACAAAAACCGCTGACATTCACACTTATGCGTGTGTCCGGTTCCATGACGGACGCACCCAGAAAACGGTCAACCAGCATATGCTCCGTTTTGCTTCTCAGGGCACAAAGCGGGCACGCGCCGTTGAGTTCGAAGGCTTCCCAGAGCGGGATGGTGTCAAGATGATAGCGCATATTCCTCCTTAGCGCCCGGGCGCGCCGCAAGTCCCGCAGGCACTGAGATTCACAAAACTGCCGACATTGATATCCGAATAATAGAAGGATGCGGTCATCGGCAGAAACTCGGGTTTTAGGCTCGTGCAATTGGCGTCCGCGTGATAGAGCTTGCCGCCTTGCGGATTATAGTAAAGCAGCATTCGGGGATCGGGTGTAGGCGTAGGGACGATGGTCGCGATGACTTGCGCCGCGATCTCTTCCTCTGTTTGGATGACGCCCAGGGACCCTAACGAATTGGGGTCCACATACCATTCATTATTGACCCGCGCCATAAGTACCTGAAAACGGTGCGTTTTGGGAGTGGTACCATTGCTTTTGTCGATCACGACATTCATGTTGATGGTGCGCATCTGATCTTGATCGCTGCCGGTGACATCCAAAACGTCATAACTGATAATGGACCGGTTGGCTCGGATATGAAACATCTGTGTTTCCGGATCGTCCTGCGCAGAAAACCACGCGGGGATGCAGTAGCCGGCCATGGCAGCATAATCCATGTTTGCCCAAGCGCTCATGAATTGTTCGAGGCGTTGCTGCGCGAACGAAGCGTTTCCCAGGTTTGGCGTTGCTTCAGCCGCGCCTTCCTGTTGTTGCTGGTTTAGCATTGCCACCATACTGGCGGACGTATCCTGCGAAAAAATGGACTGGAGGTCATTGGCGCCCGTCTTGTCTTCCGGAAGGGCGGCAGGCGGACTGATCAGCACAGCAAACAGAGCCACCAATACCAACGCTATATGGATGATGGTCAGGGTGGCACGCGCGTTGGGCATAAACGCGTTCAGCAGCCACATGATCATCAGGCAGATGACCGAAGCCCCCGCGAATGCCAGATACAGGGTATTGTTTTTCACAAATAAGGATATGACGAACAAAACCGGCAGTATGATCATCAACATCAACTGCAGTCCCGTAAAACTGCGAACCATTGGACCCGCGCTTGGCGCACCGCCGGGCACGCGCTGGGGCGCTTTGGCTGTCGTTTTGGCCTTTTTTTCTGCCTGCTTCAAGTTTTGCAGCGGCGCGCTGGAATACCGGTTACGGTTTTCGCTCATTCGGGGTTCCTTCCTTGGGATAAAGGTATACGGTTACGTCTACAGTATATCATATCTTAACATAGAATACATACTTTTGACGCAATGGCTATTTATCTTGCACGATCAGGTTTTCCCGGCCCACCAATGCGCTTAGTTTTTCAATATCATCCAGCGCAAGCTGCTCTTTGCTTCTTTCGCGTAAACTTGTATCCTGGCGAATGGCTTCGAATACTGCAGGCGCGCCCATTTCCTCCGTAAGGATCTTTTCCACAGCAGACTTGCGCGCGGGGTCATTCATGAAGGTAACAAAAAACGCGTGTTCATCATCATAGGAAAGGCGAAAAGCGCCATCCCTGAAGCCTCCGAACTGCCCTTGCTGGATGATGCCGTAGCACGATGTCAATTCTTTTTTGACCCTGCCAAGCATGCGGTTCCATACGTCCTTGGGCAGTGTCGTTCCTGATGGAGGGGTAGGCGACGAAGCGGAGACCACCGTGCGTACGGGTGCAGGTGTCTCCTCTTTCGCGGGAGAGTCTTCCGCAGCAGGAACCGGTTTAGGCTTTGATGCTTTTGCCGGTTCTGCCTGTGTGATCGCGCCCGGAGAAGCCAGTCGATCAACTTCTCTTTCCAAGATCGCCACACGCTCCTGCAAACCAGATGCGTCGTTGGCTTCCGGGGGCTGGCAAGCTTTTAGCGCAAACACCTCCAACACCGTGCGTTGAGACGACGCCCAGCGCGCGTCCGCTTCTGCACGCATGCACATATCCATCAGCGTTGTCAATTGGGGCAATGAGAAAGCTGAAGCACGGCTTTGCATGCGTTGCCTGTCTTCTTCTGTTGTATCCCTCGTGGGGCTGGCACCCAGCCCCGCTGCAATCACTTCTCTTATCATTCTCGCCAAATCCCGCAGGAAAACCAACACATCCTTGCCTTCCTTCATCAGTTGGCGTATGAGCTGCATGGCTTTTGCCGCGTCTTTAATACTCAGCGCATCCAGGAAATCCAGCATGAAAGCACGGTTGACAGCGCCCAATGCGTTTTGCACGCGTTCGCCCGTCAGGTATTGTCCATCCTGCAAACAGATGTCCATAAGGCTCCACGCGTCGCGCATACTTCCTTCTGCGGCGGCAGCAATCATTTCCAGCGCTGCTTCATCCGCCTGTTGGTCGTTTTGCAGTGCCATCTTGAGGCGTCCGATAATGGCTTCTTCGGAAATGCGCCCAAAATCGAAGCGCTGGCAGCGCGAAAGGATGGTGGCGGGGAGCTTTTGCGGTTCCGTGGTTGCCAGTATAAAAACCATGTAGTCCGGCGGTTCTTCCAGCGTTTTGAGCAGAGCGTTAAAGGCAGCGTTGGACAGCATATGCACTTCGTCGATGATATATACTTTGAATTTTGCGAACTGCGGCGGGTAGTTGACTTTTTCCAGCATCTCGCGGATCTCCTCTACCCGGCTGTTGCTGGCCGCGTCCATTTCGAAAACATCCAGGGATTGTTCTGCCAGGATGGTTTTGCAGCTTTCACAGATAAGGCAAGGATCGCCTTGGTCGGGGGATTGGCAATTGATAGCCATGGCCATGATACGGGCCGCGCTGGTCTTGCCTGTGCCTCGACTGCCGCAAAACAGATACGCGTGCGCGGTATGGCCGGAGATGGTCTGATTGCGCAGCGTGCGTACGATAGCGTCCTGACCCACCATATCTGAGAATGTACGGGGCCGCCATGTGCGGTATAAGGATTGGTACATTGATACCTCCTATGTCAAAGGTGTTCGGTGCTTAAGTCGTGGAAGCCTTCGCCCAACGTTTCGTGCGCTTCCGTAATGAAGATAAACGCGTCCGGATCTTCTTGCTTGACGATGCTTTTAATGGCGGTGACCTGCATCCGGCTCACCACACACAAAATCAAATGGACGTTCTCTCCGGAATACCCGCCTTTGGCGTCCAGAAGGGTAACGCCGCGCTCCAATTCATCCAGCACGCGTCGGACGATCTTTTCATGCTCTATTGAAATGATATAGCACGCCTTATCAGTGCCAATGCCGGCCAGAACTGTGTCCAGCACTTTGGAAGTGATGTAGACGGCGATCATGGCGTTCATAGCATGCTCCACACTCATCGTGAAACCGGCGAGTGTGACGACGGCTACATCGAACGCAAATAGAAACGCTCCCACCGAAATGAATGAAACATGCCTGTGCAGCATGCGAGCAAGCATGTCGGTGCCGCCAGTGGTTGCGCCGCCCCGCATAATGAAAGCCAAGCCGATGCCCAGCAGCGCACCGCCAAAGATGGCCGCCATCATCGGGTCATCCGTCATGGGTTCGACTTTCATCAGGTCGATCAAGAGGGAAAAGAGAAACGTGGCAGCCAGGGTGCGCCCAACGAAATGTTTGCCCATGAAACGATAGCCGAAAACAAATATGGGTATGTTCATCACAAGGCTCGTGATTCCCACCGGCCAACCGGATAGATAGTTGAGAATGGTAGCTAAGCCTGTGACACCGCCGGGCGCGATGTTATTGGGCACCAAAAAAAGCGGATAAGCCAGTGCTCCCAAGACACATCCCAAGACGATCTGAACGCCGTCTTTCGCATTGCGTGCTGTGGACAAGTTGGAATTACTTTTCAATCGTTCCTCCTTAAGAAGGACAGAAATACAGACCACCTTGCGGTGGGCCGTTTCACGGGTTTGTTTGCAGGCTGATTATAGCATAATGCCGCATGATTGGAAACAATAAGGCCCGGCAGGATTGCATCCATAGACGGCGAAATGGTACAATAAGGTAAGTAGATGTACTCAGAGAGGAGCTGTTTCCATGAAGACAACCATTACAGCCAAGGGCATGACGGTTTCGCCCGCCATTTCCAATCGTATCCTCAAGAAAGCCTCCACCATGAGCAGGTATCTCAAACAGGATACAGAAATGTTCGTCCGCCTTCGCAAAGAGAAGAACCAGCGCGTTGTGGAAATCACTGTACCCATGAACGGCTTTGCGATCCGTGCCGAAGCATCCAGCGAAGATAATCTATTCATGGCTATCGACAAGGCTTTGGCCAAATTGGAGAAGCAAATTCTTCGTCACCGCACCAAGCTTGACAAGCGACTGCGCCAAGACTTCAATATGGAAGACGTGCCGGAATTCATCGAAGCATTGGAGCCGTCCGAAACGGCGGAACGTCAGATCGTTCGCAATAAGACCTACACGGTGCGGCCCATGCATGTGGAAGACGCCATCATGCAGATGGAATTGCTTGGACACAACTTCTTCGTATACATCGATACCGAAACGGAACAAACGCATGTGCTGTATTTGAGGAGAGATGGCAACTTAGGTCTGCTCGTCCCGGAAGAATAATCTCGCGCGGTCGTAAGTTGCTTTTGCGATAGGGAGGTACAATATATGAAATTGAGAACCCTGGGAAAGACGGGATACGAAATATCGCCCGTGGTATATGGCGGTGTTATCTCCATGAAGGACGGACAAAACGCCTCTGACCGCTATGTAGCGTGGGCGATCGAGCGCGGAGTTAATTACTTTGACGTCGCACCGAGCTACGGTGATGCGGAAGAAAAGCTTGGCCCATCCCTCGAGCCTTATCGCAAAAACGTATATTTGGCATGCAAGACCATGGAAAGGCTGCGCGTCAATGCCGAAAAGGAACTCTCGCGTTCGATGGAATTGCTGAAAACAGATTATTTTGACGTATATCAGATGCACGCTCTGACCACGCCACAGGATGTAGAATTGGCGTTTGGTCCTGGCGGTGTGATGGAATTGCTGCGTGACCTCAAAGAAAAGGGCGTTATCCGAAAAGTGGGCATCACCGCGCACAGCGAGACGGCCGCGCTCAACTGCCTGTCAATGTATCCCTTTGATACCGTGATGTTTCCCACCAACTGGATGCTGCACATGGGGCAGGGGATCGCTACACAAATGAAGACGGCCAAAGAGGATCAGAGCTTTGGATATCTTGGGATAAAGGCCTTGGTGGAGCGCGCTTGGCAGGAGGGCGATGACCGCACGGGCGGCTACCCCAAATCCTGGTGCAAACCCATTGATGCGGGCGCGGAAGCGCTCAGGATCGCCGCAATGAAATATGCCTTGCAGCGTCTTGGTCCTGATGTGCTGGTGCCGCCCGGCAATTTCGAATGCTTGAGTTTTATGGTGGAGCATGTGGATGCGTGCTTCAGCACCCCCCTGGATACCCGTGAAGAAGCCTTGCTCAAAGACCACTATGAGACGGTAAAGGACGCTCCGTTCTTTCAGAAGAATAACGGTGATTGGCCGGAGTAAACCTTAAGTCCTCGCAATAACAAAACCACTGTATGACGCGGTGGTTTTGTTAATGGCGGCCTTGCCGGTGTTCGCTGAGTCTTTTGACGGCGAGGGACAGAAGAGCTTCCCGGTCGTTCTTTTCAAAACCGCTGATCACGCGCTGCAAGAGGTACTGCAGTGTCTCCCCAAGAAAGGGCCCGCTGCTAAATCCATGCTCCACCAAGAGGCGGCCGTCCACCGCAAGGTCACTAAGGCTCAGGCATGCGCCGCTGCGCGCCATTTCCTGCGCCCGCTCGGCCAAAGCGTCAATATCCTTGACCTTGACGGCGACGTGTGGGGCATGTGAGCCCATATCGGCCCGTTGAAGCAGCATCAGTTTGCCAAATAATGGTTGTCCCAATTTACACAGCCATTGCTGCAGATTATCAGGCCCAATACGTTCGTCATGGTATTTTACCAGCTGCGTAATCTCCTTGATGACGGCGGTTGGCTGCTTAAGTTCGGTAAGGATCTTTCCCGCAATGCGTGTGCTGATCGCCTGATGTCCGCGGAAATGCGTCGTGCCATCCGCGTCATAGGTGATCGCATCGGGCTTGCCGACATCATGCAGAAGCGCCGCCCAGCGCACGGATAGATCAGGCGGCGTATCTTTCAGCGCGTGTAAGGTGTGTTCCCACAAATCATAGCAATGAAACACGGAACGCTGCGGGCAATGATACATGGGCTCCAATAGCGGCAGCACTTCAAAAAGGATGCGCGGGCACTGCCGGATAACGCCGGCCGGGTTCAATCCCGTCAATAGCAAATTGAGTTCCGTCGTGATCCTTTCGATGCTGACTCTCTTGACGCTGCTTTTTCTTTCGTCCATGGCGGCCAATGCGTATGACTCGATGGCAAAATCCAGCACGCTGGCAAAGCGAAGGGCGCGCAGGATGCGCAACGCATCCTCATTGAAGCGCTTTGCCGGACTGCCCACACAGCGTATCAGTTTGTTGTCGCAGTCTTCGCGGCCTCCAAACAGATCAACGATGCCTGACGAAGGGTGCCACGCCATGGCGTTCATCGTGAAGTCTCGGCGCTCCAAATCCTCCGCCAGAGAGAGTGTGAAAAAAACGTGATCCGGCCGCCGGCGGTCCAGATAGGGTCCATCGGTGCGGAAGGTAGTAATTTCGATGCTGTTCCCATCAAGCAAGACTGTCAGCGTGCCGTGCCGAATGCCCGTATCGATAGTCTTTTCATTACTGAAGCAAGCTTTGGTTTGCTCAGGATAGGCGGAAGTGCAAATGTCGTAATCGTTGGGCCGGATGCCCAAATAGTCGTCCCGAACACAGCCCCCGACCAAATAGGCCTCGTGCCCACCGTCGTTCAGGCGATTGATGGCTTCCAAAATCGGTCCCGGGACTGGGAAACGCATGTATATCCTCCTTTATGACCATGGCAACAAGAGGATACAGGACGCCCCAAATCTTGTCAAGTCAACCAAAGCATGCTACAATTGTGCCCAAATGACGGGAGGGGGCGGCTCATGCAAACCTTGGCTGCGGTACTGAAGGCGCGCCTTTGTTTAGAAGTACATACGCCTCTTAAGAGCGACTGCGGCAGCTACTGTGACAGCGCATGCTGTAGGAGTGGCGAAGCGGGCAGCGGCATGTTGCTTTTTCCGCGGGAAGAAGAGCTGTATTCTGTTATGCCCGCAGGGTTCAGCATTTCACAAAGCAGCGCAGTGCCGGGTGCTTTACTGCTGTCTTGCGAGGGCACATGCAGTAGAATTAAGCGCCCGCTCGCGTGCCGTTTTTTCCCACTGATCCCTTATTGGCGCGGAAAAACCGGCGGCATTGCCATGGATGTCAGGGCATGGCCCGTGTGTCCCTTGATGGAGTACGGTATCGCGGGCCTCAAGCAAACGTTTGTTGATGCGGCTGTATCAGCATCCCGCGCGCTGATGTTGACGCAAGAAAACCGCGATTTTGTTTCGGGTTTGACGCTTCATTTGGATGCATATCGGCAGCTTCATGCCGAAAAGGGGGAAGAGTGATCTGGCGCAGGGCATCGTGCCGCAAGGAGATCACCTTCGCCGATGGTCCCCGCGGAAACCTCATGCTGGGCGATGCGCTGGTTCAGGACTTGTCCGAGTATTACGGGCAAGTGCAATGCGTGTATCTGGATCCGCCCTACTACACGGGCGACAGATTCACATTCAGAATGCGCGTAGGTCGGGATGGCTGGAGCGGTAAGGGACGCACCCTCATTTTGCCGACCTATGACGATTTCTCGGGAGATTCCAAGGCGGTCTATCTCAAGTTCCTGCGAGGGGCGATCATCCTCGCGCACCGTCTTCTCACGAACGAAGGCTCTTTTTTCCTTCATATGGATTACCGGGCCAATGCGCATGCACGGCTTATTTGTGATGACGTTTTTGGTGAAGACAATTTCGTCAACGAAATCGTCTGGAGCTATCAAACGGGCGGGCGATCCAAACGTTATTTCAGCCGCAAGCACGATACCATCTTTCTTTACGGCAAATCGCAGGATCGCTATTTTGACATATCACAGGTGCCGTGCCGCCGCAAAAAGGACCATACCAACCACATGAAGCGCAACGTAGACGAACAGGGCCGGCATTACAGAACCATTCGCTCGGGCGGTCGTGTGTACATTTACTACGACGATGAACCTTCCTACCCCGATGACGTCTGGGCCGATGTCAGCCAAATGCAGCAGAAGGATCCGCAGCGAACCGGCTACGCCACTCAGAAACCGCAGGCGCTGCTGGACAGGATCATTCGCTGTTCTACACGCAAAAACGATTTGGTGGCGGATTTCATGTGTGGTTCGGGTACGGCATTGGTATCGGCAGCGGACAACAACCGTCGCTTTTTGGGGATGGACGACTGCATTCATGCGCTTTCCGTTACACGCAAGCGTCTGAAAGATGCCTGCGTGGAGGTTGACTCACCCCTGTCAAGCGTCACGGCGATGGTGGACGCTGCCGTACTTGCCGGCATCGGGTTCTATGATGTCAGCCTCAACGCATACACAGTTTCCGGCGATGCGTTTGACAATGCGGTGATGGAACCCGCCGGGAAGCGCATTGTGTCGCTGGATGCGGTAGATCAGTGGTATGCGGGACTACTGAACAATGAGGAGTTCCAGGTATATGCAAGCGGTGTGCGCACTAAGCAAAGTCCGGATCTTCCAAAAACGCTCAAAGTTCCGCTGCTCAGGGGCACTGTTGCGCTCATGATCATTGATGTATTGGGCAACAGAACGCTGTGGGCGGCGTCATCGCAGGTGTAATGGCCCGATAACTGCCAAGGTGGCATTATCTTAAAGATTATGCTACCATTGCGGCAGTGAAGTGGTGATAAAGAGGCGGTGGAGCCCATTTAGGGGACTTTTTCTAGGGACAAGAAGGAGAAACGATATGGCGGCCATAGAGGATATCGGCATAGACTTGGGGTCCAGCAATATTCTGGTCTATGCCCGCGGCAAGGGCATCGTGCTTAACGAGCCCTCCGTATTGGCGGTGGATCATGAATCGCGCAGCGTAATTGCTATAGGGATCGAAGCATACAAAATGATGGGCCGAGAGCCCAACAACATTGAAGTAGTACGTCCTTTGCAGTCGGGCGCCATTCGGGATTTTGATATGCTGGGTATTATGCTTAATCATTTTGTCGTCATGGTTATCGGCAAGCGCGTTTTTTCGCGCCCCCGCGCGGTACTTTCAATATCCAGCACGGCCAACGAGCTGGAAAAACGGCAGCTCATCCTGGGCATGCTTGAAGCGGGCGTACGCCGTACGCAGTTGCTCTCAAGGCCTTTGGCGGCAGCGGTAGGCAGCGGTATCAACGTAATGCCGCATGTGGGCCATATGATCATCGACATTGGCGGCGCCAACAGCCATGTTGCGGCTATTGCATCGGGTGAAATCATGACTGAGAACACGGAAATCGTGGGCGGGGATGCCTTTTCAGATGCTATCATTCGCTACGTGCGCCTAAAACATAATTTGCTGATCGGCACGCGCACGGCCGAAGACATAAAATGCGCCATCGGCACTGCACGCAACTTTGGAGACGCGGACATCTCTTTGCCCATTGCCGGACGAAACCTGGTAAGCGGTCTGCCCAAACAGATTGATATTACGCGCAATGAAGTGACTGAAGCCATGGAAGATCCCATGCGAACCATGCTGGAGGGCATCCGTGGCGTTATCGAGCGGCTGCCGCCGGAACTGGCCAACGACGTGTTTGACAACGGCATCATGCTCACCGGTGGCGGCGCTATGCTCAAAGGCCTGCAGGAAGTCATCTCCGATGACATCAAACTTCCCTGTTTCACAGCAGATGACCCGCAGGAGTGTGTTGCCGCAGGATGCGGCTATGTACTGGAAAGAATGGAGGAGTTCGGGGCGCTGTTGGGAGACGCCAGGCGCAAGAAATAAGCGCAAAAAAAACCGCCTCCGTAAGGGAGCGGTAGTTTTTGTCCCGTGTGTCAGGCTTCCACAGTCTCCGCCGTAATTTTCGGCAGGGCGCGGACAACGTTGCCGCTGCGCAGACAGCGCGTACAAACGCCAATGCGCTTGGGCGCACCGTTTATCACGACGCGGACGTTCTGAATGTTGGGTGCCCACAACTTGTTGCTTTTGCGATTGGAGTGGCTCACCTTGTGACCATTCATTGTACCTTTTTCACAAACTTCACAATACTTTCCCACTTGATACACCTCCCTGCCTTCACACAGAGCACACGCCCTGAAACTCAGCTCATTTTTGACAGCGGAAGCATCATAGCATAGCTCCTGATGAAATGCAAGCGAAATTGCTTGCATGAACTGCTTGAATCCTGTATACTGCCAAGACAACAGGCGATGAAGGGGAAAGGGTTTCCCGTCACCAGAGAGCGCGTCCAGGCTGAAAGCGCGCATGGAAACCGACCCGCCCTCAAGCTGCGGCTAATTCCCGCCGTTTTCCGCGTTAAGGATTCAAGCGGGCGCAAAAGCGCCAAGCAAGGTGGTACCGCGAAGAAGACCCTTCGTCCCTGCAGGGATAGAGGGTCTGTTATTTTAGGAGGAAAGCATGGCAAAAGAAAAGAAACAGGTATTCGTGCAGCACATCACGGCGCGGGATGAAGACTTTTCGCAGTGGTACACAGATGTAGTAACGCAAACCGATTTGATGGACTACACGCCCGTACGCGGCTGTATGGCACTGCGCCCCTACGGTAACCGCATTTGGGAACTTATCCACGACGAACTTGATGCCCGCTTCAAGGAAACGGGCCACGAAAATGTGGCTATGCCCATGCTGATCCCGGAAAGCCTGCTCCTGAAGGAAGCGGAACACGTGGAAGGTTTCGCGCCGGAAGTGGCGTGGGTCACCCATGGCGGGAACGAGCAATTGCAGGAACGGTTGGCCATTCGCCCAACCAGCGAAACCATGTTCTGCACCATGTTTTCCAAATGGGTGCAGTCCTGGCGCGATCTGCCAATGAAATACAACCAATGGTGTTCTGTGATGCGGTGGGAGAAGACCACACGCCCTTTCCTGCGCACCAGCGAATTTTGGTGGCAGGAAGGCCATACCGTGCATGCCCTCCCTGAGGAGGCACAGGAGGAAACCTTGCTGATGCTGGATGTCTATCGGGAGTTTTGCAGCAATGTCCTGTCGATCCCCGTTTTTTCGGGACAAAAGAGTGACAAGGAAAAGTTTGCGGGTGCGCGTGCCACTTATTCTGTAGAAGCTATGATGCAGGACGGCAAAGCGCTGCAAGCCGGTACGACGCATAATTTCGGTACCAACTTTTCCGAACCGTTTGAAATCAGATACCTGGATAAGGACGGTACGCTGAAATACTGCCACGAAACCAGCTGGGGAATGTCCACCAGGCTCATCGGTGCCGTTATCATGACCCACGGGGATGAGCGGGGGCTCAAGCTGCCGCCGCTCATCGCGCCTTTTCAGGCCGTCATGTTGCCTATCGCCGCGCATAAGGGCGGTGTTATGGAGAAGTGCGAAGAAGCATTCACGAGCTTGAAAGCGGCCGGCATTCGCGTCAAGCTGGATGATCGGGACAATGTGTCCCCCGGTTGGAAGTTTAACGAATGGGAGCTAAAAGGGGTCCCGCTGCGTATCGAAATTGGACCAAGGGACGTGGAAAACGGCGTTGCTGCCTGCGCCCGGCGCGACACCAATGAGAAATTTACGCTGCCGCTGGATGATTTGGCACAAAAGGTGCATGAGGTGCTGGAGGATATCCAACAAAACATGTACGCCAGTGCCGATCAGTTCAAGCTTGAGCACACCAAGGACGTTTTTGGCATGGAGGAACTGACACAGCAAGTCAGCTGCGGATATGCCAGGGCGATGTGGTGCGGGGAGAGAGCCTGCGAAGATGTCATTAAGGAAGAGACTGGCGCAACCAGCCGCAACATGCCTTTTGATCAGTCGCCGATAGGGCATACCTGCGTGTGTTGCGGGAAAAAGGCCTCCAAAGTAATGTACTTCGCCAAAGCCTATTGATTATCATCCCGGGCTGTGAGAATGATACACCCGTGGGCGTGTACATGAGGGCGCGCGGCAAGACCATCAAGAAGGCATACCCTGCCATGCTGCCGCGAAAATAAAGGCAGAAAAGCAAGAAGGAAATGACAAATTCTTCTTGCTTTTTTAATTCGATGCCTATATACTTATACGGCTGTCTGTTTATGGGATGAAGTGATAGGTTGCCGCCCCGGCCTGGGCGGGTAATTATCGCAGACCAGCCCGCACAATCGGGCGACGGGCTCAAACGCAAGGCAAGACCAAGCCTGCGAAGCGCCGGAGGGGCATCTGCCGTCTGCGTCGGCAAAGCTCTGTAAAGCACACATGAGACGCTAATTAAAAGGAGGAACTCCCATGGCCAACCAAAAAATCCGCATCAAACTTAAGTCTTACGAGCATAACCTCATCGACAAGTCCGCCGAACGTATCGTAGAAACTGCCAAGCGTACCGGTGCACGCGTTTCCGGGCCCATTCCGCTGCCCACCGAAAAGGAAATCATCACCATTTTGCGTGCTCCGCACAAGTATAAGGATAGCCGTGAACAATTCGAGCGCAGGACGCACAAGCGCCTGATCGATGTACATAGCCCAAACGCCAAGACTGTTGACGCCATGATGAAGCTGGATCTGCCCGCCGGCGTCGAGATAGAAATCAAACTGTAAGGCAGGAGGAACATCATGAAAAAAGCAATTTTAGGGAAAAAGCTGGGCATGACCCAGAAATTCCTGCCGGACGGCCGCCTGGTACCCGTAACCGTTATTATGGCCGGCCCTTGCACCGTGGTGCAGAAAAAGACGCAGGAAACCGATGGCTATGAATCTGTCCAGCTGAGTTTTGACCCCTACGCCGAAAACAGGGTCAAGAAACTGGTCAACAAGCCCACCCAAGGGCATTTTAAGAAGGCCGACACTGCGCCCGCCCGCCATTTGCGCGAATTCCGTTTGGAGGATATCGCTTCCTACGAGGTGGGGCAGACTCTGTCCGTTTCTCAGTTCGCGGCAGGCGAAAAGCTCGATATCACCGGCACCAGCAAGGGTCACGGCTTTACCGGCAGCATTCGGCTGTGGAATCAACATCGCGGTCCCATGACGCATGGCTCCAAGTATCATCGCGGCGTGGGTTCACTCAGTGCAAACTCCGACCCGTCAAGAGTGTTCAAGGGCAGACACATGCCCGGTCACTGGGGCGTGGAACGGGTGACCATCCAAAATATCGAAGTTATCGAAGTGGACGCCGAGCGCAACCTTCTGCTGGTCAGGGGCGCAGTGCCCGGCCCCAAGAACGGCCTGCTGCTTGTGCGCAACGCAAGCAAAGCCTAAGTTAAGGAGGAAGTAAGTCATGCCGACTATTCAAATGGTTAACATGCAGGGCAAGGCCGCAGGCCAACTCGAGCTGAGCGAAGACATCTTCGGTATCGAGCCCAACGTTGCCGCCATGCATCTGGTTGTCCGCTCCATCCTTGCGGCGAAGCGTCAAGGCACACAAAGTGCACTGACCCGCGGCATGGTTCGCGGCGGCGGACGGAAGATTTATCGTCAAAAGGGGACCGGCAATGCGCGCCACCATGGCAACCGCGCCCCGCAATTCCGTCACGGCGGCGTTGTATTCGCGCCGCAGCCGCGTGATTATGTGGTGAACGTGCCGCGCAAAGTTCGCCGTCTGGCTCTCAAGAGCGCTTTGTCCAGCAAGCTCAAAGATGGCAGCCTCATCGTAGTTGACGAGATCGCGCTTAAAGAAGCCAAGACGAAATTGGCAGTCAATATGCTCAAGGATTTGGGCATTGAAAAGAGCGCACTGCTCGTGCTGCCCGGCCGCGACGAAATGCTGCAACGAGCGACCCGCAATATCCAGAATTTGTCCGGAGCGTACGTTAACACGATCAACGTGTACGACGTCTTGCGTGCGGACAAGCTTATTGTCACTAAGGCCGCCATCAGCGGCATCCAGGAGGTGTACGCATAATGAAAGACCCTCATGACATCATTCTGCGGCCTGTATTGACCGAAAAAGGCTACGATGGTATCGCCGACAAGCAGTATGTTTTCGAAGTGGATATCCATGCCAACAAAATTGAGATCAAGCAGGCTCTGGAGGCCGTTTTTAAGGACATCAAGGTGGAGAAGGTCAATACCCTTCGCACTATGGGCAAAATCAAACGGCAGGGCCGCACCAGCGGCCGTACCCCCGAAGTGAAAAAAGCATACGTAAAGCTGACGGAGAATTCCAAGCCCATTGAGTTCTTCGAAGGCATGATCTAAGGGAGGAAAAGCAAATGCCAATTCGTGTTTACAGACCTACGTCGCCCGCACGCAGACACATGTCCGTGCTGACGTATGAGGAGATCACCACCAACAAGCCCGAAAAGTCGCTGCTTTCTCCCATCAAGAAGAATGCCGGCCGCAACAAACAGGGCAAGATCACCGTCCGTCATCAGGGCGGCGGCAACAAGCAGAAGTACCGCCTCATAGATTTCAAGCGTGACAAGTTCGAAGTGCCTGCCAAAGTCGCTACCATTGAGTATGACCCAAACCGCTCCGCGTTTATTGCACTGCTGCACTACGCGGATGGTGAAAAGCGTTATATTTTGGCGCCGGTGGGTCTTAAAGTCGGTGACAAAGTGGTATCTTCCGACACCGCCGACATCATCGTCGGCAACTCGCTGCCCGTCTCGTTCATCCCCGTGGGTACGCTGATACACAACATCGAGCTGCGGGCGGGCAGCGGCGGGCAGATCGTGCGCTCAGCCGGAACCTTTGCCCAATTGATGGCGAAAGAAGGCAAGTACGCGCAAGTGCGCTTGCCCTCCGGGGAAGTTCGCAGGGTACCCGTCAACGCGCGTGCCACCATCGGCACCGTCGGCAACGTCGACCATGAGAATGTCCGAATCGGCAAAGCCGGACGCAAGCGCCATATGGGCATTCGTCCCACTGTTCGCGGCGTCGTCATGAACCCGGTGGACCATCCCCACGGTGGTGGCGAAGGAAAATCGCCCATCGGTTTGCCCTCACCCGTTACCCCTTGGGGCAAGCCTGCGCTTGGTTACAAAACCCGCAAGCATAAGAAGTACTCTAACAAGATGATTGTCAAGCGGGCCGGAAAGTAACCGCGATAAGGATGAAAGGAGGCAGACATTCATGAGCCGCTCAATCAAAAAAGGACCCTTTGTCAGCGAAGTGCTTCTGAAGCGCATAGTTGAACTCAATAAAGCAAATAAGAAGACTGTCCTAAAAACTTGGTCCCGTTGTTCCACCATCTTCCCGGAATTTGTGGGCCACACCATTGCCGTGCATGACGGCCGCAAGCATGTGCCGGTATACGTTACCGAGGACATGGTCGGCCATAAACTGGGTGAGTTTGCTCCCACGCGCACTTACCGCGGCCACGCCGGCAGCAAGAGCGCCGGCAGATAAGCGAAAGGAGATAACGAAGCTTTATGGCACTTAACACCCGCAATAAGGGCATCGCGCATGATGAGAATCGCGACAAACGCCCCCACGCTCATGTGAAGCATGTGCGCATCTCCTCTCGCAAGGTCATCCCTGTGATCGACCTGATTCGCGGCAAGAGCGTCGAAGATGCAAAAGCAATCCTCACATTTACTCCCAAGGCGGCGTCACCGGTCGTGCTGAAATTGCTTAACAGCGCCATTGCCAACGCCGTCAACAACCAGGACTTGGACCAAAACAGCCTGTACGTCGCGGAAGTTTACGCCAATCCGGGTCCAACACTCAAGCGTTTTGTAGCCCGCAGCAAGGGCAGCGCATCCCCTTGGCTCCGCCGCACAAGCCACATCAGCGTTGTGCTGGACGTACGATAAGTGAGGAGGTTTCGGAATGGGTCAGAAAGTTAACCCCCATGGCGCCCGCGTTGGTGTGATATTTGATTGGAGCACACGCTGGTTCGCCGACAAGAAGAATTTTGCGGATTACCTGTTCGAGGACAACAAGATCCGTAAGCTTCTGAAAGAAAAATACTATGCAACCGGCGTCAGCCGTATCGACATCGAACGCAGCGCCGCACGCATGACCATCAATATTTACACCGGCAGGCCCGGCATGATCATCGGCCGGGGCGGCAAGGGCATTGAAGATCTGAAGACCTTCGTGGAGAAGGAATTGGGCCATCCCGTTGTCATCAACGTGCTGGAGATCAAGAACCCTGACACGGACGCCCAATTGGTGGCGGAGAATATCGCGCAGCAATTGGAAAAGCGCATTTCGTTCCGCCGCGCCATGAAACAGAGCATACAACGTTCCATGAGGGCTGGCGTCAAAGGCATCAAGGCCGGTGTTGCCGGCCGTTTGGGAGGCGCGGATATCGCGCGGAGCGAACATTATCATGAGGGCTCCATTCCGCTGCAGACATTGCGTGCCAACATCGACTACGGCTTTGCCGAAGCTAAGACCACTTATGGGCGTCTGGGTGTCAAGGTTTGGATCTACAAAGGTCAGATCCTCCCTCAGGCTAAAAAGACTCCCGCCCGCATTGAAGGAGGCAAATAACCATGTTGATGCCTAAAAGAGTCAAACGCCGCAAGGTATTTCGCGGGCGCATGAAGGGCAAGGCGCACCGCGGTAATTTCATCGCCTATGGCGAATATGGTTTGGTGGCGGAAGACCCCAGCTGGGTCACCAGCCAACAGATCGAAGCGGCCCGTATCGCGCTGACCCGTTACACCAAGCGCGGCGGTCAAGTCTGGATCAAGATTTTTCCTGATAAGCCGGTGACGGCCAAGCCCGCAGAAACCCGCATGGGTTCCGGCAAAGGATCGCCGGAGTACTGGGTAGCTGTTGTTAAGCCCGGTCGTGTCATGTTCGAAGTTGGCGGCGTAGACGAAGCAGTTGCCAAAGAGGCACTCCGCCTGGCCGCCAGCAAACTGCCCCTGCGCACCAAGATAATTTCCAGGGCGCAACAGAGTCCCGTTGATGTCGGAGGTGAGTCCTAATGACGGCCAGCGAATTCACAGCTATGAACTCCAAGGAATTGACCCAAAAGATAGCCGATCTGAAAAGTGAGCTGTTTAACCTGCGTTTCAAACTTGCTACCGGTCAATTGGAGAATACCATGCAAATTTCCCAGGTTAAGCACGATATCGCACGTGCATTGACCGTGCAAGCACAAGCCGGTAATAAGGCTGCCCGATAACCGTGAAAGGAGGCTATTCAATGTCAGAAGATAGAGGACTACGCAAAACACGCGTTGGCGTCGTCGTCAGCGACAAAATGGACAAGACCGTCGTCGTGTCCGTCAATCGCCGCGTACAGCATCCACTGTACGGCAAAATCATGAAGCGCACCAGCAAGTTCAAGGCGCACGATGAGCAGAATGCCTGCGGTATCGGGGATACCGTAAAAGTGATGGAAACCCGCCCGATCAGCAAGGACAAGTGCTGGCGCGTTGTGGAGATCATCCAGAAAGCGAAGTAAATCGTGGACAACCTCTCATGCGCTGCAATACGCGACATGATGGGGAATCTATAAAGGAGGAACCTCTATGATTCAGCCACAAACGCGGCTAAAAGTAGCCGATAATTCCGGCGCGAAGGAAATCATGTGCATCCGAGTGCTAGGCGGCTCGTTCCGTCGCTCAGGATCCATCGGCGATATTATCGTCGCCACTGTGAAAACTGCCACGCCGGGTGGCCAAGTGAAAAAGGGCGAAGTGGTTAAAGCCGTTATCGTCCGGGTTCACAAAAAGAACCGTCGCCCCGATGGCAGCTATATCGCTTTTGACGATAACGCCGCAGTCATCATCAACGATCAGAAGCAGCCTCGCGGTACCCGCATCTTTGGACCGGTTGCCCGCGAATTGCGTGAAAAGGATTACATGAAAATCGTATCCTTAGCGCCTGAAGTGCTGTAAGGAGAGAGGACAATGAAATTACACGTAAAAACCAAGGATGAAGTCATTGTCATCACCGGCAAGGACAAGGGCGTCAAGGGTAAAGTAATCAATGCCAGCCCTAAGACGGGAAAAGTCATCGTTGAAGGCGTCGCGATGGTTTCAAAGCACCAGAAATCCCGTGCACAAGGACAGCCCGGCGGCATCATCCGCAAGGAATCTGCCATTAGCGCCAGCAATGTTATGCTGATTTGTCAGAAGTGCGGGAAACCATCCCGTGCGGGCGTCAAAATCATGCCCGATGGCAAGAAAAACCGCGTATGCAAAAAATGCGGCGAACAGATTGACTGATAAGGAGGAGCAGTTTATATGGCCACACGTCTGAAGGAAAAGTATATAGCTGAAGCTGTCCCTGCCTTGCAGCAGAAGTTCGGTTATAAGAATGTTATGGAAATCCCCGGCCTGTCCAAGATCATCATAAATATCGGCCTGGGTGATTGCAAAGAAAATGCCAAGATGCTGGATAACGCTGTCGCGGAGCTCGCGCAGATTTCCGGTCAGAAACCTATGGTGACCAAGGCGAAGAAGTCCATCGCAAACTTCAAAGTGCGCGAAGGCATGAATGTCGGCGCCAAAGTCACCTTGCGCGGAAAACGCATGGAGGAGTTTTTTGACAGGCTCGTCAGCGTGGCATTACCACGCGTGCGCGACTTTCGCGGCGTCTCCAACAAAGCCTTTGATGGCCGCGGCAACTATGCTCTGGGCATCAAAGAACAGCTGATCTTCCCCGAGATTGATTATGACAAGGTGGAAAAGATCCGCGGCATGGAGATGATCTTCGTAACTACCGCAAAAACCGACGAAGAAGCCAAAGAATTGCTCAGTTTACTGGGCATGCCTTTCGCTCAGTAAGGGAGGATTGAACAATGGCAAAAACGAGTATGAAAGTCAAACAAAAGCGTCCGGCCAGGTTCTCCACCCAGGCGTATACGCGTTGCCGCATTTGCGGCCGCCCGCATTCGGTACTTCGTCGCTACGGTCTCTGCCGCATCTGCTTTAGGGAACTGGCCTACAAAGGACAGATCCCCGGCGTGCGCAAGGCCAGCTGGTAAGCAGTAAAACGGAAAGAGAGGTTCTGTTATGATTATGAATGATCCTATCGCCGATATGCTGACCAGAATCCGCAACGCTCAGGTCGCCAAGCATGACACGGTGATGATTCCCGCAAGCAACACCAAGAAAGCCATTGCCAAGATTCTTTATGATGAAGGCTACATCAAGGGCTACGAGAAAATCGAGGATGGTGTGCAGGGACAAATCAAGTTGACTATCAAGTATCTCAGTGGCAAGTCACAGCCCGTTATCGCGGGTCTCAAGCGGATTTCCAAACCCGGTTTGCGCGTTTATGCAGACGTGTCAGACCTGCCTAAGGTGTTGGGCGGACTGGGAATTGCCATTATCTCGACATCCAAGGGACTTATGACGGACCGCGCCGCTCGTAAAGAGAATTTGGGCGGAGAAGTCATGGCCTATATCTGGTAATCTGATCACGCATTGGAGGTGCTATTATGTCTCGTATCGGAAAACTTCCGATCCAAGTGCCCGCGGGCGTGACAGTGACGGTGGACAAGGAAAACGTCGTTACCGTAAAAGGCCCCAAAGGCACGCTATCTCAAAAAGTGCATCGCGATTTTGCGATTAAGCAAGAAGAGGGCGTTCTCACCGTGGAGCGTCCCAGCGACTCTAAACCCCACAAGTCCCTGCATGGGTTGTATCGTTCGTTGATCAACAACCTGGTGGTGGGCGTAACGACCGGCTTTGAAAAGACTCTGGAGATCGTCGGCACGGGCTATCGCGCGCAGGCGGAAGGCAAAAAGCTTACCGTCAACGCCGGATATTCCAATCCCGTCATTGTGGAAGCGCCCGACGATATCACTTTTGAAACACCCGCCCCTACCACCATAATCGTTAAGGGCATCAACAAACAAGTTGTCGGCAACTTGGCCGCAGATATCCGCGCCATCCGCAAGCCGGAACCGTACTTGGGCAAGGGCATCAAGTACAAGGGTGAGCATATCCGCCGCAAGGAAGGCAAGGCCGGCAAGTAAATGAAGGGAGTGAACGCAAATGTTTAATAAGCGCGACCGAAATGAAGTGCGTGTCATCCGTCACGCCCGCGTACGCAAAAAGATGAGCGGCACACCCCAGATGCCCCGTCTTAATGTTTTCCGCAGCAATAAATTCATCTATGCCCAGGTTATCGATGATACNNGCTCGTCGGAAAGACCGTTGCGGAGCGTGCGCTCCAGGCAGGCATCACCAACGTGGTTTTCGACCGTGGCGGGTACGTCTACATGGGACGTGTTTCCTCCTTGGCCGATGGCGCGCGTGAAGCCGGACTCAAATTTTGAGGGGAGGATTTTAACGCATGGCTCGCAGAGAAGAAATGGACAAAGAGTTTAAAGAGAAGCTCGTATCTATCAACCGCGTCAGCAAGACCGTTAAGGGCGGCCGCAATATGCGCTTTGCGGCGCTGGTGGTCGTGGGTGACGGCGCAGGGCGCGTGGGCGCAGGCAGCGGCAAAGCGGTGGAAATACCTGAAGCGATTCGCAAGGCCATAGAGGATGCAAAAAAACATCTTATCAATGTGCCTGTCGTTGGTACCACTATCCCGCACGAGGCGATCGGCTACTTTGGTACCAGTAAGGTTATCTTGCTGCCTGCCGAAGAAGGTGCCGGCGTGATTGCCGGAGGCGCTGCCCGTGCGGTACTGGAATTGGCCGGCGTGCGTGATATTCGCACCAAGAGCTATGGAACCGCTAACCCGATCAATACCGTCAAGGCCACGGTAGAAGGGCTTAAGCTCCTTCGCCCTGCGGAATTGGTTGCGCAAATGCGCGGCAAAACCGTTGACGAAATAATGCTCTGAGGAGGTAAACGATGAAGCTTAAAGTTACATTGCTAAAATCACCCATTGGCCGCCTTCAAAAGCAGATCGATACGGTGAAAGCGCTGGGATTGCGCAAGATCAGCCAGAGCGTTATAAGAGAAGATATTCCTGCCGTTCGGGGGCAGATCTTCGTGGTGAAGCACATGGTGAAAGTCGAAGAAATCAACGAATAAGGAGGACGCCCTCATGAAACTGCACGAGTTGAAACCCCAAGCGGGTTCCACGACTGCTCCGAAGCGCCTTGGCCGAGGCGTAGGATCCGGGCTTGGCAAGACCTCTGGCAAAGGTCACAAAGGTGCCAAAGCGCGCTCAGGCGGCGGTAAAGGGCCTGGATTTGAAGGCGGCCAGATGCCATTGCAGCGTCGATTGCCCAAAATGGGCTTTGTCAACATCTATTCCAAGCAGTATGCCACTCTCAACTTGTCTCAGTTGGACAGGTTTAAAGACGGAGATGTTGTCTCGATCGACGCACTTAAAGAAGCCGGAATTGTCAAGCAAGTAAAGGACGGCGTAAAAATCCTCGGCGGCGGTGAAATCACCAAGAAACTCACCGTCCAAGTGACCAAGTTCACTGCTTCCGCCAAAGAGAAGATCGAGGCTGCTGGCGGAAAAGCTGAGGAGGTATAAAATGTGGGATACGTTACGTAACGCATGGAAGGTACCTGAAGTTCGCAAAAAACTGTTGTATACTTTCATGATGCTGCTGGTCTATCGCTTGGTGAGCATGATTCCCGCCCCTGGCATCAACGCAAGCGTGGTAGCGGAAGTGTCTCAACAGTTTGACGTCCTGAACCTGGTCAACATGATGACCGGTAATGCCTTTCAACAGATGACGGTCATGGCGATGGGTATCACGCCCTACATAAACGCCAGTATTATCATGCAGCTGCTTACTATTGCCATTCCTGCGTTGGAAAGGCTCGCCAAGGAAGGCGGCGAAGAAGGCAAGCAGAAGATCAACAAAATTACCCGTTATGCCACTATCGGTTTTGCCGTGCTTCAATCCATCGGTATCATCGCCGGACTGCAGTCTGCATCCATGGGCGCCGGTCAAACCAACGTTTTGAAGCCTGAATACAACAGCCTCTTTGGTATGTTGACCATCGGTATGACGATGGCTGGCGGTACTGCGTTGGCTATGTGGATCGGTGAAAGAGTGACGGCCAACGGTATCGGCAACGGCATTTCCCTGCTGATTTTCGCCGGCATCATCTCCAACTTGTTCAATGGCATCCTGACGGCTTTCCTGGACATTTTGGGCATTCAAACGGGTGCCACAACGGTGGTGCAGTTTGTGATCCTGATCTTGTTCACTATAGGAATTATCGTCGCTGTCACCTTTGTGGATCTTGGCGAAAGGCGCATCCCCGTTCAATACGCCAAGCGCGTTGTCGGACGCAAGATGTATGGCGGCCAAAGCACGCATATCCCGATCAAGGTTATGTCAGTTGGCGTTTTGCCCCTCATTTTCGCATATTCCTTCATGGCGTTCCCGGGTACGATTATTGCTATGTTCGGCACCAATTCGGGGGCCTACCAATGGTGGCAGACTTACATGGGCCAAACGTCGCCGCTGTATCTTGGCGTTACGGCGCTGCTCATTGTGGCGTTCACCTATTTTTATCAATCCATCAGCTTTAACCCGCAGGATATTTCCAAAAATATCAACCAGCAGGGTGGCACCATCCCGGGCATCCGTTCGGGCAAGAATACCACGGATTTCCTGGCGCGTACCAGTAAACGGCTGACGCTGTTCGCTGCCATTGTGCTGGCCTTGCTGGCCACTGTGCCGTCTCTTCTGTATGTGTGGCAGAGCGTGCAGATCCCATACGCTGCTTCCTCCATCCTGATCGCGGTCAGCGTGTCCATGGAAACCATGCGGCAGTTGGAAGCGCAGATGGTTATGCGCAACTACAAGGGCTTCCTCTAAGATAGCCCGTTGCTATTATTCCGACCCCGCCTATACGGCGGGGCGGATCACGAGGTTTATAATGAATTTGATTTTCCTGGGGCCTCCAGGTTCAGGCAAAGGAACCATGGCGACTGCCGTTGAGAAAGCTCTGGGGATCCCGCAGATCTCCACGGGTGATATGCTGCGCCGTCACATGCGCGAAGGCACGCCTCTGGGCATCGCGGCGAAGTCCTATGTGGACAAGGGTGAACTGGTGCCCGATGACATTGTTATCGGTATGGTAAAAGAGCGTTTACATCAGCCTGATTGCAGAAATGGCTATATACTGGATGGCTTCCCCCGCACGGTGGCGCAGGCGGAAGCGCTTGGCGCCATCGCCGACATAGACACCGTAGTCAACTTTGAACTCAGCGATGAAATTATCATGCGCAGATTGGCCGACCGTCGTGTATGCCCTCACGGTCACGGCACGTTCAGCGCGGCCGGATTGGGCAGTGAAGAAGTATGTCCCCAATGCGGCGCGGTGTTGGTCCATCGCCACGATGACAAGGAAGACACCGTACGCAATCGTCTCAATGTCTACCATACGCAAACCGAACCTCTCATAGCGTATTACCTCAAAAGCGGTAAGTTCCTATCTATCGCCATGGAAGGAACTGTGGAAGACAACCGTCGGACCCTCATGCAGGCACTGGAAAACGCGGCTAAGGAATGATAACGCTCAAGAATTTCAAGCAGGTTGAAAAAATGCGCGAGGCCGGTCATCTCCTGTATGACGTCATGCAGAAGCTTCGCGGAGCCGTGAAGCCAGGAATGACTACGGCAGCGCTGGATGCTTATGCGGAGGAACTTATCAGGCGTAATCACGCCGAACCGTCATTCCTCAATTACCACGGGTTCCCTAAATCAATTTGCGCCTCGGTGGATGACAAAGTAGTGCATGGCATCCCCTCTGACGATGAGATCCTTCAGGAAGGCAGTATTCTAAGTGTGGATTGCGGCCTTGTGTTGGATGGTTGGCAAGCAGACAGCGCGTTTACCGTGGGTATCGGCGACATCAGTCCTGAAAAACAGAAACTGATCGAAGTCACCCAGAAATGTTTTTTTGAAGGAGCACGCCAAGCGGTCGACGGTGCACGCGTGGGCGATGTCGGGGCAGCCGTGCAGGAGCTGGCAGAGAAAAACGGCTATGGAGTCATTCGCAGCCTTACAGGGCATGGAATCGGAAGAAGCATGCATGAAGACCCGAGTGTGCCCAACTATGGCGAAAAGGGACGCGGCGTCCGACTGCGCAGCGGCATGACGATGGCCATTGAGCCGATGATTGCCATGGGAGACTATAATGTAGTGCAATTGAGTGATGGGTGGACCGTGGTAACACGGGATGGCTCAGTGTGCGCCCACTATGAACACACCATCGCGGTCACAGACGGCCTGCCCGAAATACTCACACTGCCGGATTTTGACTGGGCAAGTTATGTTCCGGCATCAGGAGGCGACGATTGAAGCCACCTGTTAGGCAAGGAATTGTGGCAATTCCTCAAATGGGACGTGACAAAGGCAGGCTCTGTGTGGTATTATATGAAATGGACGCCGATTTTGTCTGGATAACCGATGGCAGGACCCATCCTGTTGATCATCCAAAGAAAAAACGTCGTAAACACTTAATGACTGTCGGTTACGAATTGCCGGAAATCATCTCACTGTATGAGCAAAAGGTTCTCAAAGACAGCGATGTGAGAAAAGCCCTGATAGCAATTGCCGAAGCATGTCCTAATGGAGCCAAAGGAGGCCGTAATTTTTGTCCAAAGATGATGTCATCGAAATCGAAGGAAAGGTCGTAGAAGCCTTGCCAAACGCCATGTTTCAAGTGGAGCTCGCAAACGGGCACCGTATCATGGCGCATATCTCCGGAAAAATGCGCATGCATTTTATCCGAATTTACCCCGGCGACAAGGTCACAATAGAGCTTTCCCCGTATGACCTCACTCGCGGCCGGATCACGTGGCGCAGTAAAAACTGACGCCGCGCTCAGAAGTACACTCATCATCAAGGAGGGGAACGAAATGAAAGTTCGTCCGTCGGTCAAGCCCATGTGCGAGAAGTGCAAGATAATCAAACGGAAAGGCCACGTCATGGTCCTCTGTGAGAATCCCAAGCATAAGCAGAAGCAGGGCTAATCATTCTGATGGTGAATCGTATGGGCGGCTGCCCGGCGTGCGCTGGGACCATACGATTTTATCATACATATCCGGGTTGTCTTCTAACCGGAACTAGGTTGTTTCAACCAGATCAATTTGGAGGTGTTTCCTACACATGGCACGTATAGCGGGTGTTGACCTGCCCAAGGAAAAGCGCGTCGAAATCGGATTGACTTATATTTTCGGCATCGGGCCCACAACGGCCAAGAAAATCCTTGCCGAAACCGAAGTCGATGTTGATACGCGCGTTAAGGACCTCTCCGAAATCGATATCAGCAAATTGCGTGATTACATTGAACATCACATCAAGGTAGAGGGTGACCTCCGCCGTGAAGTATCGCTCAATATAAAGCGTTTGGTGGAAATCGGCAGTTATCGTGGCGTTCGCCACCGCCGTTCATTGCCCGTCAGGGGACAGAACACCAAGCAGAATGCTCGCACGCGCAAGGGGCCCAAGAAACAGGTTGCCGGCAGCAAAAAAGCAACAAAGTAAGGGCCGCTGAATAACGAATGCCCACAGGGCACGGAGGAAAGAATTAGATGGCTAAAGCTAGCTTGAAGAAGGTATCACGTAAGCGCCGCGAGAAAAAGCTCGTCGAGCGCGGTGTTGTGCATATTCGTTCTTCATTCAACAATACTATTGTTACCATCACAGACACAGCGGGCAACGCGCTTAGCTGGGCTTCTGCGGGTGGCATGGGTTTTCGCGGCAACAAGAAGTCCACGCCCTTTGCGGCGCAGATGGCCGCCGAGACAGCAGCGAAAGCTGCAACTGAGTTCGGGCTTCGCACGGTGGATGTCTTAGTTAAGGGGCCGGGGTCTGGGCGTGAAGCCGCTATCCGCTCTTTACAGACTGCCGGTCTGGAAGTTACGATGATCAAAGATGTGACGCCCATCCCGCACAACGGATGCCGTCCGCCCAAACGCAGAAGAGTATAACAAGGAGGTTCCGTCTATATGGCACGATATACAAGCGCCGCTTGCCGTCAATGCCGTCGCGAGGGCACCAAGCTCTTCTTGAAGGGTGAAAAGTGTTTCTCTCAGAAGTGCGCCGTCGGCAAACGTCCCACACCGCCCGGCCAACATGGTCAGGCCCGTCAACGAAAAATGAGCGAATATGGCACTCAGCTGCGTGAAAAGCAGAAGACGCGCCGCGCTTATGGCGTCCTCGAGACGCAATTCAAACGCACCTACGACCGCGCGACCACCATGAAGGGTGTTACCGGTGAAAATCTCCTGCAATTGTTGGAACGCAGGTTGGATAATGTGGTTTACCGCTCGGGCATGGCCGCCTCCAGGGCGCAGGCTCGTCAGTATGTCAATCACGGTCACTTCCTTGTCAACGACAAGAAAGTCGACATTCCGTCCTACACCGTCAAGAGCGGAGATGTTCTCACGGTTCGCTCGCGCAGCAAAGACATGGTCCACTTCAAAGCCGTGCGTGAGGGCAGCCCGCGCATTCTGCCCAAGTGGCTCGCCGTCAATGCGGATCAGCTGACAGCCACGGTTGAAGCATTGCCTGCCCGCGATGACATTGATTTCAGCTTACAGGAGAACATGATCGTTGAATTCTACTCCCGTTAACCCGTCCCGCAATTCTGCAGGATTGACCACTATTGAGGAGGAGAATAAGCCGTGATTGCAGAAATCGAAAGTCCGCGTATCGAGCGCACAGAATTGAACGAAGGCGAACACTTTGGTCGCTTTGTTGTTGAACCATTGGAGCGCGGTTTTGGCCACACATTAGGCAATGCTTTGCGTCGCGTGTTGCTCAGCTCGTTGCCCGGTGCGGCCGTAACCAGTATCAATATCGAAGAAGTGCAGCATGAGTTTTCTACCATTCCCGGCGTAAAAGAGGACACGACAGAGATCATTCTCAACTTGAAGGGTCTGTCTGTGAAGCTTTTTTCCGATCAGCCCAAGATGCTGGAAATCAGTGCCGTGGGGCCAGGTGTCGTGACCGCCGCTGATATCAGGGTGGACAGCGATGTGGAAATCGTAAATCCTGATTTGCATATTGCGACCCTAAGCAAGGGCGCCAAACTGCATATGTGGATGACGCTGGACAAAGGCCGCGGGTATGTTTCGGCCGACCGTAACAAGCAAAATCCGATGCCCATAGGTGTTATCCCGGTTGATTCCATCTACACGCCGGTTCGTAAAATGAACTATGTTGTGGAGGATACGCGTGTCGGCCAAGCCACTGACTATGACAAACTGGTCCTTGACGTGTGGACCAATGGCAGTATCAATCCGGAGGAAGCCATCGGTATGGCGGCGAAGATCCTCACCGAACAGCTGTCCATTTTCACTCGCTTGACGGATGAACCTACCCAGCAAATGGCTCAGGAGCCGGAAGCAAGCCCTGCGGGCAAGAATTTGGACATGACCATCGAGGAATTGGATTTGTCTGTGCGCGCGTTCAACTGCCTGAAACGTGCCGGTATCAACACGGTAGGCGAATTGGTTGAGAAAAGCGTAGAAGACATGATGAAGGTACGCAACCTTGGAAAGAAGAGCCTTGAAGAAGTCGGCCAGAAGCTGGCTGTCCTGGGTCTTTCCCTGCGTAAAACCGACGAATAATCAGCCCATTCGCGGGCGAAGGAGGAAAATCCCATGGCACAACGTAAACTTGGCCTCACGTCAGACCAGCGCAAAGCGCTGCTGCGCAACCAGGTTACCAGCCTGCTTTGGCATGGACGGATTGAAACGACCGTGACCCGTGCCAAGGAAGTTCGCAGAATTGCGGAAAAGATGGTGACCATGGCTGTGCACGAGTATGACAAGAGCGTGCCTGCCAAAAAAGAATTTCACAACGAAAAAGGGCAGATCGTCTCTGTAGATGTCGTCAATGACGCCCCCAGCAAGCTGCATGCGCGTCGCCTGATGATGGCATATTTGTACGATTTTCAGGAAATCAAGCAAAGCGACGAAAGCAAGTCAGAATACAAGGAGCGCACGAAGGACAATCGTCACCCCGTGGTTGAGAAGCTTTTTCGTGAGTACGGTCCCAAGTATCGTACGCGCAACGAAGAAAAGAATTCATCGGGTGGCTACACACGCATTTACCGTTTAGGACCCCGCCGGGGGGATGCGGCCGAAATGTGCATCATTGAACTGATCTGAGCATCCAAAAACTGCAGCCGACATGTTCGGCTGTTTTTTTGTGCTTTTGCGGGGGGTGGTACACTGAGATTACTATCAGCGCTTCCTCAGCTTTGCAATTCGCAGAATCTATTGTATAATCAGGACAGACATAAGTTGAAAGGATGTTTGCGTGAGGAGCATTGGCATATTGACGGGCGCGTTTGACCCGATCCATTTAGGGCATCTGCGTATCACGCAGAGTCTGATTGATACCGTTCCTTTGGATGAAGTGGTTTTTGTGCCGCTTCCCAAGCCTGAACACCGCGCTCCGTCGGCATCCATTAAGCACCGTCGCAATATGGTGCAAAAAGCGATCGACGGATCAGGAAATCTGTCGATGCCTGATTTGAACCTCAAGACCGAAAGCTTTGCATTGCTCAATATTGTTCGCGGCGTTAAGAACCTTAATAAGGGAGCACGCATATTTTTCATAATCGGTGCTGATCGCTTGCAGGGTATTGCCCTTTGGCCACATTTAAACGAGCTTTTTTCCCTCTGCGAATTGATCGTTTGTCCGCGCGACGGCCGCAATCCTCTTGATCTGGAAAAATCAGTCAGGGCGCTGGGTGCGGGCACACACATTGCCGGGGACACGGGTGTCTTTATCGCCGCTGAACTTGTCAGGGCGCAAATCAGGTTGCTAAATGACGCGCCGGAGATGCTTTTGCCCGATGTGGCGGAGTATATCGCCGCCAACGGGCTTTATCAACCGGACTATTTAGCGAGGCTGAAAGGCGGGCTGGGTATCGATCGTTTGGCGCATACCGTTTCGGTTAGGGAAACAGCCGTTTATCTGGCACGCGTTCATGGCGTTTGCATGCAAAAGGCGGGCGTTGCGGGTATATTGCACGATTGCGCCAAGGATATGCCCCTTCCGGAGCTTAGAAAAATTGCGCTTAAGCATAGACTCACAGATAACGCGGAAATATTGGCCAGCGCCGCATTGCTCCATGGCATCGTTGGGGCTTTCTTGACGCAGACTACGTTTAATGTGCATGATCCTGATATTCTGAACGCGGTGCGTTACCATACAATGGGCAGGCCCAAGATGTCGATGCTGGAACTGTGCATTTTTGTCGCAGACGCGATTGAGCCGCGCCGCAGCAGGATCAGCGGCCTTGATGATATACGCACAATGGCGCTGGAAGACCTGCGTGCGGCCGCGCTCATGTGTCTCTTATCCACCAAACAACACCTTTTGTCGCACGGACGCTCCTATTCTCTTCAATCACAGGCCGTAATAGATGACTTAAGCCAAAGTGTTATGGTATAATATTTTGCAAAGGAGGGGTCACATGAAAGATAAAGGCACTGCAATAGACATCGCGCGATTACTGTATGAAAGAAAGGCCCAGGGCATCACCGTATTGAATGTGGCGCACCTGACCGTGTTGACGGACTATCTAGTCATTGCTTCGGGGTATAACGCCTTGCAGGTGAAGGCATTGGCCGATTATTTGGACGAAAAACTGGGTATGATCGGAATGGACCTGCGCCGCATCGAAGGTGCAAGTGACGGACGTTGGATTGTTATGGACTATAACAATATCATCGTTCATATCTTCCATCAAGAGGATAGGGAATACTACCGGTTGGATCACCTTTGGTCGGATGGCCAAAACAGGCTGACGCTTCCTTTTGTTGATGAAAGTGCCGACGTTGCCGAATGAACATCCAGGTTTATCAATATAAGAAGAATTTCGAAGTACAAAAGGCGCTCCGGTTTTTCACGGAGCGCGGCATCAAGATCCAAACCGTAGATCTCAGAAGACATCAGCTTGGCAAGCGGGAGCTATTGCTCTTTGCCCAACAAGCTGCCGTAAAAGAGTTGATCGATTTTAATAACCCAAAGGTAAAGGAACATCCCATTGCTTACACTACTGACCATGATGTGATACTAAGCTATCTTATGGAACGACCGGAATTCCTGGTTACCCCACTTATCCGCGACGGCCAAAGAACCATTATCGGTTTTGACGAAGTCAAATTGCTGGCGTGGATTGGTGAACTATAACAAAAAGGGGAGAAAAGCTATGAAGAAACTGACTATTGTGCTGGCCGTACTACTGGTTATCGCGGTAATTGCCATAGGCGTACTGGTGGGGCAGAGGAACACCCTGACCACCGATAGAAACGCCATTGAAGCACAACTGGAGACCCTCACAAAAGAAAAAGCCGCAAACGATGAAGTGATTGCGGCCGTGCAAGCTAATTTGGATACCGTGTCTTCTGAGAAGGAGACTCTTCAGCAGCAGTATGATGAGCTAATGGCCAAGGCGGAACAGGTTACCGCCCTTCAGGAAGAGCGCGACCAAGCGCTTCAAGAGCTGGGAGCATTGACCGACGCCAGTAATGTTTTGACTGCGGACAACCAAGCCGCGCAGCAAGCGCTGGCCGCTTTGCAGGCCGAAAAAGAACAGGCCATGCAGGAACTGGTCACCTTGCAAGGCAACGTTGAGCAATTGACCTTGGAGAAAGACGCGGCTGTGGCAGCGTCCACGGATTTGACGCAAAAGTATGAAGAATTATCCAAACAAGCGGAAGAATTGGAACTGCAGAGCCAATCAGCTGTTGTCTCCGAGCGGGAGTCACCTGAAGAGCTGGCTGCGCTGAAAGCTGAAAAAGAGCAGGCGCTGGCGGAACTCGAAACGCTGAAGCAGAATGTGGATCAGTTGGCGCAGCAACGCGATGAGGCTGTCAAGAACGCAGAGGAGGCGGCCGCAAAATACGAAGAGCTGTCCTTGCAGGCAGCCTCTTTGTCACCGGGCGAAGACGAACAAGCTGCCTCCGAGGCGCTTGAGGCCCTGAAAGCTGAGAATGAACTGGCTCTGAAACAATTGGATGAACTAAAACAGAGCGTCGCGGCCCTGACCCAAGAAAAGGACGCGGCCGTGCAGTCCGCAGAAGCGCTATCCACACAATATGAGGATCTGAAGGCGACGGCGGACGCTCTGGCGATGGCCGTGCCGACCCCCGCAGAGCCTGCGGCAAAAGCAACTTTAGTCCCTATGGTGACGGAAGAGCCCGCAGAGGCTGTCGCAATCACCATTTTCCACACCAATGACGTGCACAGCCGCGTGGAAGGCAACGATACGGATCAAATTGGTTACGCCAAGCTGGCGACCATCGTCAGGGACGCGGAGCGGCATGGCCCCGTCCTGTTGCTGGACGTTGGCGACACTCTGCACGGTATGGCTTTCTCCAATTTGGAGAAGGGACTCAGCGTAGTTAAACTATTGAACATGCTGGGCTATGACGCGATGGAACCCGGCAACCACGATTTCAATTACGGCTTTGACCGCCTGAAGGAACTGGAAAAAGAGATGGCGTTCCCTCTGGTCAATGCCAATATCATGCTGGAAAATGGCGAGAACGCTTTTACGCCCTTTGCCTTGTTGGATGCGGGTGACAAAGTCGTTGCAGTGGTCGGCATAGCTAACCCGCAGATGACAACCGCAATACATCCGGAAATGATCAAGGCGCTCACTTTCAACGATTATGACGTATTGACTGATGTTATCGCACAAGTGGATGAGAAGAGCGATGCGATCATACTGCTGGCGCATTGGGGCGCTGATGATGCGTACACGCCCAATAGCAGTGTGCTGGCACAAATTCCCGGCGTAGACCTCGTTATTGACGGCCACAGCCACACCCTGCCCGATGAGATCGCGCAAGTTGCGGATGGCGCGCTGATTGTCAGCACAGGCGATTACTTGAAAAATATCGGACAAGTCACGTTGACCATTCTACCTGATGGCAGCGTAACGGCGGAAAGTGATCCCATAACCTTTGAAGAAGCATCCGCAGTAATGCCCGATGAAGAAGTCAAGGCATTCATTGATGAAATCAAGGTGGGACAGGACGAAATACTTAATACGGTCATTGGCGTCACAGAAGTGGACCTGGACGGCGAACGCGAAACTAACCGTAGCGGTGAAACAAACCTTGGCAACTTGGCGACTGATGCGCTCAGGTTGTATACGGAAGCTGACCTTGCCTTCACTAATGGCGGCGGTATTCGGAAATCCATTCCGGCGGGCGATATAACACAACGTGACGTTGTGGAAGTATTCCCGTTTGGCAACAGCGTTGTCATCATTGAAGTAACAGGCGAACAGCTGCTTGCCGCCATGGAGCATGGCGTCAGGTTATACCCGGAAACAAACGGTGGTTTCCCGCAGATCAGCGGAGCCAAATTCGTGTTTGACCCGGCCAAGGAAGTGGGCAGCCGCATTGTATCCATGGAAGTTGGTGGCGAACCGGTGGATCCGGTCAAGACTTACACGATGGCAACCAATGACTTCACAGCAGCAGGCGGCGACGGTTATGAGATGTTGAAGAACAGCCCCATCCTGCAATACCGCGGCACGCTGGATGAAGCATTTACGCAGCACATTGTGCGTTTGGGCGTCATCAACGTAGCTGCCGAAGGACGCATCACCGTGGCGGAGGCAGTGGAAGAACCGTCCACGGAACCTGCCCCGTCAGAGGAAGTTGTTGCTCCCACTGAAGTAGTACCTGTTGAAGCTCCCGTTAGTAACTAAACCCCAATTAACAAAACAGGACAGCGCGATCGCGCTGTCCTGTTTTTCAATGAACCTCTTTTGACAATACGCCGGATACTTTGCTATAATCGCTGAGTATAAGGGCGGTATTTTGCGGGTCGATCACACGTCGAGCGTGGGCCAAGAAAAGGAGACACATGATCAAGGATCTTCGGAAAATGACGGTCACCGCTATCTTTGTCGCGATCGTTGTCATTATGGGTCTTACTCCGCTTGGACTCATCAATGTGGGGCCCATTTACGTAACCCTGCTGTGCATTCCGGTTATCGCCGGTACGCTGCTTTTGGGCGTGCGCAGCGGTCTCATCTTGGGGTTCAGCTTTGGCGCGGTCAGTTTTTATACCGCGCTGCGCGCACCGTCACCGTTGGTGGCGCCTATCCTCTTGGCGAACGTTCTGTATGTTGCAATCATGTGTTTTCTGCCGCGCCTTTTGATCCCGATCGTCGCCCATGCGCTCCATAACAGACTCAAAGCAGGAAGCCAAAAGCGCGCCATAACGCTGTCGGTGTTGGCGGGTTCGTTCACCAACACTTTTTTGTATCTGGGCTGCATGCTTCTTTTTTATGTCCTCATCGGGTTGGATCATGCTGCGTTGCTGGTCACGCTTGGGTCTATCGTTTTGTTTGCGGGCGTACCGGAAGCACTCGTGGCAGCACTGGTTACACTGCCAATTGTGCTTGCCGTAAGCAAGTCCAGCTTTTCATTCGGCGCAAAAAGGGAATAGGGGGCCAAAGCATGCTACTCGCTATGGATATCGGCAACACAAACATTAAATCTGCCCTGTTTAACGGCGAAAAGATGCCGCACTATTGGCGCATCGCCACAGACAGATCGTCCACCAGCGATGAGTATGGGATCAAGATGGAGCAAATGTTTCGGCATGAACATATCAAGATGCCCATCGTGGATGGTATTATCATTTCCTCCGTTGTGCCCACTGTCAACTATACCCTTGACCACATGTGCCGGGATTTTTTTGGCATTGAACCCCTATTTGTGAACCCGGGCATTGATATCGGCATTGATATCAAGTATGACAATCCGGGGGACTTGGGCAGTGACCGCATCTGTAACGCCATTGCTGCCTATACTATCTGGGGAGGGCCTTGCATCAGCATCGATTTCGGAACGGCTACTTCGTTTGGCGTTGTGGACAGGGATGGCGCTTTTTTGGGCGGATGCATCTGTCCGGGCATTCGCATCGCCAGCGAAGCGTTGGTGACGGGCACGGCAAAGCTGCCGCACTACGAACTGATCAAGCCGCCCAAGGTTGTGGGACGCAGCACGGTTTCGAACCTTCAGTCTGGCGTCATTTACGGCTACGTGGGGCAGGTGGAATATCTGGTGGAACGTATGCGCGAGGAAGTGGGAGAAAAGGCCGCCACGGTCATCGCCACCGGGGGTTTCGCACACTTGATCGCATCCGAAACAAAGGTGATCGACAAAATCGACAGTCTGCTGACACTCAAAGGTTTGCGGCTTCTGTATGAGAGAAATACCGGCAGGACATAAATGACCCTGAGACGAACAAAAGCGGCGCTGAGCTGGATGCTCGGCGCCGTTTGGCATTCACCATATTACCTGTAAAAACGCGTTTTATACTTGTTTTTCTGCTTAAGCTTCGGTTTGCGCTTCATTGTAAGAAGCCTGTAGAAGATGGCGGCCAGCACGGCAACCGCTATGACGGGCAGTAGAATGATGATCAAAAACTCAACGGAGAAGGGGGGAAAGGGATTGGGATCGGTGTCTGCATACTGCCTGATCTCCGCAAGCGTCGGCGCCAGCGCTTCCCGCCTCTCAATCGTGCGACCGGCTATCAATTCATATGTTACCGGGGGGCTGCCATCTTCGGGCGTATAGGTCATGATGCCGACTGTTTCGCCGGCGTTGACGGGGGCTTCCAGTATTCTGGTAAATTGGAACTGCGTGCGGGTGTTATACACCTTCATGTGGGCGTCAGGCTGGCTGGCCATAGAAACCAGATTGTCATCCGCCGCGAATTCCATCTTGCGTATGTCCAGTGCCAGGCGGCCCAGATCCGGGTCGTCCAGGGCAAAACCCGAAATATCTATAACCTTGGGGTTTTCCCGGTAGATTTGCTCTACGCTGATACTCACATATTGGCTAAAGCCGTAGTCCATGAGCCTGATGGTATCCGTGAAGGCGCGGCGATAGCTGCTGCTCTGGAAAACGACGGAGATCAACTCAATCCCGTCCTTGTATGCAGAACCTACATAGCAATAGCCTGCCTGTGAAACGTAGCCGGTTTTGATGCCGGTTGCGTGCTCATAGAAGTAGGCCGCTTCGTCCGCGTCTTCCGACAGCACTTTGAAAATACTGTCACGCGCCGTGAAGCTCCGGCCCCCATTCATGTTGTTGCGGGGAAGAGTAAATCGGCTAAGCGCAGCTATCTCACGAAACACGTCATTTTTCATTGCTTCCCTGGCGATGATCGCCATATCGCGCGCAGTGGTGACGTGGTAATCGTCATAAAGGCCATGCGCGTTGGAAAAATGTGTGCTGGTCGCGCCAAAGTTGTACGCGGCTTCGTTCATGAGTGCCGCGAAAGCTTCCTGGGAACCCGACACAGTCTCCGCAATCAGATTGGCTCCGTCGTTTCCGGAAGCAACCATCGTGGCTTTAAGAAGATCACTCCACTTAACTTCCTGTCCAATTTCCAGGGAAATGCTTGACGCATCCTCCGGAATGCTGACACTGGAGGGCGTTGCCACGACGATCATGTCGGGATCCACCATGGTAATGCCCAGCAGCAACGTCAGTATCTTGGTGGTTGACGCAGGGTAGCGCACCACGTCGGCATTCTTTTCAAAGACAACATTGCCGGTATTGGCTTCAATCAGTACGGCGGATTCTGCCCGCAGATGGTCCGAGGACAAATCGCCGGGATTGGTACTGCTGTATTCGTCACTGGCACGAACTGAAATGGCGGGAAGAAGGAGGATGGCACAAAGCATCAGCGTCAGCACACGCATGCCGCGCTTCTGATTCATGCGCAACCCCCCTTTCCCGCAAAGTTTGCTCATCTTATCACAGATCGTTTTTCTTGTATAGAGCGGGGCCCGTTTCATACAGGTTGGTGCCTTGTGAATCGATCAGAACGATGGCAGGGAAGTCCTTGATCTCAAATCGGTGGATGGCTTCTGAACCCAGGTCCGGATACGCAACCACCTCAGATTTAACGATCGATCTGGCAATCAGTGCCGCTGCGCCGCCGGTTGCGCCAAAATAGACCGCGCCGTTTTTTTTCATGCTATCGATGACATTTTCGGAGCGTTTGCCCTTGCCGATCATGCCTTTCAACCCCAAATCGAGCAGCTGCGGCGTGTAGGCATCCATCCGGTAACTCGTGGTAGGACCCGCCGGCCCGACAGTATGGCCGGGGCTCGCAGGGGCAGGGCCGACATAGTAAATGACCTGGCCCTTTACATCGATAGGCAGTTCTTCGCCTTTGTCTATCAGTTCAATCATTCGCTTGTGCGCGGCATCGCGCGCGGTGTACAGGACGCCGCTTAAAAGGACCGAGTCCCCGGCGCGCAGTTCCCTCACGACTTTTTCGTCAAGAGGCAGTTGAACAGTGATGGTACTCATATACTTATCCTTTCTCACAAAGTGACGGCCTTGTGGCGCGCGGCGTGGCAGCAGATGTTGACGGCAACGGGAAGACCCGCAATGTGCGTAGGCGCGTAATCCACATTTACCTTTAGCGCGGTCGTAGTGCCACCGGTCCCCCCGGGGCCAATGCCCAGCGCGTTGATCTTTTCCAACAGATCCTTCTCCAGCGCCGCATAGCGCGGGTCAGGATGATCTTCCGTGAGGCTGCGGGCGGTGGCCTTTTTTGCCATAATGGCAGCGTGTTCAAACGTTCCGCCAATGCCAATTCCCAGCACAATGGGCGGGCAGGGATTTGGGCCCGCGATTTTGACAGTATCCAAAACAAACTGCACCACGCCGTCCAGACCGTCGGCGGGAACCAGCATTTTCAGCGCGCTCATATTCTCGCTGCCAAAACCTTTGGCGGTAGCCAAAATATGCACCTTATTACCCGGAACGATGCGCGTGTGGATGACAGCCGGCGTATTGTCCTTGGTGTTGACACGATCAAAAAGCGGCTCGCCCACGACTGACTTGCGGAAGTAACCTTTTTCGTACGCTTCGCGCACGCCCGCGTTAAGCGCTTCCTCGTAATTGCCGCCTTCGATGTGCACATCCTGCCCCATCTCCACAAACAGCACCGCCATGCCGGTGTCCTGGCAGGTGGGAATCTGGTCTTCTGCGGCGATCTCGTAGTTGTCCAGTAATTGGTTGAGGAT
>LFTR01000026.1 GCA_001513425.1 Clostridiales bacterium DTU024
AGTTCGTACGTTCTGGCTACCAAGGTTTTTTTCCCGATGGGAGGAGGTCCCAACGACCGCGGGTTGTCCAGGAAACACATTATGGAACAGGCGCATGCCAGCCTCAAGCGGCTTGATCATGATTACATCGATATTTATTACTGCCACCGTCATGACCCGGAAACGCCGTTGACGGAAACGCTGCGCGCGCTGGACGACTTGATTCGCCAAGGCAAGATCCTATACGCGGGTGTCAGCGAATGGAGCGCCGCGCAAATCGAAGAGGCCGTGCGCGTGGCAGACAAGTATCTCCTGGACCGCATCGCGGTCAACCAGCCCAAGTACAATATGCTGCACCGCAGAATCGAGGGGGAGATCCTCCCCGTGAGCCAAAAATACGGCATTGGCCAGGTGGTGTTTTCGCCGCTGGCACAGGGACTGTTGACCGGCAAGTATAAGACGCTGAGCGATATCCCGCAGGACAGCCGCGCTGCCAACGACAAAGTGAACGGAACGATGGCAAGCGTGATGAACGAGGAAAACCTGCTCAAAGTGCAGAAGCTGGGCGTAATTGCCGGCGACCTGGGCCTCGGCCTTTCCCAGTTGGCGCTGGCCTGGATACTGCGGCTGCCCGGTATTTCAAGCGCCCTGACGGGTGCCAGCCGCCCCGAACA
>LFTR01000014.1 GCA_001513425.1 Clostridiales bacterium DTU024
GATGACCGCCGAACAACAGGTGCGGCGGTTGACTTATTCGTTCCATCTTGGCCCAAATTACGTTTTTGCATAATCCTTGTGCCCATTATCGATAAGAGCCGATTCAAGCCTTTGAATAACGTTTGCCTTCATCTTTCTATGGCGCAGGAATCAGGGTAAAGTACGCGTCAGGGGCGTGAAGATGCATCAAAATCGCCGAACCATCTGTCAGCAGATTCATTACACTGACGACGTTTACGATCGGATTATTGATGAAGAGTGTCGATGAAACAAACTCAGTGGTTACAGACGAATCGACCGGCATGCCATTTAGGGCAACAAGTTTGCCGTTCCTTATTTGCGGATCCACACGTTCACCCAGTTCACCTATTGGTATGGTTATGCCATGAGCGGTTATCTCGATGCTCATCCAATTCCCGTCGAAATCCGTGGCCTTGACATCCTTGCGGTAATCGAGCTTTCCTTCGGGTGCTTTCTCGGGCAGTGATCCTTCCAGATGCAGGATCAGACTGCTTCTTTCCTCGGTATTGCTGACCAGTGCGCCGTCTACATAAACCAACTCCAAAACGCCGCCATCATCCCAGGAAATCAGCATATTATCCCCTTCACTTGTCCAGGTGCCTGCGTCCTGACTCCCATCCGGATCCGTCCGGGTTGCCGTACCACCCGCCTCCACAGTGATTTTTATGATCATGCCGCTGTCACCGGTATTGAAAGACGATTCACCAATTTTAAAGGTATGAACATACCAATCACCAAGGAACCGCGAGTCGACTTCTGACGCAAATACCACAGATACTGACATTATCAAGATACACACTGTCACGACGGCGATTAGTCTTTTCATTTCTTCTACTCCTATAAAA
>LFTR01000260.1 GCA_001513425.1 Clostridiales bacterium DTU024
CGGCACCCGGCTGGTCCACCTCCTTCCAGCCTCAATTTCACCTACAACAACTTTACACTAACCACTTGCCTTGTCTGTATCGCAAAGCAGTGTATAATGGAAAGCGTAATAACTTATCCCCGTAAGGAGCAATTCATGAAAAGACTGATCGCTTTGGGCCTGCTGATTATGATGTGCGCTGTTTCCTCGCTTGGGGCGGCGGAAACGCTTTCAGCCAGGGACGCGTTCATCCGAGAGATCATCGTGAGCGCCAAAGAACTGTTTGACGCCGCCAACGGCCGCCTGCAGAGCGCACATTATTCAGGCGACGTATACCTGTGCAAGAATTTCACGGTAGATATATTCAAGCAAAACGCCGGTAAATACCGCGTAGGGGAATTTCCGGATGCACCCTTGGTCATTCCCAACAACCTTCCCAAGGAAGACAGCAAGCCCTATCAATACGGCATTGAGTGGGAAAATATCGCGCCCGAGAGCGGCAACCCCTTCTATGCCGCGCACCAATTCAAGTATGACAAAAGCCTTACCAAGAGCCAAAACCGCGAAATCGCCATGGCGTTCATGCGGGAAGTGAAAAAGGGCGACTACTTTCAGATGTCCGCTAAGTACTACTACGGCGTAGGCGCGCATTCGCTTGTTTTTATTGAAGACTATGACGCCGCTTCGGATCAGGTGCATTGGGCGGACAGCAACATGAAGGGTGAAAAGCGCAACGGTATCCGCTATGGTCTGCCGCAATTTGATGCAGTCAAAAAAATTGAGTGGTTTGTGGATGCGTTTTGTCAGCCCGGGCGCGGAGCAACGCTGTACCGCCTCCGGGACGATATCATCATCAAACCCTAACGTAAAGGAGACAGCATGTCCCGGTTCATACTCAAAGCCCCCTATACTCCCCAGGGTGATCAGCCGCAAGCCATTGACGCGCTGACGCGCGGCCTCCAAGAAGGCCAACGTCACCAAACGCTGCTTGGCGTGACGGGGTCCGGCAAAACCTACACCATGGCGTCGGTCATCCAGAAAGTGCAAAGGCCTACGTTGGTTATTGCACATAATAAAACGCTGGCAGCGCAGCTGTGCAGCGAATTCCGTGCGTTTTTCCCCGACAGCGCGGTCGAATACTTCGTCAGCTACTACGATTACTATCAGCCGGAAGCCTACATCGCATCCAGCGACACCTTCATCGAAAAGGATTCTTCCATCAACGAAGAAATCGATCGCCTGCGGCACAGCGCGACCGCCGCGCTCAGGGAGCGGCGCGATGTCATCATTGTATCTTCCGTTTCCTGCATCTACTCCATGGGCGACCCCAGCGAATACGAAGGCCAGATGATTTCGCTGCGCCCGGGTATGCGTTTGTCGCGCGAACAACTGGCAAAAAAGTTGGTGGCTGTTCAATATGAACGCAACGATATTGCCATGGCCCGCGGCATGTTCCGCATCCGGGGGGATGTCATGGACGTGATCCCCGTTGGCAGCAAAGACAACGGTGTGCGTGTGGCTTTTTTCGGGGATGAGATCGAACGCATATCGGAATTCAATGTCACCACAGGCCAGACGATACGTTCGGTGAACCACATTGCCGTTTTCCCCGCGTCCCATTACGTTTCGCAGGTGGAAGGCAAAGAAGACAGCATCCTGCAGATCGAACGGGACATGGAACTTCGCGCCGCGGAGTTCGAAAAAGAGGGACTGCTGCTGGAGGCACAGCGTATCACGCAGCGCACGCGCTACGATATTGAAATGCTGCGCGAAATCGGGTTTACCACCGGTATTGAAAACTACAGCCGCTACTTTGACGGACGCCAGCCGGGCGACTCACCGTATACGCTGCTTGATTATTTCCCGAAGGATTTTCTGTGCATTATAGACGAAAGCCACGTGACGGTGCCACAGATCCGAGCCATGCATGCGGGCGACCGCGCGCGCAAGGAGGAGTTGGTACGCTACGGGTTTCGACTTCCCAGCGCTTTTGATAACAGGCCCCTCCGGTTTGAGGAATTTGAAAAGAAGATCAACCAGACGATCTACGTTTCCGCAACGCCCGGACCCTATGAAAAGGAACACGCCACGCAGACGGTAGAACAAATCATCCGTCCCACGGGGCTGCTGGATCCCCGGATCTTTGTACGCCCCGCCACGGGCCAGGTGGATGACCTGCTCAGCGAAATCAACAAGGAAACGGATCTGGGACACCGTGTGCTGGTAACGACGCTGACCAAGAAAATGGCAGAAATGCTGACGGACTACTTAAGGGACAGCGGTGTACGCGTGCGTTACCTGCATTCAGACATCAAGACGTTGGAGCGTATGGCGCTGATAAGGGATCTAAGGCTGGGCGCATATGATGTGCTGGTAGGCATCAATTTGTTGCGAGAAGGGTTGGATCTGCCCGAGGTGACACTTGTTGCGATACTGGATGCCGACAAAGAGGGGTTTTTACGTTCTGAGACATCCTTGGTGCAGACAGTCGGACGCGCGGCGCGCAATATCGATGGACGCGTCATTATGTACGCCGATCGTCCCACAGACAGCATGATGCGCGCAATAAATGAAACCAACCGTCGGCGGGCGCTGCAGGAAGCCTACAATGAAAAGCACGGCATTACCCCCGAAACCATCATCAGCGCTGTGCGCAACCTTATCGCCATTACCCGGGATACGGAAGAACTCGAGCGCGAGGGCATGAGTCCTGAAGACAGGGCTGCTCTGGTAGCTCAATTAGAGGACAAAATGCTGTCCGCTGCGGGGGAACTGGACTTTGAGAAGGCTGCTAAGTACCGTGACGAGCTCTTCACTCTCAAAGGCGACAAACCCCTGGAGAAGCAGCAGCCGCAGCCCGTCCGCCGCCGCAGGGGCACACGGCATCACTAATGCCCTTGCGGACGTGTGGTATAAGGATATTATTGAATTCATCCATAAAGTATGCTAAAATCCTTAAAGTAAACTGGTGTACTTGAAAAATGAGCAGGGAGGCATAACATGAAAAAGTTTATGCAGGAATTCAAGGCCTTTGCGATGAAGGGCAATGTCATGGACCTGGCCGTCGGCGTTATCATCGGCGGAGCGTTCGGCAAAATCGTCGCCAGTTTGGTGAACGACATCTTCATGCCCCTCATCAGCCTGTTAACAGGCGGCACCAACGTATCAGGGCTGTTCATCCAATTGGGTGACAGTGCAGTACCCGTTGCTTCCATCGATCAGGCCAAAGAACTGGGCGTCGCCACATTCAACTATGGTATGTTCATTCAGAACGTAATCGACTTTGTCATCATTGCGCTGGTGATCTTCCTGTTCATCAAGGCCATGAGCAAAATGCAGAAGCCGGCTCCCGCTGCGGAACCCGCGCGCCTGTGTGATTACTGCAAGCAGGAAGTGGCGAAGGAAGCAACACGCTGCCCGCATTGCACCAGCGACATACACCAGAAAGCATAATGCAGTTTAAACACTGGTTTTGGGATTTTGACGGCACACTATATGACACCTATCCCCGCGTCACGCGCGCATTCCAAAATGCGCTGCGTGATGCGGGGATCATATTGCCTGATGATGTTGCGCTGGCTCAGGTAAAACTGCGTCTGGACGGCGCCGCACTGTGGGCGGCCCGGGGTGATGCCGACTTGGCGGAGACGATCATGCGGCAATATTATGTTCATTCTGAAAAGGAAGATGAATCCAGTATGCGACCCTATGCCGGCGCCAAAAACATGCTGGAGAAAATCACCCGTTTGGGCGGTAAGAATTATCTGTACACCCATCGCAATGTAACCGCGGTGGATGCGCTGAAGCGTGATGATCTGTGGCAGTATTTCCACGATAAAGTGACCAGCGAGGACGCGTTTCCTGCCAAACCTGCCCCGGATGCACTCAATCACCTGATCCACAAGCATCAGCTTGCCCCGCAGGACTGCTGCATGGTGGGCGATCGCTCAATCGATTTGGATGCGGGCAAGAACGCGGGCATAACGGACATCCTTTTTGACCCCGATGCATTCTATGAAGATTATCCGGCAACCTATCGCTTTTCGGCTTATGCGGATATGTCAGCGGCATTTTTGCCAAAATCCACCTAGAATGAAGCATCCGCTGGGGACGCCCTGTTTGACACGCTCCTTATGCTGCAGTATACTAACCGAAGCGTTTTTCACAATATCAATCAAAGGAGGCACTTATGCCATTAGTCAACAGTAAAGAAATGTTTGCCAAAGCGTACGCGGGCGGTTATGCCATCGGCGCTTTTAACGTAAACAACATGGAGATCATCCAAGGTATCGTCGAGGGCGCGCAGATGGAAAAAGCACCGGTCATCCTGCAGGTTTCGGCAGGCGCGCGCAAGTACGCCAATCACACCTACTTGATGAAATTGATTGAAGCGGCCATTCAGGAAAGCGGCCTTGATATCGTCGTGCACCTGGATCACGGACCGGATTTTGCCACCTGCAAAAGCTGCATTGACGGCGGTTTCACCTCCGTCATGATAGACGGCAGCCATTTGCCCTTCGAAGAAAATATTCGTCTCACCAAAGAAGTAGTCGAGTATGCCCATGCGCGTGGCGTGACGGTGGAAGGCGAACTGGGACGTTTGGCCGGTGTGGAAGACGATATCAAAGTCTCCGCAGCGGATTCCAGCTATACCCGCCCCGAAGAGGTGGAAGAATTTGTCACCAAAACAGGGGTCGACAGCCTCGCGATCGCTATTGGCACCAGCCACGGCGCGTTTAAGTTCAAGGGCGAACCGCTTCTGCGCTTTGACATTCTGGAAGAAGTAGAAAAGCGGCTGCCTGATTTCCCCATCGTGCTCCACGGCGCCAGCAGCGTCATCCCTGAGTATGTGGAGATGATCAACCAATATGGCGGCAAAATGGACAACGCGCGTGGCGTTCCGGAAGAAATGCTGCGTAAGGCCGCGTCCATGGCGGTGTGCAAGATCAATATCGACTCTGATCTGCGCCTGGCATTCACCGGGGTCGTCCGCAAACATTTTGTTGAACATCCGGATCACTTTGACCCGCGCCAGTACCTGGGCGAAGCGCGCACGGCGCTGCGCGACATGGTGCGGCATAAGATCGTGCACGTACTGGGATGCAATAACAAAGGCTGATTTTTATCTTGATCTCAAGGGGCCGGGCATCTTGCCTCGCCCCCTTATTTAGGAGGGCATATGGAACTGCAAGGAAAAGTGGTTGTGGCACAAGGCGGCGGCCCCACGGCCGTTATCAACCAATCGCTGGTTGGCGTTGTGCTGGAATCGCGCAAGTTCCCGCAAATCACCAAGGTTTACGGCGCCATCAACGGGGTGAGCGGGATCATCAATGAAAATTTCCTGGATCTGACGCAGGAAACCACAAACAACCTGGAGCGTGTGGCAGTAACGCCTTCCAGCGCGCTGGGTTCAACGCGTGACAAGCCGGACGCCAAGTATTGCGAACAGATCTTTGATGTGTTCCGTATGCATAACGTGCGTTATTTCTTCTATATCGGCGGCAACGACTCCGCGGATACCGTGCGCATCGTCAATGAACAGGCGGAAAAGTCGCACTACGAATTCCGCGCTATCCATATCCCCAAAACCATCGACAATGATCTGATGTTCAACGACCATACGCCGGGATACCCCAGCGCGGCGCGCTTTGTGGCACAGAGCTTCATCGGGCTAAACCTTGATAACCGTGCGCTTCCCGGCGTCCACGTGGGCGTGGTCATGGGAAGGAACGCGGGCTTTTTGACGGCAGCGTCCTCCATTGCCCAGAAGTATCCGGATGACGGGCCGCATCTTATCTATCTGCCGGAACGTCCCTTTTCAATGACGCAGTTTTTGGGCGACGTCAACGACGTCTACAGCCGCCTCGGGCGTTGCGTTATCGCCGTGTCCGAAGGCATTCAGGATGAAAACGGCGACCTTATCATGCAGGAGTCCGGGGACAGTGAAGTTGATGCGCATGGCAATATCCAGCTCAGCGGCACCGGCGCATTGGGAGAACTGCTGGTCAGACAAATCAAGAAAAACCTCGATATCAAGCGCGTTCGCAGCGACACTCTGGGGTACCTTCAGCGCTCCTTCATGGGGTGCGTGAGCGATGTGGACCAGCGCGAGGCCCGCGAAGTGGGCGAAAAAGCAGCGCAGTTTGCGATCTGGCATGACACCGACGGCAGTATCACTATCCAGCGAACCGGGTATTACTCGGTGGATTACCAAATCAGGCCGCTGGAAGACGTCGCCGCCAAAACAAAGCTGATGTCGGATGATTACATCAACGCGCAAGCCAATAATGTAACCGACGCGTTCAAGTATTATCTGCAGCCGCTGCTGGGCACCGGCATGCCCGAAGCCAGCCGCTTGCGCGTGCCGCGCGCCGAAAAAATCGGAGAGGGCAAATAGCAGTACTTTTGCCTGCCGAGACATCTGCGCAAAAAAAATGAACGATCCGGTAATGATCCGGACTGCCAACAGGTTCGATGTGCAAAAGAACAAGCTTCGCTCAGAGAGAAGCTTGTTCTTTTGTATCGCCTTGCTTTTATAAGGATCTCTTGATCTCTTCGCAGAAATCCATAATGCTGTTATCAACCGCAGCTTGGCTGCTCTTGAGAGGGTCAACCAGTCTTAGTGTAGATACCACGGCACAATCGCCTATTTCCTTTTCCAGTTGTATGGCGCACTTTTCGGTCGAACCGCCCGAGCAAGACATGAACAGGGCGATCTTCCCGCCCGTCAAGTTGTTGTCCCCAATAAACGTCCTTAGGGGCGGCGCGAAAGTACCCGCCCAAATGGGCGTTCCAAGTATGACTAAATCGTAACGATCCCGGTCGAAGCGGTACTCCTCCAGTTTGGGCGTTTCCCCAAACACGGCACCCTTCCCGCCCCAAAAATACTTGCTGACCTTGCCGTCAGGATAAGCCTTGACCGGTATCAGAGGGATGATATCCGCACTGAGTGTTTCACCGATCTTTTCGGCGGCATACTTGGTGTTTCCTTCAAGTGAATAGTAAACGATCGCGATTCTCACAACACTCCCCCTTAATGCATAACACTTTGACGGCGGCTCCTTTTCACTCCCTGACCCAGGAATAAGCATATTCCATATGTTCGGGCAGTGCCAATTCCGGTTCCCGGTCCAATACAAAATGCCCCTTGATGCCTGTTTCTTCCGCCGAATGGTCGAAGTGCGCTGCCGCGATCCCCATATCTATCCTCTGAATATCATACGGAAAGGCAGCGCTGTAACCCGGTACTCTCTGTTCAAAAAAGTGCCACACCCCGTTCTTGAGCAAAACGCGCCATGGCTGCTTGTTTGAAGCGGAAGGTCCCAGACGAAGCATCTCCAAAGGGAACGCGATCTCCTCCGCGGCTTGTTTTGTGAGGGGTGACGAAAAATCATCCGTGAAAAACAAATGCACCCAAGGTTTTCTATGATCCGCGCGGATCACTTTTCTCATGAGCGATTCTGTCCCGTGCATCTTTGGCGCGACGTAGCCGTAGGGGCTCACAGCGGGAACAATTAGGTCATCTGCAATGTCCATAGCCTTCGCGAAGCCTTTTCGATTGAATGTACCGCCCAGCCAGCAACTGCCAAGTCCGGCCTGCGCCAAATGAAGCATGACCGTCTCCATTTCATACCCCAGCGCTTCCAGTGCCATTTTCCCCGCCTTGATACTTGCCCCGATATACTGCTTTGCACCCTTGATAACGCCGTAAGTGCCGATCTTCCGGCGGTCGCCCAGGCTCTTAGAATCAAGGTAATGAAAAAAGACCTCTTCACCAAAGGGATTGTCCAGCGTCTCTACGAATGCTTTAAGCTCGCTTTCCCGGCCTTCTTCGACCGGACGATCCAGATAATTCCTGACGCTGTAACGTTTTCTGACAGCTTCCTCGATAGAAAAATGAATGTTCATCTTGTCTCTCCTTCATAATTGCCGCTTTGCACGCCGGCCGAACATGCGGACGGGGCCAGAACCTTGTAAAGCAAGCGATACAGGGTCGCAGCTTCCTCGATATTAAGGTTCAGGCAGCGACCGATTTGTGGGGGTATTTCCATGGCCCTCACTTTGAGCGCTTCGCCTCCCTTGGTAAGGGTGACGATCACCTTGCGTTCATCCTGCGCGAAGCGCGTGCGCCGGATCAGGCCCTTTTCTTCCAGGCGCTTGAGCAGCGGCGTGAGTGTACCTGAGTCAAGGTAAAGCCGTTTGCCCAGGCCGCTGACAGACAAGCTTTTATCCGCCCACAGGACCATCATAACGATATACTGTGTGTAGGTCAGGCCAATGTCGTCCAGCAGCGGTTTATAACGGCCCAATACGGCTTTGGATGCCGCATATAACGGGAAACACAGTTGGTTCTCCAGCAGCAAAGCGCGATCATCCATATCATTGCCCTCTTACAGCAGTTTTTCAATGTCGGCGACAATGTCTTTGGGTTCCACAACGGGTTCGAAACGAGCGATGACTTCGCCGTTCCGATCAATCAGGAATTTTGTAAAATTCCACTTGATCTGGTCGTCTTTGTAGCCTTCCTTGTACTTGGCCTTGAGCATCATTTCGAAGGCCTTTGCTTTAACGCCTTTACCCATACCTTCAAAGCCCTTTTCAGAAGTAAGGTATTTGAACAGCGGGATGGCACTGTCTTCGCGCACGTCCACTTTTGAAGACAAAGGAAACGTGACCCCATAGCGCAAAGTGCAGAACTTAGAAATGGCCTTTTCATCACCGGGCTCCTGATCCATGAACTGATTGCAGGGAAAGCCGATGACTTCAAAGCCGTGATCCTTATACTGCTTATGCAGATCTTGCAGCCCCTGATACTGCGGCGCAAATCCGCATTTGCTGGCTGTATTGACGATCAGCAGTACCTTGCCTTCATAATCCGACATGTCAACGGGTTTACCCTCGATGGATGTGTAAGAGTATTCATAGATGGACATGGTGTTACCTCCATTTATATCGTGCAAAATTAAATTTCGCACGATTATTATACCCCATACGCAGCAATGATGCAACAGACGCGCAGAACAAAGTCTTTCCGGTGAATATTGGTACCGCTGTTAGTGTAAAGTTGTTGTAGGTGAAATTGAGGCTGGAAGGAGGTGGACCAGCCGGGTGCC
>LFTR01000190.1 GCA_001513425.1 Clostridiales bacterium DTU024
CCACAAGAACGGTCCAAAAGATCTGGGAAGACAACGGTGTAGAAGACACATTGCATACTGAAGTACAGCTTGAATTGATTGCCACAGCGGATGGAGACCTTGTCCCGTGGGCGACACTCAAAGCGGCCTCCGCCTCCGGCGCTCTGATGGACGCGGACGGTATGGTTACCTTGGGACCCGATGCTCCGCTGACACACGTATTTTACAACCTGCCGGTATATTACCAGGGTGACGCCATCACCTACACGGTGGATGAGCCAACGGTACCGGGCGGGTACGAAAAATCCATTGATGAACTGGTTGTCACCAACACCAGAGAACTGACCGATGATATCCCTGTGCTGAAAATCTGGGAGGATCAGGAGGATCTGTATGGCTTAAGGCCCTTAAGCGTCACGATCCACCTCATGCGCAGTGATGATGCCATCACGCCTTACAAGCAGCTCGTCCTGAATGAAGGCAACGGCTGGATGGGGACATTCGCCGATCTTCCTGCCAAGGACGGCAACGGCGAAATGTACACGTACTCCATCCATGAAGAACGCGTGCCGGGTTACCTTGAACCTGCTTATGGCGGCATCGAAGGTACGCAGACTGTTACAAACACGTTGGATACCATCGACATTCCCGTGGACAAGATCTGGGATGACATGGACGATCTGCATAGCCTAAGGCCGGATGATGTNNTGGCCCCCGCATACGATGAAGGCGAAGGCGGCTTGGAAGTTGTCAATACAGTGGATCTCATCTCCATTAGCGGCCAAAAGATATGGGACGATGGCGACAACAACGACGCCATGCGGCCTGCGAACATCACTGTCAGGCTAATGAGCGGTGCGGTGGAAATCGACAACCGAGTCGTCACCGCGGCTAATGGCTGGGCGTTCCAGTTTGCCAACCTGCCAAGGTTTGACGAATCGGGTCTCATCCATTACACCATCACCGAAGACGCCATTTCGGGTTACACGCAGTTGCCCATTACGCAAATCAACGCAGAAACGGGTCTGGAATCGCTGAGCGAAGAGTTCACCGTCAACATCATCAACACGCACATCAACGAAACCATCACACTCTCGGGCCTGAAACAGTGGAACCATGGAACCAATACGGCCGTGCCTGCCGCCATCACCGTTCGCGTTATGGCGGGCGCTGAGCAAATAGCGGCGCAGACAATCGGCGCACCGTGGACATACAGTTTCACCGGTCTGCCCAAGTTCCTGGACGGCGTTCTTATCAGCTATACCATCACTGAGGACGTTGTTCCGGGCTACACCACCTCTATCGATCAAGCAAACGGCTTAATCATCAACACGTTCATCGAACTGCCGCCGGCACCGGAAGTACCCGGTGAGCCCGACGCGGGCGATGGCCTCATATTCCTGGGAGCACCGACATTTAACACCGGTGAAAGCTTCCACTGACAAGAGGCTTGTAGCAAACGCAAGTCAAACTATGCAAAGGAGAAATCAGTATGAAAAAGTTACTTAGCATCTTAGCCGGCCTCTTGTTGATGCTTTCCTCCTTGCCCGCGCTGGCGCAGCAAGCGCCGGCCGGGCCGGAGCAAAAACCGGTTGTCATCGGATCATTGACCGATATGAGCGGCAGGTTCATGGGTAATTTCTGGGGTAATAACACAGTTGACATGGACATTCGCAGGCTCTTGCATCAATATAATACCATTCATCGCACCCTCTTTGGGCGGCTGAGTCCTAACCCCAACACCGTAGAAAGTCTCGAGATCACGCGGGACGCGCAAGGCAACAGGGTTTACACGATCACCCTGCACGACGACCTCTTCTTCAGCGACGGTTCGCGTCTCACGGCAAAAGACTACCTGTACGTGCAATTGATGGAAGCTTCCTCGCTGATGGATGATGTGGGCGCGACTGTCAAAGAATACAACTACCTGGTGGGCTATGAGGAATACTTCGCCGGCGAGACCGACGTGCTTAAGGGCGCAAGGCTCATAAACGACCGCACATTCGCCCTTATCGTCCGTCCCGAAGCTTTGCCCTATTACTGGGAGCTGAGCTATGCAGCCATTCAGCCCTTCTCAATGAAGGAGATCAGTCCCGGCACGGATATCCGTGACGACGGCGAAGGCGCTTATCTGGTGAACCGGCCGACCGGCGAAGAACTCAATGCCAGGCTGTTCACCCCGGGCGTTGGCTATGTCAGCCATCCCAATGCCACGACCGGACCCTACAAGCTTGATTCTTTCGATCCTGAAACGGCCGTGGCGACATTCTCCATCAATCCCTATTACAAAGGAAACATCGACGGTATCAAACCTACCATTCAAAACCTGGTTGTACGGCCCATGCGAAGCGCCGATATCGTCAATGATTTGGCATCGGGCGAACTCACCATTGCCAATAAGGTATCTTCGGCTTCCGTGATAGACGAAGCCATCCAAAGTGGTTTCCAGTTGATCGATTACCCGCGCACCGGCCTGGCTTATGTGGCGTTCGCCATGGAAGAAGGCCCGACCGGCGATCTTAACATTCGCCAAGCTATCGCCCACAGCCTGGATAAACAGGCGCTCGTAGACGACTTCCTTGGAGATTACGGCGAGGTAGTAGACGGCTACTTCGGCCGCGGACAATGGATGTTTCAAGCCGTCAAAGGCAGGCGCGATAGCATGCAGCGCTACCCGACCGATCCGGGCGCAGCCCAAATGCTGCTGGAGAGGGCAGGCTATACCCTGAATGCTCAAGGCGCTGCGTTCACACCACAAGAAGACGTATTGCGCTACAAAAGGGTGGACGGCCAATTGGAGCCGCTTTCCCTGCACTTCCTGATCACGCCCGAAAACGAACCGGCAGAAATCCTCGTTGCGCAATTGGAGAAGAACCTCGTTCCCCTTGGCGCTGAGCTTACTGTGGAGCGCGCGCCGGTGCGTGAGCTTCTCAGCCGTTTCTACCGGCAAAAGGAGCGCCGCTATGATATTGCGTTCCTGGCAAGCGACTTTGATACTTTCTTTGATCCCTTCTTCACGTTCCACGTGGCGGACCAGTATCAGGGCAGCCTCAACCAGACCGGCGCCAGGGACACGTCTCTGATGAACAATGCCTTGGCCATGCGGCGTACACCAAATGACCAGAATGTGTTGTACCTGGAAAGGTGGCGTGAGTTCCAGGAACGCTTCACGCAGGTACTGCCGCTGATCCCCATCTACAGCAATGACTATCACGACCTGTACCGGCCCCAGATCGCCAATTACCATCCGGAGGATTTCTCGTCCTTCGCTGAAGCGATCGTGGAAGCGACGTACGCGGTCCCATAAATCAAGCCATAGGAAAGCCCCGCCGGCATCAAGCCGGCGGGGCTTTCAACGCGTGGGGATCAGAATAATCCGGAGATAACGCCGTTCCGGTCCACGTCGATTTTTTCGGCGGCGGGTACTTTGGGCAAGCCCGGCATGGTCATAACGTCTCCGGTGAGGACCACCACAAATCCCGCTCCGGCACTGACTTTCACATTGGACACGCTGATGTAAAAATCCCTCGGCGTGCCCAGCAGCGCGGGGTTATCTGAGAAAGAATACTGCGTTTTGGCCATACAGATCGGGAGCTCGCCAAAGCCGAGCGCCTCAAGCTGAGCGATCTGCTTTTTGGCATTGCCTGCGAATTCCACGCCTTTTGCGTGATAGATCTTTTTGGCAATGGCTTCGATCTTTTCCTGAAGGGGGAGGCCCAGGGGATAGGCCGGAGTGTAGTGCGCGTTTTCGTTGCACAATCTCATCACTTCTTCTGCCAGTTCCTTACCGCCTTCGCCGCCCTTGCCCCACACTTCGCTCAGCGCCACCCTGACACCCAGTTCGCGGCACTTTTCATCAATCAGCTTGAGTTCTTTATCTGAATCATCCGGGAACCGGTTGATGGCGACCACGCAGGGGAGATGGAAGACATCCTTGATGTTCTTCACGTGCTGAAGGAGATTAGGCAGGCCCTTTTCAAGCGCGCCCAGATTTTCGCCCTTCAATTCCGGCTTGGGTACGCCGCCATGCATTTTGAGCGCCTTGATGCTGGCGACGATGACTACCGCCGCGGGATCAAGCCCTGCCAGACGGCATTTGATATCCAGGAACTTTTCCGCGCCCAGATCCGCGCCGAAACCCGCTTCCGTCACCACATAGTCGGCCAGTTTGAGCGCCATTCGGGTGGCGGTGACAGAGTTGCAGCCATGCGCGATATTGGCGAAGGGACCGCCGTGGATGAACGCCGGCGTGCCCTCCAGCGTCTGTACCAAATTGGGTTTCAGCGCGTCCTTCAGCAGCGCGGCCATGGCGCCCGCCGCCTTCAGATCGCCCGCTGTGACTGGCTTTTCATCATAGGTATAGCCGATGATGATGCGCTGCAGACGTTCCTTCAAGTCCACAATGTCTTGGCTCAGGCACAGTATCGCCATTACTTCGCTGGCGACGGTAATGTCGTATCCGTCCTCCCGGACAACGCCGTTGGTGCGGACACCAAGGCCGCCGATTACGCTGCGCAAAAAGCGGTCATTCATGTCAACGCATCTTTTCCATGTGACGCGCTTGGGGTCGATATTAAGCGGATTGCCCTGGAAAATATGGTTATCCACCATCGCGCACAAAAGATTGTTGGCAGCGCCGATGGCGTGAAAATCTCCCGTAAAGTGCAGGTTGATGTCTTCCATGGGGATCACCTGCGCATAGCCGCCGCCCGCCGCGCCCCCTTTGATGCCAAATACCGGCCCAAGGGAGGGTTCGCGCAGCGCCACGATGGATTTTTTGCCGATCTTGCTCAACCCGTCCGCCAGCCCAATGCTGGTGGTGGTTTTGCCTTCACCTGCCGGTGTTGGGGTGATAGCGGTCACCAATATCAGTTTTCCGTCCGGCTGCGTGCTGTCTTTCAGCAACTGAAGATCTACCTTGGCCTTGTTCCTGCCGTAAGGCTCCAGATACTTTTCGTCAATGCCGCTGTCCCGCGCTACCTCCATAATGGGTCGCGCCTTAACGCTCTGGGCAATCTCGATGTCGGATAGATACGCCATTGTCAGTCCTCCTTGATCAAATGATATTCCAATACCTGTCGGAAGGGGTCATAGTTCTCCATTTTCAGGTAGTATGCGGCGGTGTCCAGCAGCGCTTTGGCGGGTGTCAGCCCCACCAGTTCCGCACCGATGATGCCGACGCCATAGCGCGCGGCTTCAAAACGGATGGCTTCAAACACCCGGTACAGCGGCGTACCCTCATAGTCAACGATATTCATGGATACTTGGGCAATACCCCGGTCGCCCAGCATGATGCCCAGTGCTTTGCAGTCTCGGTAGCCGCCGGACGAGCCGCGGATGGCTTTGGCGATGTTTTTGGCGATGCCGATATTGCCCGTTTCCAGGTTGACATTGAACGCGACAAGGGGCATGCGCGCGCCGATGGCCGTGATGCCGGCGGTCGGGTGTATCTTTCTGTCGCCAAAGTCCGGAGCCCATTTCTCTTCCAGCAGCTTTTCGGACATACCCTCAAACTGTCCCCGCCGCACATCGGCCAAATTTCGGCGATGCGGCGCGGTGGCGGAACCCTCGTAAAGGATCACGGGTACACCCAATACTTCCCATACGCGCTTGGCGACACTGCGGGAAATTCTTATGCACTCATCCAGTGTCGTCCCCGTCAAAGGCACAAACGGAATGACATCCGTCGCACCCATGCGGGGATGCTCACCCCGGTGTGTTCGCATGTCGATGTTTTCTGTGGCGGTTCTCGCTAAGCGGAATGCCGCTTCCTCAATGCCTTCGGGGCTGCCCAGCAGCGTGAATACGCTGCGGTTGTGGCTCTCATCGCTATGCACATCCAACAGCGTTACACCTTTTACCCCTTGCGCTGCCTTTTCCAGTGCGCCCAAAACCTCGCGGTTGCGGCCTTCCGAAAAGTTTGGAATGCATTCAACCAATCGTGGCATGAGTTCCTCCTGAAACAGTCACAGCGCAATAAATGGATTTGCATAGCTTTTTGTCTGAGTGGATTATACACGACCCGTCTTTTGGCGTCAATGTACCCAAGGAAGGTGTCCGCCGCAAAAGGCGCGCAAGCAAAGGAAGCACAGTGGCGAAACGCCTCTTTTTTGGGGTTCTTTTTGACACGAAACGAGGGATGTAACGCGATCAAGTTACACTCCCCTTCATATGGATTTACTTGCGTTTACGCGTTTTCTTGCGGCGGGCAATGCCTGTGGCGTTTTTGACTTCCGTCACACAGTCGCGGCAGAACTGAGCGGTGCTTTCGCGGGCTTTGAACAACTGATGCTTCAGCTTTTTCTGCGGCAACAAACGCGTGAAAAACGCAAGCGCCTTTTTCAGGGGATTCATGTGCCTGTATACATCGTTATAGCGCAGCTGCGCAAGGCGCGCCATGTCGTCACCGGCCAGGCGCCGCCCGTACCGGGTCGCGCCTATCACTTCCGAAATTTTCAGCAGGCCTTTGTCCTCGGGCGCCACGCGCAGAGCATACTCCCGCATGGTTTCGCTCTCTTGCATGCCCAGACCCAATTGTCTCTGTGCCCGGCAATATGCCTGCCACCAGATATGCAAGCGCTGCGTGGCATCTGGTGCTTTGCGGGCGCGCCGTGCGGGGGATGTTGACATCGCGCGCCAAACGAACAGCAGGATGAGTGCGAGAAGCAGCAGCCACCTAAGCCACTTGGCGTTATCCGGTTCATCCCATGGTTCCGGCGGAATGTCGGAGGGATCAGGTGACGGTGTCACACTCGGGGGCGGCGGTGTGGGCGTGTCCGCGTCCGGTTCGTTTTCATCTTCCGGCGGCGGCGAAGGGGCGTCTTCATCATCGGGAGGCGGTGAGGGGCTGGGCTCCGGCGTTGGGTTCGGATTGCGGTCAGGATCCTCACGGTCGTCGTTATTGGAGGGCGCGGTGGCATCGAACACTACCCATCCTACGGACGGGATATACACTTCTGCCCAGGCATGGCCGTTGCGGCTGGTTATTGTGACAGGTGTGCCATCCAAAGACCCTTCCGCCGCAAAACCTTCCACGTACCGCGCGGGCAGGTCAACGCTGCGCGCCAGCACCGTCATGGCGGTGGCAAAGTAGGTGCAATACCCTGCCTTGGTTTCAAACAGGAAGTGCGCGGTAAAGTCTACATCGGCGGGTGCCGGCTCTACTTCGAGAGTGTACATATAGTTTTCCTGCAGCGCACGCATGATGTTTGCAGCCGCTTGGTAAGGTTCCGCGGCGCCGCTTGCCATTTGCCGCGCCAAATCCGCCACAATGCCATCGGGCGTCAAATGCCCGGGAAGGCCTGTGTACTGCTGCTGCATCGCAAAATACTGCGGGTCGCCGTCGCTTTCCAGCCCCCGGGCCAGCGCAGCGACTTCCGGCCCCGCCGTATAGTCTTCATAGACGATGCCGTAGCGGTCGCCCGCTTCCAGATTGCGTGTGATAAAGAGTTCGCTGGATAAGTTGAAGTAAGGCACCATTTGAGGGCCCATCGTCATGCTGCGCACTCGCTGGGGCGTAAAGAGGGTTGATGTGGAGGTGCGCAGCATATGGATGGAAACCGATTGTTCGGGGAGGCGTCCTTCCCGGGGCAAATCGGTATCCATAAGGGAATCGCGCACCGCTTGAAAGCGCACGCTGTTATAGCCGTAGCGCTGGTTTGATAGCGTATCATACCAGGCACGGCCGTTGTACAAATCATGGATGGTACCGCGCAGGTACACACGGCCCTCACTTGTCACGTCCATTACGGGCGTATCGGGTACTCTGGGCGTACCCCCCAGGCCGTCGTCACCCTGGGGCTGCCAGCCCTCCCCGCGCAGTGCAAACGCCTCGCGCGTGTCGGTAAAGAAGAAGTAATCGTTGATATAATTGCGCAGTTCGTCCGCCTTCTGTTCCAGCGGTTCATACGTCGTGCGGTATGGCGGCGTCAATAGTGTCGCCAACAGCACCATGATGATAACCGCGGGCAAGGCGCGTTTCACGAATCGGCGCGGCGTTCCCTCTTCATACGCCTGCGGCACATCCGCCCACGGACGGTTGATGGCAAACATTAGCGGGATGGCCGTCGCCGCGGGGATAAAGTGTTCAAGATGCTGTCGTGCGCCGGAAAACCAGCTCATCATGGCCAATGTGACGATCAGCGGCGCCGCAAACGCGGGGTCGCCCCGCGATAAGAGTGTGCCATAAAAGGACAGCGCCAGCGCCATGAAAGGGACGATGGTGTCTGAGTGTATCAGCACCGCTTGGGCGAAGGGCGCACCGTTCTGGATAGCCTGAAGGAATTGCCAAAACCCCTGCGCCATGCCGTTGCCCGGCGGGAGAAACAAGACCAGTGCGATCAGTAGAAGCCTTACATAAGGCCGTATTTTGGTGTTCAGCATTCCGGTCAGCTGTGCAGCCAAAGTGAAAGTCAAAACCAGCAAAAGTGCCCACAGGTATTCGGGCGACAGGGCGACGATGTCAAGCAGCGGCCACAGGGCGCCAAAGGCGATAAGGGCACCCAGCAGCCACAGTATGATCAGGCGCGGCAGGCTATGCGGGTGTGACATAGCACACCTCCACCAAATGGTGCTGCAAGCGCGAAATAAAAGGCGCGCTCTGGGGATCGTCCGGGGTGAAAGTGACCAGATAAAAGCGGACACTCGGGCCGGATTTGCGGATATTGATCACGGCTTTTATCACGTCCGCATCCAGGCGCGTGGTAATGACCACCGTGGCGCCCGTGCGGCGCATGCGCCGCAGCTCCACATTCAGCACTTTTTCAAAGCGCTCGCCGCCCCTGAACAGTTGGTACGCCAGTTCTTCCCGAAGCAGCTGCAGGGACCCTGCGTGCGACGCCTGAAACTCTCCCAGGCGTGCTCCGTACAGCGGTACTCGGATGGGGTTCTGATCTTCCATTTGCATTTTGGCGGCGGACAGCGCCGTTTCGCACAGCGTGTCCCGAAGGCGCATCAGGCCGTCGGGCTGTTTGTCGCCGCCTACGGGGTCATTGCAGTCCATGAGGATAAGCGTATCGGGCGGCGCGGGCACTTCAAACCTGCGCACGATCAATTCCTGCGCACGCTGTGACAGTTTCCAGTGGATGCGCTTGAGGGAATCGCCCTGCCGATAACTGCGCGTGTCTTCAGGGGACGTAACGTCTTCGCCGGCGCGGTTGACGAGCGCCTTGCCGTCATCCTGTTCGGGAAACTTCAAGCGCTCCACGCCAAAGGCACGGGGGAGGGAGACGATCTCGGGCAACGTGCCCTTTACGTTCCTCCTTATGCGGAACAGGCCAAACACATCCGTCAGCAGTACTTTTTTCGCACCCACCAGAAATACGCCCACGTGCAGCAGGGGGAAGGGGAAGGTCATGGTGCGCTCCCGCATGATGCCGGCATCAACCATCACGCCCGCGTCCCCTGCAGGCGTTTGCATCTGTACGTTAAGCGGCGCAATGGGCAATAAGCTCCTGAGCTGCACCGTCATGGTAAGGGTGGCTTCCGCGCCTCGGTCGGCTTCCGTAATGGACAGCCCCTGCGAAAAAACGAGCATTTGGCGAGCGACCAGCACACTGACAAGGCCGTAAAGCAGCATGGCCAGCAGAACAAAACTGAGGAGATAAAAAAGCCTGCCCCCCAGCGACAAGGCACACAAGAGTGTGGTCGCCAAGGAAAACAGGACGGTATAAAGCCTGTCTGTCATGACACCTTGCCGGGGACCGGAACGGTCGCCAACACATCGCTCATTACCTGCTCCGCCGTAACGCCCTTCATGCGGGCTTCCGGCGTCAGTACCAGGCGATGGCACAGGACGGGCAGCGCCATGCGCCGCACATCATCGGGCAGGACATAATCGCGCCCCGCCAGTACAGCGCTGGCCTGCGCGGAGCGCAGGAGCGCAATGGCGCCGCGGGGCGATATGCCCAGCTGCAGCGCTTGGTGCTGCCTCGTCTGCGCGGCGATGGTAGCGACGTAGTTGCGGGCTTCCGGGCTGGAATAGACTGAGCCTACATGGCTTTGCATCTCCATGACTTCCACGGCGCCTGCAACGGACTGCAGCGACTTGATGGGGGATTCCTGCCCGGAATGGCGGCCCAGCACGTCCATTTCTTCCTCGATGGTGGGATAGCCGATACGGATGCGCAGGAAAAAACGATCCATCTGCGCTTCCGGCAGGGGATAGGTGCCCACAAAGTCGATGGGGTTTTGCGTAGCCAGTACCATAAAAGGCTGCGGCAATTGATAGGTAGTGCCGTCCACCGTCACCTGACCTTCTTCCATCACTTCCAGCAGGCTCGACTGCGTTTTGGGGCTCGTACGGTTGATTTCGTCCGCAAGGAGTATTTGCGCCATGACCACGCCGGGCTTAAACTCCATTTCACCCGTTTTCATGTTGCACATGGTGAAGCCCGTGATGTCAGAGGGCATAATATCGGGGGTAAATTGGATGCGTCCAAAGGAGCAGTCCAGCGATTTGGCTAAGGATGCCGCCAAAGTGGTCTTGCCCACGCCCGGTACGTCCTCAATGAGAACGTGTCCTTTGCACAGCAGGGCGATCAGGGCGAGTTCGATTGCGTCGTCCTTGCCCACGATGACGCGGCGGATATTGTTGAGCAGTCTGTATACCAGGCTGCGGGGGTCATCACTCATAATTACGTCCTTCCTGCCAAGAAAACAACAGCGGCGTTCTCATTATAACTGCTCGCATTTTCATTTGCAATGATTCTGTAAATGTTTAGAAATAATTGACAAACAACATTTGAAAGTTCCGTGATGCTCATGTATATTATCGGAGTATATAAAAGGAGGCGGCACCATGCCTGTATCGAGCGGCACCATCGCCAATTTGGCGTGTTCCATACTGAAAGCTTTTGATGTTGAGCATATCCCAAACCAGACGTTGCCGGTGGCTGACGCATGGCTGGAAAACGGCGCCACAAACGTGGTGGTGCTTCTGCTGGATGCTATGGGGAGCGATAACCTAATAGAACTCCTGGACAAAAACGGCTTTTTTCGCCGCCATGTCGTATTGGAGTACTGTTCCGTTTTTCCCCCTACCACCGTTGCGGCGACCGCCTCTTTGGACTCAGGGCTCTATCCCAATCAGCACGGGCGGCTGGGGTGGACGTGCTACTATGAGCAACTGGGCAAGAACGTTGTGGTATACACCAATAAGGATGATGAGGGCAACCCTGTGGCGGACGAGAACGCCGCGGACAAGTACACGCCCTACCAAAGCATATTGGAGAAGATTGCCCGGGAGGGATACGGCGCGCACCGCCTGGCCCCCTTTGGTAAAAACTGTGTTACCTCCATTGAGGACATGGGGCGCAGGGTGCGGGAACTATGTGAACTGCCCGGCCGCAAATACATCTCCTGCTATTGGGATCAGCCTGACACCATCATGCACAAGTCCGGCAGCGCGTCCCTTAGCGCGCGGGAAGTCCTACGTTCACTGGAAAACGCAGTGGAGCAATGGAGCGGGCACCTTACGGATACCCTGCTGTTCATTACGGCGGACCACGGGCATCTGGACGCCAGAGGCGATGTAATAACAGACTATCCCGACCTTGTGGATTGTCTCTTGCGTTTGCCATCCATTGAACCGCGTACCCTCAACTTTTTTACCAAGCCCGGTCGCGGGGAGGCGTTCGCTGCCGCATTTATAGAACATTTCGGTGCGGATTTTACGCTCTTTACGCGCGAGCAGGTCCTCAGCAGCCACCTTTTTGGCCCCGAGCCCAATCACCCGCTCTTGCCCGCGCTGCTGGGTGATTATGTGGCAGTGGCCCAAACTGAACGTACAATTTTCAATACGCATCGGCAAAAGGAAGCGCTCATTGGTGTCCATGCGGGGGGGACCCAAAGGGAGCGGCGCATTCCGCTGATCGCGCTCAAAAGCTGACGTCCTTAAAACATACCGAAGTTTTGTTCGGAAGCTTGACAAATCCGCCAACTCACATTAATATGAACTTGTCCGGCGAATGCCATCTTGGGTATTGGAAGGCTTCAGCTGTTTAGATACACCACGGTCGAAAACCAAGGGAGTAGTAATTAAGGGACAAATTCCCGTTTCGTCATACAGTCAGTTGTTCTATTTGATAAGGACAAACCTGGTGTGAGTCGCTGTGTTTGTAGCGTACAGTCATTTGCCGTATGGATTATTTCCGTGCGGCTTTTCTATTCCCCGGACTTGAACAAAAATATAAGATTATGCTGAAAGAGGAGGAATTTTATGTCGCCTGTCGTGTCCATACTTATTTCCCTGGCGACGCTGATTATCGGCGCCTTGCTTGGGTTTACCTACCGCAAGAATGTGTCGGAAGCCAAAATCGGCCGCTCTGAAGAATATGCCAAAGAGTTGCTGGAAGATGCCACCCGTAAAGCGGAAGAGAAAAAGAAAGAAACCATACTCGCAGCTAAAGAAGAGGTGCTGCGCCTCAAAACCGACCTGGACAAAGAGATCCACGACCGCCGCGCCGAGCAGCAACGCAATGAACGCCGCGTCGCCCAGCGTGAAGAAACCCTTGATAAGAAGCTGGATAATTTGGAAAAGCGCGAGGAGCGCATGAACCAAAAAAGCGAAGAGATCCAACTGCGCCTTAATGAAGCCACTGAATTGCGAGACAAACAGGCAGGCGAATTGGAGCGCGTCGCCGGTATCACCGCCGACGAAGCGACACAAATCATTATCAGCCGCGTTCAGAAGGAAGCTTACCACGATGCTGCCGCCACAGTGCGCGAAATCGAACAAAAAGCTAAGGATGAAGGCGACAAAAAAGCCCGCAACATCATTGCGCTGGCCATTCAAAGGTGCGCCAGCGACCACGTGGCGGAAACAACGGTATCGGTCATAAACCTGCAAAACGATGATATGAAGGGCCGCATCATCGGCCGTGAAGGACGCAATATCCGTGCGTTGGAAGCAGCGACCGGTGTGGATCTCATTATCGACGATACCCCCGAAGCCATCATCGTCTCCGCGTTTGACCCCATTCGCCGCGAGATCGCAAAGATCGCCATAGAAAAACTGCTTGCAGATGGACGCATTCATCCTGCCCGCATTGAAGAAATGGTGGACAAGGCGAAGAAGGAAGTGGATAATCAGATCAAGGAAGCGGGTGAGCAGGCTATATTTGAAACGGGCCAGCACTCACTGCATCCGGAATTGGTCCGTTTGTTGGGCCGCCTCAAGTACCGCACGTCCTATGGTCAGAACGTGCTAAAACACTCAATCGAAGTCAGCCATCTGGCGGGATTGATGGCCAGTGAACTGGAAGCAGACGTACAGCTGGCCAAGCGCGCAGGTCTCCTGCATGACATCGGCAAAGCCGTTGACCATGATCAGGAAGGCACGCACGTGTCTCTGGGCGGCGAGCTCGCCCGCAAATACCGCGAAAATCCAGGTGTGGTGCATGCCATTCTGGCGCATCACAATGATGTGGAACCGCAAACCGTAGAAGCCGTTTTGGTGCAGGCGGCGGACGCCATCAGCGCAGCCCGTCCCGGCGCGCGCCGGGAGTCTCTGGAAAACTACATTAAGCGCCTGACGAAGCTGGAAGAAATCGCCAATTCGTTTACCGGCGTTGAAAAATGCTTCGCCATTCAGTCGGGCCGCGAAGTACGCATCATGGTAAAGCCGGAAGACATCAATGACGAAGGCGCAAAAGTCATGGCGAAGGAAATCGCCAAGCGCATCGAAAAAGAGATGGAATACCCGGGCCAGATCCGCGTGAACGTTATACGTGAAACCCGCAGTGTCGAATACGCCAAGTAATTCAGGCTCATATTGACCGCCTTGCCGCCCGGCAGGGCGGTTTTTGAATGCTTGAAATGCGGGCGCCCGTGTGATACGATAAGCAACAATCGGACAAGAAATAAGGAGGGCTGTGGCGTGGCGCACTTTGTTACATTCGGAGAAATAATGCTGAGGCTGAAAAGTCCGGGCTATGAACGCCTGATGCAATCCGGGCATTTTGAAGCGACCTTTGGCGGTGCGGAAGCAAACGTCGCCGTGTCTCTGGCCAATTACGGGCTGGATGCGCGGTTTGTCTCCGCTTTGCCGGATAATATCATTGCGGATGCCTGCATACGCGAAATCAAAGGCTTTGGCGTGGATACCTCTTGGGTCCTCCGCCGTCCCGGACGCTTGGGCGTTTATTATTTGGAGTCCGGCGCGGTACAGCGTGCCGGGAAGGTCATCTATGACCGTGACGACAGCGTCATAGCGAATGCGCGTCCGGGGGATTTCCCTTGGGCGGACATTTTCGCCGGCGCCAAGTGGTTCCACACCACCGGTATCACGCCTGCCATATC
>LFTR01000017.1 GCA_001513425.1 Clostridiales bacterium DTU024
AGTGAAATCTCCTTTACTTTTGCGGCGTGTCAGCGCGAACCGGACGCCTTTTTATGTTCTATAACGCGGTGGCAAGCCGCTTGGATCGCATTTGCCGTCAGTCCGTACTCACGAAAAAGGGCCTGCGGCGTACCGCTTTGTCCAAAGCGATCCTGTATCCCCACGCGCTCAAAACTTGCATTTGACTTACCCATCAGCGTTTCGGCGACGGCGGCACCCAGTCCGCCGATAATGGAGTGCTCTTCCGCCGTGACCACGGCACCGCAAGAAGATGCCACGCGCAAAATACATTCTTCATCAAGCGGCTTTATCGTGTGCACATTGACAACCGCAGATGAAATCCCCTCCCCTGCCAGCATTTCGGCGGCCTTCAACGCCTCAGGAACCATGATGCCGCAGGCGAATATCGCCACATCCGTGCCCTCACGCAGTACAACAGCCTTGCCAATTTCAAAGGGCGTGGATTCCTCGGTGCATATCTCGGTAGGCAAGCGCCCCGTGCGGATGAAGACCGGCCCCTCTTTCGCGGCAG
>LFTR01000224.1 GCA_001513425.1 Clostridiales bacterium DTU024
GAAAGGCGCATCACGGTCAATGCACTGCAAAAAGCGCTCACAGTCATGTTGACCGTGAGCGCGGGGGAGGGGGCGGGTTATTGACTTCACATTACTTGATAAGTTCCAACTCGGACGGCATAGCGCCATGATTGGTGTGCATGGCGACCACAGGGGCCTCGGTCAACTCACCGGTTTTGGCGTCAAGCCTAACGGCTACGTACCGGGGAGTCTTGATAAAGTCACCGCCAAATTGTGCAAAAAGTGGCTTCGCATAGTTCGTGCCATAGTATTCAACAGGCTTGCCGGCGAATTCCGGCCAGAAAGGCTGCTTTTGGGAGAAGAAAAGGTGATAAACCGGCTTGCCTAGTTCATTTGAGTGGTAATACACCTCAGCAAAGCGGCCGTACATGTCCAGCTTTTCTTTCGTCCAATCGGGCAACGCCAGCACGGCAGCTTCCGCCTTTTCCCAGGCGTCAGAAAGCAGGATGGAACCTTCCTCGGGCATGCGGATGTCCTGTTCCACGGCGTTCCTGATGGTTTTTCTCATGCCAGACCAGTGCTTTGTGTACTGCTTCAATTCTTCCAGCCTCTCTGTCCATTCGGCTTTCAAGCGTACCAAGCTTTCGATGGTAAAAGGCTCAGATTCTCTGTAGGCCCCAATAAGCTCCTGCCACATTATCTGGATGTGTTCAGGAAAGGCATTTTCAGCGCCGGCCTGTTGAGCGGGGGAACCAACAGACTCCACTTCCCCGGTCTGGGAATTAATCCACACGCTGTACTCGCCGGGGGCGTCATAAACGCTCACCCCCGGCTTCATATAGTATACATGCCAGGTGCGATACTCCTTTTCGTGGGCGTAGCTGCGCAGCTCGGAATACCATGTCAGCGTTTTCAGATTCTCCTGTGATTCATCATATTCCTTGATAATGGCCTCATTGGCGATGGC
>LFTR01000010.1:0-7601 GCA_001513425.1 Clostridiales bacterium DTU024
AGCCTCCCATACTAAACGCCATACCCTCGTCCACTGTGGACCTTACTCTGGGAATTAACAATTCGCCCGGAATGCAATATTTATCATGATAAAATCTTGACATCCCTGCCGGGCTTCAGTATAATGTCCAAGCGTCACCAAAGCGCATTGGGGAATTGTGTAACGGCAGCACCTACGACTCTGACTCGTATTGTCTAGGTTCGAATCCTAGTTCCCCAGCCATTTTTGCCTCCGTGGTCTAGCGGTCTAGGACACCGCCCTCTCAAGGCGGCAACACGGGTTCGATTCCCGTCGGGGGTACCACGTCGTCGCGGACTGCACTTAGTTCGCGGCGGCTTTTCTTTTGGAAAAGTCACCTCTCACGCGTTGCGTCGCTCCTCCTTACCGTGAAAAGCCGATTGGCTTTTCGTGGGCTCGGGGGCATTAGTCCTCGCGGACTGCACTTAGTTCGCGGCGGCTTTTCTTTTGGAAAAGTCACCTCTCACGCGTTGCGTCGCTCCTCCTTACCGTGAAAAGCCGTTCGGCTTTTCGCGGGTGCGGGGGTTCTGGAGTGCCGGGCGGGTCGTCATGGACTGCACTTAGTTCGCGGCGGCCTTTCTTTTGGGAAAGCCACCTCCCATGCGTTGCGCCGCGGCTGCTTACCGGGATGAGCAGGAGGGACCTTATGTGTGGGCAGCTGAGCCGTTACTCACTATTGCCATTACAGCTCACTGCCTAGATCAGGGGGTGGGCTTTTTTATGTTTCGGGACGTTTTCGCCTGGAACCCTCACCAAATTTCATATTGACATTTGTCGATGTGAAGGCTATTCTGTTATCAAAGTAGTCATCCCGGGAGGTGCTGTTGCGTTGGATTATTTGGAGGCTGTAGGTGTATTCAAAGCGCTGGGGGACCCGCGCAGGGCAATGATCGTGGACATGCTGTCCTGCGGGGAACTTTGCGCGTGCGACATACTTGGGAAGTTTGAGATGTCGCAATCCACCCTGTCCCACCATATGAAGCTGCTGCGCGCGTGCGGGCTGGTGAAGGCGCGCCAGGAGGGTAAGTGGACATTTTACTCGCTGGATGATAAGGCGGTGGAAAAGACCCGCGGATTCCTTCTGCAGCTGACTTCCCAAAAAAACGATTGCATCTGTGTGGACGACAAGTTGAAACGGGATTGCTTGGGAGGCGCGACATGAGAATTATCATCATCGGGGCGGTGGCTGCGGGGACCTCTGCCGCTGCCAAGGCGCGGCGCAACAATGAGGACGCGCAGATCGTCATTTATGAAAAGGATACGCACATTTCTTACTCGGGCTGCGGCATGCCCTACTTTTTGGGGGGACTGGTGGACAGCGCGGAGCAGCTGGCGCCGCGGGATCCTGCCTTTTTCAAAACCAAGTACAACGTGGACATCTTCATTGCCCACGAGGTGCTGGCGCTGTCGCCCAAGGACAAGAGCGTTGAAGTCAAAAGCCTTAAGACCGGCGAAGTGTTTAGGGACACCTATGATAAGCTGGTCATCGCCACCGGCGCGCGGGCGACGATGCCTCCTATCAAAGGCATAGACAGCCCCCATGTTTTTGCTCTGCGCACCATGAACGATATGCTGCGCATCAGACAATTTATGGATGGCAACCGCCCGCAATCGGCACTGATCGTAGGCGCCGGGTTTATCGGCATGGAACTGTGTGAAAACCTGCATCGTGTGGGCATAAAGGTAACCTTGGTGGAAATGCTGCCGCAGGTGACGCCGGGGCTGGACAGCGATATGGCGGTGCGCGTGCAGCGACATATTGAGGAAAAGGGCGTCATAGTATACACCGGCGTTATCGCCGACAGCATCACGGAGCACCGCATCCTTTTGTCAAACGGGCAGGACATCCGGGCGGACATGGTGATCGTCGCTACCGGCGTGCGCCCCAATACGGAGCTGGCAGGGGCAGCAGGCATCGAACTGGGCGTGAAGAGCGCCATCCGCGTCAACAGCAGCATGCAGACCAATGACCCGGATATTTACGCCTGCGGCGACTGCGCGGAATGTATCCAGATCGTGACGGGGAAACCCGCGTACCTGCCACTGGGGTCCACCGCCAACAAGCAAGGCAGAATCGCGGGGGACAGCATGACGGGCGGCGACCTTACCTTCCGCGGCGTATTGGGCACGGGCATCTTTAGGATATTTGATCTGACGGTGGGGCAGACGGGGCTATCCGAGCGCGATGCCAAGGCGCAGGGCTACGACGTTGCCATCGTACACAACATAAAACCCGATAAGCCCGAATACATGGGCGGCAAGGAGATGGTCATCAAGGGCATTGCCGACAAAAAGAGCGGCCGCATGCTGGGCGTGCAGATCGTAGGCTATGAGGGCGTGGACAAGCGGCTGGACGTGTTTGTGACCGCCATCACCTATAAGGCGAAAGCGGAAGACCTGTTCCACCTGGACCTGGCGTACGCACCGCCGTTTTCCACCACCAAGGACCCCGTTATGTATACGGGCATGATCTTAAGCAACGCCATCAAACGGGGCCGGGAACTGATCACAGCGGAAGAACTGGACACGCTGATGCATTCGGGGGAGAAGTACACTTTGATCGACGTGCGCGAGCCCAACCAATATGACAAGCAGCATGTGGACACCGCGCAAAGTATCCCGCACGCCCGGCTGCGGGAGGTGCTGGACACGCTGGACAAGAACGAAATGGTCGTCACCTACTGCAACAGGGGCACTTCGGGCAACGCAACGCAGAACATCCTGATCAATAAGGGGTTTGCAAAGGTGAAGAGCCTGTCCGGCGGCCACAAGCAATACGCGGCGACGCACTCCCAAGATAAAGACGAAACCCGGCGGGACGAATAAGGGGATATGAAGATGAAACAAGAAAAGGCGCAAGGCATTGGGTTTTTCCAGAAATACCTGACCGTTTGGGTGGCGCTTTGCATGGGCGTGGGCATCCTGATCGGCAAGTTTCTGCCCGGCATTCCGGAATTTCTTAACCGTTTTGAGTACGCAAACGTATCCATCCCTGTGGCGATCCTCATCTGGGTGATGATCTACCCCATGATGATGAAGGTGGATTTTCAGAGCGTGAAGAACGTCGGCAGGAACCCCAAGGGGCTGTATGTTACCTGGATCACCAACTGGCTGATCAAGCCCTTCAGCATGTACGGCTTGGCATCCCTGTTTTTCTTTGTGATATTTAAGGCGTTTATCACGCCTGACCTTGCCACGCAGTACCTGGCGGGCGCCGTGCTGCTAGGCGCAGCGCCCTGTACCGCCATGGTGTTTGTGTGGAGCGTCCTGACCAAGGGGAACCCCGCCTACACGGTGGTGCAGGTGGCGACCAATGACCTGATCATCCTTGTACTCTTTATCCCCATCGTCAAGTTCCTGCTGGGCGTTTCCAACATTTCCGTGCCGTGGGATACGCTGATCCTGTCCGTGGTGCTGTTTGTGGTGATCCCGCTGGGGGGCGGCCTCATCACCCGCGTTATGGTAAGCAAAAAGAGGGGCAAAGAGTACTTCGAAAATGTGTTTGCACGCAAGTTTAACAACGCCACCAGCATCGGTCTGCTGCTGACGCTGGTGCTGCTGTTCTCCTTCCAGGGGGATGTGATCCTTAACAACCCACTGCATATCCTGTTGATCGCGGTACCGCTGGTGATACAGACGTTTGTCATATTCTTCATCGCCTACCTGGCCGCTAAGTGGCTGAAGCTGCCCCACGACGTTGCCGCGCCAGCCGGGATGATCGGCGCGTCCAACTTTTTTGAACTGGCTGTGGCCGTGGCGATCGCGCTGTTTGGCACGACATCGCCCGCGGCGCTGGCGACTGTGGTGGGCGTGCTGACCGAAGTGCCCGTGATGCTGATGCTGGTGAAGATCGCCAACAGGACCAAGCATTGGTTTCCCGCGAAAGGCGCGCCGACGGAAGCGGCGGCGCAATAGCATCGGAGGCAACCGTGCCTTATATGCGGTGCAAAAAAGCGGTTCCGCCCGTGAATGGGGGAACCGCTTTTGCGCTGCCCGGTTTGCTACATGCCCAGCGCCTTTTGCTCGGCACGGCTGATCAAGTCAAGGCATACTTCGATCTGCGCGGCATCCTCCGCCTGCACAGGGTACAGCGGCGCGCGCACGCCTCCGCAATGGACGCCTTTACGGCGCAGCATTTCTTTCATCATCGCCGGCATATCGCCTTTTGCGGCGCAAAGGGCGTCCTTGATGCGGCCGATATCGTACTGTAATTCCTTCGCCTGCTTGACGCTGCCGCTGTCCAAAAGCCTGTCCGCCTTGAGGAAGAGGGAGGGCGCCACCGCCATCATACCGTAGACGCCGCCGTCCGCGCCCATGACGCGGTCGGGGATGAGCTGCTCTTCATCGCCGCCAAAGACGGCGATCCTTCCTCGGGAAACGTCCTTGAAAGCCCGAATCTCCTGCGCCCCAAGCGCGGACATGAACAGCGCTTTGACACGCGGGTTCTTGAGCATTTCCTCAAACAGCGTCAGCGGCAGGTTACCCGCCGGCATTTGCGACGCGGCATACAGGACCAGATCCGTGTCCTTCGCGGCTGCGGAAATATCATTCCAATACTTGCTAATGGCGTGTTCGGGCGGGCACGCGCCAATGGGCGGCAGCGCCGCAATCGCGTCCACCCTAAGCGCTTGGGCGTGCTCCGCCAGCTGAGCGCTGTCCCTAAGGCTGTTGGCGGCGACCTGCGCGATGACGGGTACGTTGCCGTTGACGGCGGTCATGACGTTCTCCAATACCTTCTTGCGTTCGTCCATGCTCAAATAGAGGCACTCGCCTGCCATACCGTTGACGTACAGCCCTTGCACGCCCTTGACCATCAGGTGGCGCGCCAGCGTCTGCGTGCGGATGGGGCTGATATTGCCCGCGTCATCGTAACACGCGCAGAATGCCGCGATCATGCCGCGCAGAGGCCGTTCTTCCTCAGTTGTCCCGGTCATTTGGGCACCTCGCTTGTTCTGTTCTCCAATCTGCCCTGCCCGGCAGAGGACCTGCGACAAGCGTATCACACAAATCCGACGCAATCAACACCCGTTAGGGCAATTCATCGGTTGAAAATACAGGCGAAAAGGTCTATACTGTGGAAGAATTTGGGAGGGCTGGCAATGACTGAAGAAATCAGATTGCACGATGTGGTGCGGATGAAAAAGAAGCACCCGTGCGGCTCCCTTGAATGGACTGTTACGCGCATCGGCGCGGACATCAAAATGCGCTGCAACGGCTGCGGGCGCGCGGTGATGCTGGACCGCGCGGAGTTTGTGAAGCGGCGCAAGAAAGTTCTGAAGGCTGGCCCGGATTCCCCCGAAAAGACGCTGGGACTTGAAAATTATCATCCCACGTGGGACGAAGGAGTAATTATCAATGACGACAAAACCTGAGAAAGAAACCATGGTCGAAACTGCTGACGAATTGGCGGAGCAAGCCGAAAAGGAAACCCGGACCAAGGAAGAAAAACAGGAAAAGAAGAAGCGTACTGTGTGGGAAGAAATTCAAAGCTGGCTGATGCTCATCGTGACCGCCGTCATTATTGCCGGCCTGTTTAGGGGCCTGGTGGCGGAGCCTATCCGCGTGGACGGCAAGAGCATGATAAATACCCTGCAGGACGGCGAGATCGTCATTGTGACCAAGTTCAACATGCTCAGGGGCAATTATGAGCGCGGCGACGTGGTCATTTGCCATTATCCCGGCAGAACACAAAGTATCTGGCGCATCGGCGCCACGATGACGATGGACATCAACACCGCGTTCGTCAAGCGTCTGGTGGCATTGCCCGGCGATGCTGTAGCGGTGCTGAACGGGCAATTATACGTCAACGATCAATTGGTGGAAGAAGATTATATCGATTTCCCGCCCTCGTACGATTATCCGCGCACGGTGATGGGCGCTGATGACTTTTTTGTTATGGGCGACAACCGTGCCAGTAGCCATGACAGCCGCGCTGCGGACGTCGGGCCTATCAGTGAAAAGATGATCGTCGGGCACGCCAAGTGGGTCGTGTTCCCGTTTAATAAAATCCGTACAGTGCTGTAAGGGAAGGCATTGGATAAACTTACAGCGTTAAAGGAATTCTTTGGCCACAGCTTTTTCCGCACCGGGCAGGAAGGGCTGATTGACGCGCTGACGCAAGGCCGGGACGTGCTGGGCATCCTGCCTACGGGGGCGGGTAAGTCCATGTGTTACCAGATCCCAGCAATCTTGTCGGACGGCATCACCATTGTAGTGTCACCGCTTATTTCACTGATGAAAGATCAGGTGACGGCGCTCAACGAATCCGGCGTGGCGGCCGCCTATATTAACAGTTCGCTGACGCCCCGCCAATGCGCGGAAGCGATGCGGCGCGCGAGGCAGGGGCAGTATAAGCTGATCTACGTGGCGCCCGAACGGCTATGCACCAATTCGTTTTCGGACTTTGCTCTGTCCGCGCCGATCTCCTTTATCGCCGTGGATGAAGCGCACTGCGTATCCCAGTGGGGACAGGATTTTCGCCCCAGCTATCTGGAGATCGCGTCCTTCTTCAAACTGTTCCGCGACTGTCCCCCTGTAGGCGCGTATACCGCGACGGCGACGCCCAGGGTGCAGGACGATATCGCAAAACTGCTCAATTTGCGCAAGCCCTTTGTGCTGTCGCAAGGGTTTGATCGCCCTAACCTCTATTTTGAAGTGCGCAGCCCCAAAGACAAGAATGATGAATTGCTGCGTATCCTGGAGCCGCGGCGGGGGAAGAGCGGCATCGTCTATTGCGCCACGCGCAAGAACGTGGACAGTGTGTGCGACCTGCTGCGTCAAAACGGCTATTCTTCCGCGCGCTACCACGCGGGGTTGCCGGACAGCGAGCGCAAGGCGGCGCAGGAGGATTTCCAGTACGACAGGGCGCACGTGATGGTGGCCACGAACGCGTTTGGCATGGGCATCGACAAATCCAACGTTTCATTTGTTATCCACTACAATATGCCCAAGGATCTGGAGAGCTACTACCAGGAAGCCGGCCGCGCGGGCCGTGACGGCGAAAAGGCGGACTGCATCCTTCTGTACGCCAAGCGCGATGTGATGCTGGCAAATTGGATGATCGCGCAAAGCGAAAGGGATCAAACGCAGTTTCCCCAGGCACAGCAGGGGGAGCACGAACGCCTAAAGCAGATGACGCTCTTTAGTACGACGCCCCTGTGCCTGAGGGCGTTCATTCTCAGGTACTTTGGGGAAACATCGCCTTCAAAGTGCGGCAACTGTTCATCCTGCATGGGGCCGACCCGGCTGCCACAGCGCAAGCCCGCCAAGGGACCGGGCAAGGACACGCCCGATGACCTGCTCTTTGCCGCGCTGCGCCTGCTTCGCAACCAGATCGCCATCTATCACAAAACGCCGGCGTACCTCATCTTTTCTGATGCCGCCTTGCGTGACATGGCGGACAAACAGCCGTTGACGGAGGATACGTTCCTGACGGTTTCCGGCGTGGGGCAGGAAAAGCGCAAACGGTATGCGGAATCCTTTACCGGACTGATCAGAGAAGTCTTACGCGCGCGGGAAGCGGGGGAGTTTAGCAAGGCTGAGGACGCTTCGCTTATCGCGCGCAGGGTGTTTGGATTTTACCG
>LFTR01000010.1:7676-39685 GCA_001513425.1 Clostridiales bacterium DTU024
TGCCCCGGCTTTTTGGTTGAGTTGATCTTATTCGTCAACGGCCTCAGTGGTTTCCGCATCCTCCGCCTCGGTGTGAGCGGGGAGGAGAGACGCGCGGATGATCTGTTCCACTTCCGCCGCCATATCGGGATTGTCTTTGAGGTATTGGCGCGCGTTGTCGCGGCCCTGGCCGATACGGATGTCCTTGTAGGAGAACCACGAGCCGCTCTTTTGGATCACTTCGCGCTCCACTGCCATATCCAGCAGGCCGCCTTCACGGCTGATGCCGTGCCCATAGAGCAGATCCACTTCGCATATGCGGAAGGGTGGTGCGACCTTGTTTTTGACTACTTTGATCTTGGTGCGGTTGCCAATGATCTCGGTGCCGTTCTTAAGCTGTTCTCCACGCCTGACGTCCAGGCGGATGGAAGCATAGAACTTAAGCGCGCGGCCGCCGGGCGTCACCTCGGGGTTGCCGTACATGACCCCGACTTTTTCGCGCAGCTGGTTAATGAAAACGCAAATGGCGCTGGTCTTGGACACAACGCCTGCCAGCTTCCGCATGGCTTGGCTCATCATGCGCGCCTGGAGGCCCACGAAGCTGTCGCCCATGTCGCCGTCAATTTCTGCTTTGGGCACCAGCGCGGCAACGCTGTCGATGACCACCATGTCTACTGCGCCCGAGCGTACCAAGGCCTCGGCGATCTCCAGCGCGTCCTCACCGGTGTTGGGCTGGCTGACGTACAGGTCGTCAATATTGACGCCCAGGTTTCTTGCGTAAGCGGGGTCCAGCGCGTGTTCGGCGTCTATGAAAGCCGCGATGCCGCCGCCTTTTTGCGTAGAGGCGATCAGGTGCAGAGCGACGGTGGTTTTACCGGAAGATTCCGGACCGAAGACCTCAATGATCCTGCCACGCGGGATGCCGCCCACGCCCAGAGCGATATCCAAATCGAGGATGCCGCTGGAGATGACGTCCACCTTCATTTTGCTCTGCTCGCCCAGCTTCATCACCGTGCCACGGCCAAACTGCTTGTCCAGCGCGGCCAGGGCGCGATCCAGCGCCTGCGCTTTGTCCTCGGGCCTGTTCATGAACGGGACAGTCTTTGATTCATTCTTTGATGCCATGTTGTTTTCCTCTCACTTTGTAGTAAAGAACACTGATCGCAAAGAGTGCAACCATTTTTCGAACGTCGTTGCGCGAACCTTTGAGCTTAAGCTGCCATATGCGCGTTTGGTGTTCATCCGCCAGTCCCACATAGCACAACCCCACATGGGCGCCCTCCGGGCCGGCAAAGCCTGTAGTGGACAAGCTCAAGCTTGATTGGAACAATCTTTTTGCGCCGTCGGCCATTTCACTGGCGCACTCCGGGCTGACCGCGGTATACGCATCCAGCGTGCTTTGCCTGACGCCCAAGACCTGTTGCTTGGTGCTGTCGGTGTACACGACCGCGCTGCCGCAAAAAACGCTGCTGACGCCCTTAGTGGAGACCAGTGCATCAGCGACCAGGCCCCCGGTGATGCTTTCCGCTGCCGAAACGGTCAAAACCTGATCTCTCAGCAGATCAAGCAGACGCGCTGTGTTCATCGATGTCCATCACCTTCCGCCCTTCATAAAAGTACTGAGCGCCGGAAACGATGGTGAGTAGGGACATGATACCGGCCAGTACCGTCACCAGCCAAACCGGCGCGTTGATTATAGCCGCCAGAACCACCGCCATTTGAAAGCCGGTCTTCCATTTACCCAGGCTGCGCGCCGCGATAACGATGCCTTTTTCCACGGCCACCAGCCGCAGGCCGTCCACTGCAAGCTCCCTTGCGACAACGATACTCAGCGCCCATAAAGGAAAACGTGCCTGATACAGCAGCATCACCATCACTGTGATCACCAGTATCTTATCCGCCACGGGGTCGGCAAACTTGCCAAAATTGGTGACGATCTTGCTTCTGCGCGCGATGTAGCCGTCCAAATAATCTGTAAAGCAGGCAAGGGCAAAAACCACTGCGGCGGCGATATCCCGGCGGAAGTAAAGCAGCGCCAGGCACACCGGTATCATGAGGACCCGCAGGAGTGTAAGCTTGTTGGGAAGGTTCATTTTGACTCCTTGAAAGGCACTGCGGACAAATCATAGGCATCAGCGGATACGACTTTCGCCATGATGAAGGTGCCTTCCCTGAGAGCATCATCCGATTGGATCCTGATGATACCGTCGGCGTCAGGCGCCTCCCAGGCGGAACGTCCTGTATAGTATCCGTCAGCATGCCCGGTCACCAGCACTTTTTCCACGGTGCCGATCCTAAGCTGATTGCGGCTTAGGCTGATCTCGCTCTGCAGCGCCATGAGGCGGTCCAAGCGGGCTTGCTTGACTTTTTCGGGCACCTGTGAAGGCATACTGAACGCAGTCGTATCTTCCTCGGGGGAGAAGGCGAAGGCACCCATGCGGTCAAACGCCATATCCCGCGTGAACTGCATGAGCACTTCGAAGTCTTCTTCAGTTTCACCGGGGAAACCGACGATAAACGTCGTGCGCAGGGCAAAGCCTTTGCCGCGGGCATACAGCAGGAGCTTTTTGATATCTTCCATATCGCCGCGCCGATTCATTTTTTTGAGAAGCTCCGGCGAGGCGTGCTGCAAGGGTAGATCAAGGTAGCGGCAGACATTGTCGTGCGCTGCCATTTCGTCGATCAAAGGGATATTGGTTTCGTCCGGATAGCAGTAAAGGACACGCAACCAGTCGACTCCCGGGACGCCCGCCGCTTTGCGGATAAGGCTCTGGAGCGACGCACCCTCAAGGTCCCGCCCGTAGCGCGTGGTGTCCTGCGCGATGAGGATCTGCTCCCGTGCGCCATTTGCGGCCAACGTCGCCATTTCCTTAAGGATATCGTCTGCCTTGCGGGAGCTGTGGTTGCCGCGGATAAGCGGGATGGCACAGTAGGCACACCGATTGTCGCATCCTTCGCCAATACGGATATATGCTGTATAAGGCTTCGTGGTAAGGATGCGCCCGTCACACGGTGCGCTTTCGCGGCGTGACGTGTCCAGTATCTTTTCTCCCGACAGCGCCTTTTCGATCAGGGATGGCAGCAAGTCGTACTGTGAAACACCCACGATCAGGTCCGCTTCGGGGATCTCGTCGCGCAGTTCTTTGCCGTAACGCTGCGACAAACAGCCCGTCACACAAAGCAACCGGCATTTGCCGGTCTCTTTGAACTGCGCCATTTCTAAAATGGTATCAATCGATTCTTCTTTGGCGACATTGATAAAGCCGCATGTATTGACGATCAGTACGTCCGCTTCTTCAGCTTGATCGGTCAATGTATGGCCGGCAGTGGACAAAATAGAGAGCATCTGCTCCGTATCCACACGGTTTTTAACACATCCCAGCGAAATTACTCCTACGTTCATTCTTCATCTTCTTTCAAGGCACAGGTACTCCTGCGAACACAGGGATTATACCATATGTAGTGGTTGCAAACAAGGGCTTGGGCACATTTTGCGGGAACATATGTTCTGTGTGATCAGCCGCGCATTTCCCGCATGCGGCGCTCCAGCACATCGGGCTTTGCAACGCTGTAGCCGAAAAAACCCATGGGTTCTTCCAGCGGTACGTATTCGCCGTGGCAGTACGCGACCAGATCCGCCTTTTTAAGGTCGATCTTGCCGCCGTCTTCCCACAGATGTTCTTGCAGGCCGATATCCACGATCTCACCGATAAACATGATGTGTGAGCCCAGATCCTGCTCACTCACCACCTTGCACGCAAGGAACGCCGGCGCTTGTGCGATAGCGGGCGCATATGTGAGCGCGGACACCTTGTGCGGGGTGAAGCCGCAGGCCTCCCACTTGTTTATGTCGCGCCCGGACTTGACGCCGCAGTAGTCCGTTTTTTGAGCCAATTCGCGGCTGACTAAGTTAAGGACAAACTCACCGCTCCTGTGGACCAACCCATAGGACCAGCGGTTGGGCCGTATTGATACGGACACCATGGGCGGGGTGGAATTGACGGTACCGACCCAAGCCGCGGTCATGATATTGATGTGTTCATCCATTCCGCAGGATACCATCACGACAGGCGTGGGGGAGAGAAGTGTTCCTGGTTTTACCTGTAAAAATGACATTTAGTGTTCCTTTCCGTTAACGGGATTCCAGGCCTTCAGCAATACCGCGAAGCACTTCCGGCTCCCTCAGATCTCTGACGTTTGTAAACATTTTGCGCGTCAGTACCGCTCCTTTGCGGTAATACAGGCTCATGAAAGGGCAATCTTCCGCAAACAGCGCCTGGATGCCATGCAGGTTCTGCTGATACTCTTCCCGGGACATGCTTTTGCGCAAGGCGGTAAACAGCCCGTCCATTCTCTCGGACGAATAGCGCGCGTAGTTGGCTGTGTTATTGGTCATTAGCAGGAACCCGGGATCGGGCGTCGTATCCATGTTGAACGCGGCAAGTGCCAGGTCAAAACTGCCCGCTTTGAGGCGCTCGCCCGCGTCAGAAAAACTTAGGAGGCTTATGTTGCATTTGACCCCGATGCCTTCCAGCATGTTCGCGATCTTATTGGCTGCCAGCGTGCGCACGCTGTTGTCCTGTTCTTCATAGACCAGAAAACGCAGCACCAGGTTGGCTTTTTCACCGTCGATGACCGTATCGCGTATGCCGTCTTCATCGCTGTCCCGCCACCCGGCTTCGTCCAAAAGCGCTTTGGCCTTCTGAGGATCGTACTGGAAAAACTCGGGCATATCATAGTACATCCAGCTGCCGGGAATAACGGGCATGTCGCTGCGCTGTGCCATATCCATGTAGGTGGAAGCCAGGATGTCCGGGATATTGACGGCGTAGCGGATGGCTTTGCGGACGTTGACGTCCTTCAGTTCCCGCGAGCGGTTGTTCATCATCAGCGTTTCCAGCTGCGTGGTGCGATAACTCATATTCAGGCTGCTAACGCCGGAGCGGTATTGCGCTGCCGTAAGCGAGCGTGTGGCGACTGCGTCCACGCGGTTGTATTCAAAGGAGGAGATCAGGTAACGGTTTGTGGCATGGAAAATGGTCATAATGTTTTCCATCGCCACATGGCCCTTCCACCAGGCGGTGTTGGCTTCAAGAAGCAGGAAATCCTTGGGGATGAACTGGCTGACTACATAGGGGCCGGTGCCCACGGGATTTTCCGCCTGCACCTGGGCTGCGGGTAAAATGGGAAAATTCATCGCGTATAGGAAACCGAAATTGGCGCGGTTGGTTTTGACGACCACAGTCAGATTGTCGTTGGCAGAAATGTCGGTTATAAAATATTTGAGCGAAGCGTATGCACCGGCGTTGCCGCCGGAAGGATTATCCGCTAATTGCAGGATGGTTTTTGCCGTTGCCACGACGTCATGTGCGGTCAGCGGTGTGCCGTCATGAAATGTGATACCATCGCGCAGATGAAAATACCAGGTACCGCCGCCTGACGATGCTTCCCAGCTTTCGCACAGGTTTGGGATGGGCAGGTAATCGTCATCCAGCGAGACCAATCCTTCATACACAAGGCTTGCCATGGACATGAATTCCCTTTCCACGGGGATAAGCGGGTTCATAAACTGCGTGGAGACGGAGATGATACCCAGCGTCAGGCTGTTTTCGCCGCTGATGGCGCAAGCGCTTCCCGCGATAAGCGACAATAAAAGCGTCAGCGCCAACAGGCGCCTAAAAAACTTGGCTGTCATATTCGAAATAGAGTGCATAGGCATTCATCACTTTCTGTACATAGTCGCGGGTATCGTCCTTGGGGATCCTGTCGATCGACAATATCCGTTCATCTTCGGCATAGGAAAGCGCCCACAGGTCCACATTATTGCGGCCGGCATGGTAAGCGGATGCCACCATGACCGGGTTGCCGCCGTACTGGTCACTCAAATAGGCCAGATACCAGGTGCCAAAGCGAATGTTGAGGTCCGGATCATAAAGATGGTCATACTGATAATCCTTATAGCCCAGTTTGCCCGCGATCCATTCTCCCGTGTCCTCCATGATCTGCATGAGGCCGCGCGCACCCACGCCGCTTTGGGCATACTGGTCATAGCTGCTTTCGCGGGCGATAACGGCAGATACAAGGGAAGGGTGGACGCTGTACTCATTGGCATAGCGCTGTATAGTATCCATTACACCGCTTCGCCTGCGCATATTGGCATAATACGCAATGTCGTCCTGGTGGCGCTGCGCCATTTCGGCGCGCAGGGTCCGCAGCGACAGGAGTTCCGCTTGCGCCTTGTTGCGGCTCACAACTGCAACCGCCAGAATAAGAGCGCAAAGAAGCACCACACCTAACCAGATGTATGGCAGCGGGGAGCGCTTTGCGCGACGGTTCTTGGTTTTATCAGGCGTGGTGTTTGGAGCGTTTCTCCGCGAACGCGGGCGGCGGGGGGACGCTTCAGGCCTCGCGGGCCGGGTATTCGGATTGGTCAATATCAAGTCTCCTTAACAAATCGTTCCACAAGGCCTTGACCTTGGCGGCGGTCTGGGCGTAGCTGCCAGAGGTATCTATGGCCGCGTCGGCGCGGCGCGCCTTTTCCAGCGCGGGCATCTGGCTCGTGATCCTGCCCAGCGCCTGGACACGGGTCAGGGTGTTGCGGCGCATCAGGCGGCGAAGCTGTTCTTCGGGCTGCACATATACCGCCCACACTTCATTGCAGTACTTTTCTGCGCCTGTCTCATATAGCAGGGGGATCTCCAAAACCAAGAGCGGTTCGGTATGGAACAGCAGCATCTGCCTTTCCATCTCGGCAAAAATCATGGGGTGCAAAATGGCGTTAAGCGCGGCGATCTTATCGGGGCTTGAAAAAACCACGCTTGCCAACTCAGCCCTGTTCAGTTCCCCGGTGTCGGCAAATACGCTATCGCCAAATTCAGCGCGGATAAAGGGCAAGGCGGGGCCGTTGGGCGCAGTCAACGCGTGGGAAATTTTGTCCGTGTCGATTATCGGGCACCCTTGCGCTTTTAGCATCCGCGCTACATTGCTTTTGCCGCACGCGATGCCGCCGGTCAGCCCTATGATATAGCTCCTATTTGCTTTCATACCAATTTACGCCTGTATTCACATCACTGAGCAACGGCACGTCCAGCGAAATAATATTTTCCATTGTATTTTTGAGCAGTTTTTGCACCTTTTCCATTTCGTTCTGCGGGGTCTCGATGATGAGTTCATCGTGCACTTGAAGGATGAGGCGCGCGCGGTACTTGCCCTTTAGCAGCTCCTCGTGTACACGCACCATGGCGGCCTTGATTATGTCTGCCGCTGTACCCTGTATGGGTGTATTGATAGCTACGCGTTCGCCAAAGCTGCGTGTGTTGAAATTGCTGCTTTGCAGTTCAGGCAGCGGTCTGCGCCTGCCGTACAAAGTTTGGGAATAGCCTTTGTTGCGGCCTTCCTGTTTGGCGCGCTCCATAAACTCGTGCACGCCCGGGTAGGTGGTGAAGTATTTGGCAATGAACTCTGCGGCTTCTTTACGGCTGATGCCGATGTTCTGCGCTAATCCAAAGTCGCTTATTCCGTACACGATGCCAAAATTGACCGCCTTGGCGGCGGAGCGCATATGGTCTGTCACTTCTTCCATGCCAACGCCGTTCACCAGCGCAGCCGTGCGTGTATGGATGTCTTCGCCGCGGATGAACGTGTCGCGCATGTTTTTATCGCCGCTCATGTGCGCAAGGATGCGCAGCTCGATTTGCGAATAGTCACCATCCACCAGCACGCAGCCCTCTTTTGCTCTGAAAGCACGGCGGATCTCCCGGCCGATATCGGTGCGCACGGGGATGTTTTGGAGATTTGGATCGTTGGAGGAAATGCGCCCGGTGGCCGTGCCGGTTTGCTCGAATGTGGTGTGCACGCGCCCGGATGCGTCCATGTTGCGCAGGAGCGGCTCTATGTAAGTGCTGTTGAGCTTGGTCACTTGCCGCCAGGAGAGTATCATGCCGACGGCGGGATGCAGTTCGCGTATAGCTTCCAGCGTTGCCGCGTCGGTCGAATAACTCTTGCCTTTGGCGGTCTTGCGCCGCGTGGGCAGGCCCAAAGTATCAAACAATACCTTGCCTAACTGCTGCGGGCTGTTGATGTTGAATTCGCCCGCGCCGCACGCTTCAAAGATGCCCTCCTGCAGCTGTTCAGCCTGTCTGGTAAATCCGTCTCCCAGCTCCGTCAGCACAGTGCCGTCCACCTGAAAACCTTCCTTTTCCATATGGAAAAGCACTTTGATGAGCGGTACTTCCATGGTTTCATAGAGGGAAAGCATACCTTGACTGTTGAGCAGCTCTTCTTGCTTTTTTTGCAGTGACAAGACGCCCGCGCTGCTGCGCTCGCCAAAAGCCTGCAGGGAATAGCTTTTTTCCTGCGGATTGTTGAGGTATGCCGCAACCATCGTATCCCATTCGATTTCGGGCAGCGGCAGATCCAGTTTGTCCAGGCGATGAAAGAGGTCTTTGACGAAATGCGTCTGGACGGGGCGATTAAGCAGCGGGCGCAGTGATCGCATGGCTTCTTCATAGATCAATCCGTCGCCTTGCTCGAAAAGTGATTGCTGGCCGGCTTTCAGGGCGACTTTGATATGTTCGTCTTCCTGTGATACAGTTATTTCATCATCGGATACCAGCAATGTCCAGGAGGCGTCCTTAAGGGTACCCAGTGTCTCAACAAGCCGTTTGCGACTGCGCGGTTCGTGCCAATTGACCTTGGGCGCTTCGTTTGCGGGTTCTTGTACGCCGGTTACTTTGGCCAGTCGCTGGTAGATGGTATTGAGTTCGTATTTTTTCAGTGTCGGCAAGCCGTCCTGCAGCCGCGTCAATGACCAGTCTGCCAAGCGGTACTTGATGGGAGCGGCGGTATTAATGGTGGCAAGCCATTTGGAAAACACCGCTTGTTCCTTATTGCTGCGAATGTTTTCGCCCAGCTTCCCTTTGATATCATCGGCGTGTTCCAGCACGCTTTCCATGGTTCCGTACTCTTTCAACAGCTTTATCGATGTTTTTTCGCCCACGCCCGGAATGCCGGGAATATTGTCGCTTGCGTCACCCATCAGGCCCTTCCAGTCTGTGACCTGCTCGGGCGTGATTCCGTAAAGATCAAACACCATGGGCGGGTCAAACAGCGTGATCTCGCTGATGCCTTTGCGCGTATAAAGCAGATGTGTGTGCTGGCTGACCAATTGGAGCGCGTCCCGGTCACCGCTGACCAGCAATGAGATCATTTTTTTTTCGCCGCAGTCGCGGCTGATGGTGCCCAGCAAATCATCCGCCTCGTAGCCCATAAGGCTGATAACGCCGATGTGCATGCTGTTGAGTACTTCTTTGATGATGTCAAACTGAGACACCAGTTCATCTGCCGTGGGCGCGCGGCCGGCTTTGTAATCCTCATATTCGGTATGACGGAAGGTGGGGCCGTGCTCATCAAAAGCGACGACGCAATATTCGGGATGATAATCTTCAATGGCCCTAAGCAAAATCAAAAGGAAACCATGAACCGCGTTGGTGTAAACGCCGTTTGCGTCCATCAGCGGCAATGCATGGAACGCGCGGTGCATCAAGCTGTTTCCGTCAATGATCATACATGTTTCGGTCAAATAGCTCACCTCCCGGACGCATTATATCATAATGAAGGCGCAATTCAAATTAAAAGGCCGCCCACACGGGCGGCGAAGCGTTATCAAATCTCAGTATAGCGGGTGTGCGGCGGTGAGCTTTGCAACCTCACTGAGCACATATGAGGTCGCGGCCTCTTTCTCGCGCAGTATCTTGCCAAAACAGCGCCCGATGATCGCCATGTCATTTTCATTCATGCCGCGAGAAGTCACGGCGGGCGTACCGATGCGAAGGCCGCTGGTTACAGAGGGTTTGCGCTTATCACGGGGCACCATGTTCTTGTTTGTGGTGATTTTGGCCTGTCCCAGCAACGTTTCCATTCGCAGACCCGTCATATCGTCCATCTGGGAAAAATCAAGCAAAAGCAGGTGATTGTCCGTACCACCCGATACCATTGGAATATTCTCCCGGCGCAGGGCTTGCTCCAGCGCCTTGGCGTTGTCGATGATTTTCTGCTGGTAGACCTTGAACGACGGCTGCAGCGCTTCCAGAAAACAGATCGCCTTTGCGGCGATAACATGCATTAACGGTCCGCCCTGTATGCCCGGGAAGATGGCTTTATCGATGGCTTTGGCGAACTCGTCTTGGCATAGAATGAGGCCGCCCCGTGGACCGCGCAGCGTCTTGTGGGTGGTCGAAGTGACAACATGGGCATAGGGAATGGGGGAAGGGTGGAGTCCCGCAGCGACCAGCCCTGCAATGTGCGCCATATCCACCATCAAATAGGCTCCCGCTTCGTCCGCGATTTGCCGAAAAGCCTCAAAATCAATACTGCGCGGATAGGCGGATGCTCCCGCAACGATCAGCTTGGGTTTGACTTCCCTGGCTTTTGCACGCAGGGCATCGTAGTCGATACGCTCGGTCTGCGCGTCTACGCCATACGATTCGAAATGGAAATACTTGCCGGAAATGTTGACCGGGCTGCCGTGCGTCAAGTGCCCGCCGTGGTTGAGGTTCATACCCAGCACCACATCACCTGGATTCAACAGAGCATAGTACACGGCCATGTTGGCCTGTGAGCCGGAATGCGGCTGAACGTTGGCATGTTCGGCACCGAAAAGCTCTTTGGCACGGTCGCGCGCAATATTCTCAGCAATATCCACAAATTCGCACCCGCCATAGTAGCGCTTGCCGGGGTAGCCTTCCGCATATTTGTTGGTAAGGGGGCTGCCCATCGCGGCCATGACGGCGGCGCTTACGAAGTTTTCTGAGGCGATCAGTTCAATATGGTCTTCCTGCCGCCGGGCCTCAGATAGCATTGCCTCCAATATGGCCGGGTCTTGTTTCAATACATCAGGCGCGTTCCACATGTCCTTGTCTCCCTTACATATTCTCGCATATATGCAAATAAAATGCCGTATGCTTTGTCAGGCACTCCTGCAGCACATTCCAACTTGCGCTTACTGCTGCTTCCTTCCGGACCTGACAGGGTTCACACCATGGAATCGCACAGGACCCGATGCCGCATACGGCAAATGCATCATACAATAACACAAGCTAAAATGCAACAACCCGGTCACCGCCGGGCGGTACCCGAAGGAGAAATGATTTTCAGCATTTCTTCGTATGCGGTCTCAAGCTGTGGGTCTGACAGATCCCCAAACTGGAAATAGGTGTTTTGCATGTCTTCCGGAATGAGGCTCTCAACGTGGGGCTCCACACCAACTTCATGCACTTGGTTACCATTGGGCGAAAAATACTGCGCGCTGGTAAACTGAAAGCCGCTGACGCCATCGCTAAGGCCAATCACATACTGAATGACGCCCTTGCCAAAAGTGGTGGTTCCCACAATAGTGGCGCGCTCATAGTCTTTAAGAGCGGCCGCGAATATTTCGGAGGTGGAGGCTGAGTTTTCATTCAGGACGAGCACCAGGGGGATATCGGTTTTGCCGTTTTTGGTGTAGGTCTTTTCCTGGGTTTTTGCTCTGTCTTCGGTATAGAAAAGCACATTCTCATCCAGAAACAGATCTGCCATGTCCACGCCCGCCTGCACCCATCCGCCCGGATTGTCGCGCAGATCGATTACAATGCCTTTGGCACCTTTTGCGGTCAAATCCGTCAAGGCGTTTTCAAAAGCCTCCGCCACATCACCCGCAAACTCATATACGGCAATATAACCCACATCATTATCCAGCATACCGCTTTCCACACGGTTGACCGTGATGTCCGCCTTGACGATGTCAAAAGGCAGCACTTCGCCATTCCTGACCACTTCCACATGTACGGTTTCACCCGGCACGCCGCGCATCAGATTGACCGCGTCCTGCATGGTGGCGGTGGATACTTCCAATTCTTCCACCTTATAAAAGATGTCGCCTTTTTTGAGGCCTGCCTCTTCCGCCGGCGTGCCTCGGAAAACACGCACAATGGTTACCGAGGAATCCCGCCAGTCGCCCAGCATCTGTACACCGATACCCGCATACTTGCCTTCATCATCCTCCCACATGGTCTCCCATGCCTCGGCAGGATAATAGAATGTGTAAGCGTCACCAAGGCCTGACAGCAAACCTTGGATCGCGCCTTCCAGCATAGCCTTTTCTTCCGGTTCCTTATAGTAGTAGGTTTCCACGTATTGGCGAACTTCTTCCACTAACGCGTACTTTTTGAGGCTCTCGTATTCACTTCGGGAAATGGTGACGGTGTCATTGGGCCCAAAGATGTTGGACGCGCTGGCCGCTTGGGCTCCGGAAAGCAGCATCATGAGAACGACAGAAATGATCAGGGTTTTTTTGAACATATTCATTTCCTTTCAAGTTGGCTAATGGATAAGCTGTTGCGCAAATCGGCGTTTTTCTTCATTTCGTAGAGCAATTTGAACGTAACGGCGTCCCGGAAGGAGCGCAGATCCAGCCCGGTCTGTTTCTGGACCTTATCCAGCCGATACACCAGTGTGTTGCGGTGAATGTACATCTGCCTTGCCGTATCGGACAAATTAAGATCTTTTGCCAGGAACATGTTGATGGTATCGAGCATCTCGTCGGAAAAAAGGCGCATGGTCTTGCGGTTGAACAGCAGGGCATGATAGTGCGCGGCTGTTTCCTGCGGGACTTCCGCTAAAAAACGCTCGAGCAGCATGTTGTGGTAAACAAAAATACTGTCCGTCGGGCGGAACAAGCGTCCAATGCTCAGGGCCGTGTTGGCTTGGCTGAAGCTGGCCGGCAGTTCCTGCACCTTCTGCACGACGCTTCCTATGCCTATAGTAATGGCAAGGCCTTCCTCACTCAACGCCGTTTCCTGAATGGCGGCGGCAAATTCACCCATTTCATCCATTCCGCCTGCTCCAGATATGGTTTTTATTAGGGCCGCGGTAGGTTTGGAAATGTCCACCAATACATCTCCGTCTTCCATGGGCAGCATGTTCCTCAGCATATCTGCCGCGGGGTAGGGGATGGCATCCGTCATGCTGATAATGATGACGCAGCGCGGTGCTTCACGCGGCATGCCATATTCATTAATAAGCGCTTCCAATTCGGTCATGGGCAAGTGACCGGTCAGCACACTATGGTACGCCGAGTTGGCGCGACTTAAACGGTCCTCTTTGTTGCCCAAAGCCCGCGCCAACGCAGCGGCCATGAGAAGACTGTCCCCGCCAAAATCCGAAGCCGGTGTCATCAAAATAATACCGTCATATAGGTCTACGCGCAGGAAGAGGAAGCCCTGCGACGTAGTTATGTCGCCGCTATGCAAATTGAGCGGAGGTTGTACTTCTTTGGTAACATTGCCAAACAAGAGTGTTCCCGTCCCGTCAAACACTGTAAAAGGCGTACTCAGGTTAGAAAAGACATCGCTAAGGCGTCTGACAAACTGATTGAACATAACTGTTCCTTTCATACTTCCTTTCCTCTGAAGTCAATTGATTATATCACACGCACTTTTGAATGCAAAGACGAATCGCGGGCGCGGCTTTTACCGTAGTATGGATTATGATGTGCCGCAGATTCAGCGTCGGCCGTTAACGCACCCGGCTGAGCTTGTTTGGGTTGCCCCGGTTCATTCGTTTTTTGTATTGACAGAGTTTTGGGGTTTTAGTATACTCTAACGGTTGCCCAAGGGTGTTCCGCATTTATACAATGCGTGCAGACGCCGTAGCGTCAGATAAAGGAGAGTCTATCCATGTTACGTACCTATCAACCCAAAAAGCGCCAGCGCAGTAAGGTGCATGGTTTCCGTGCCCGTATGTCTACCAGGAATGGCCGCCGCGTACTTGCAAGAAGGCGCGCTCGCGGCCGTAAGGTGCTCAGCGCCTAATTTTCCGTCCCCGCTTCTTGGTATGGCTTAATTGCCCGCTTCGCTGCCGGCTTTGGCAAGTGTTGGCGGGCATTCTAAGCTTATCCAATCAACAGTCTCACCCGGAAGACGCATGCAGAAAAGTTACAGCATCAAGAAGAATGGCCACTTTCAATATGTATACAGGAAGGGAAAAGGAGTCTCCACTGCGCGGCTGGCGCTCACCTACGTGCGAGCGGGCAAGCTGCAGGCAGGTTTTTCTGTCAGCAAAAAAGTTGGCAATGCCGTTGTACGCAACCGCGTAAAGCGTCGGTTGAGGGAAAACTTCCGGCTTAATATCCCTCAACTCAAAAACGGATTCTATGTTTTTTCTGCGCGCCCCACAGCCGCTCAGGCAGACTATCATCAGCTTGAGCACGACATGAACAGTCTCTTGAGCCGCTTGAACCTCTGGAAAGACGCACAGTGAAAAGGCTGTTATTAGCTGCTATTCGTTTTTATCAGAAGAACATCAGTCCCCATAAAACACCCAGCTGTCGGTACATTCCATCGTGCTCGGAATATGCCCGTGTGGCTATCGAGAGATGGGGGGCCCTTCGGGGCGGATGGATGGGACTGCGCCGCATCCTGCGCTGCAATCCCTTTCACAAGGGCGGTTATGATCCTGTTAAAGAATTGCCAGATTCAGTCATTAGGAGGGATTAATTAAGTGACGGACTTTCTCAGTAATATACTCAGCGGGATATTTGGTATCGTAGGCAACTATGGTTGGGCCATTGTGCTGTTCACCATTCTCATTCGCGTACTGCTGCTGCCGCTGGATATCAAAAACCGCAAAGGCATGCGCAAAATGCAGCAGATACAGCCGGAGATCAATAAGCTGCAGCAAAAGTACGCCAACGACAAAGCAAAACTTCAGCAAAAGCAAAGTGAACTGATGAAAAAGGAAAAGTACAATCCTTTGTCCGGCTGTTTACCCTTGCTTATCCAGATGCCGATCCTGTTTGCGATGTTTGCGGCCATGCGGCAGATTTCCAGCCATCAAACGGTCGATCAGGTGTTTGTTTTTCTCAACGGTGATGTTCCTTTATACGAAGGCTGGCTGTGGGTGAAAAACCTCTGGATGGCTGATTCGCTCTTTGCATCTATCGCACCGAACCTGGCCAGTTTACAGGTCTTGGGTGCGGATGTATGGCAGAGCGTTTGGGCAGGACTGGCTGATCCAACCAAGCAGACCATTTTGGCGAATATCGCCGCACATGTGCCGGATTTTTCCGGTGTGCTCGATTTTTCCAGCGCGGAAGCCCTAAAAGCGTCCATGCCGTTTATCCAGAACGCTCTGTCCAGTATGCCCGCTTACCAGGCGGCACTGCAGACCATGCCGGGCTGGACGAACCTCAATTTCATCCTTTTCAACATTTCCGTTTTCAACCAGTATAATGGACTGTTGATCCTACCGGTGCTGGCAGGTCTGACACAGGTATTGATGACTAAGTTTACCCCCGGTATGGCGCAGCCTGCGGCAGGCGCCGCGGCACCCGGCCAGCAAGCGGGTATGGGGAATTTCATGAAGTACTTCTTCCCGGTCTTTTCAGTTTACATCTGCTTGACCAGCAACGCGGGCTTTGCCCTTTACTGGGTGACGAGCAACCTGATCGCCTCCGTTTCCAACGTTGGCATATCAGCCTATTTTGACCGCAAAGATCAGGAAAAGGTGCAGTTGATTGGGGAGAACACGATACGATGAAAAGCTATGAATCAGTGGGACGCAACGTTGAAGAAGCGATCAATGCGGGTCTTGCTCATTTGGGAGCCAGCATCAGCGATGTGGACATCACCATTTTGAGTGAGGGCAGCAAAGGCCTGTTCGGTTTGTTTGGTAGCCGAGAGGCAAAAGTCAGGCTGTCTCTCAAGCAAGAAGACAACATCCGGGACCAAACGCGCGCGCTGTTTGCGGACGCGATGGGAACCCAACGCGATGAACCCGAAATCGCTCACGAAGTTTCGCCTGTCGCGGTGGTGCGGCAGACAAAGCCGCGCGATCGCGTTTTGAGCGAAGCGCCCAAAAAGGCTGCTCAGCCCAAAAACGAAAAGGTCAGCCGGCCTTTGCAGGAAGCGACCGCGAATAGCAGGCAAGAACCCAAACCGCTGCCGCCTGCCGAACCGGTGGAAGCTGCGGTTCAACAGGATCCTGGCACACCGGAAGGCCAGGCGCAGGCATTCCTGCAGGAAATTACCCGCTTGATGGGTGTGGAAGTGAGCGTCCATGCCAAACAGGACGAGGAGGGCAACGTACGCGTCAATATACAAGGTGACGTGCTGGGCATTCTCATCGGTCGCCGCGGTGAAACGCTGGATGCTTTGCAGTATTTGACAGGGCTGCAGGTCAACAAAGGCAAGGAAGGCTACACGCGCGTAACGCTGGATTCTGAAGGGTATCGCGCCAAACGTGAGGAGGCCCTCATCCGTCTGGCAAACCGCATGGCGAACCGCGCCAAAAAGACCGGGCGCCGGGTATCGCTGGAACCCATGAACCCCTACGAACGCCGCATTTTGCATAGCGCCCTGCAGAACACCGATGGCGTTGCAACGCACTCTGAAGGCGAAGAACCCAACCGGCATGTGGTCATCACTCTCAACAAGGATTACAAACCCGTGCGCAGCACGGTTCAGCAGCTGCCCCCAAGCGTGGGCGGCGGAGCCATTGATGAATCCGATCCGGATGTATAAAAATGGTTTGACAAGGCAAGCGAAACTCAGTATAATGTTTTTCGTTCATGTTGGGAGGGTTGCCTATGTTACTTGACGTTTCAAGTGCTTTGCGCGATCCGGGCACGGAGTACCCTTTCACCCATCACGAATTCATCCCTCCTCAGCAAGTGTTGGGAGATACCCTCACGTTTGACGATCCGGTCGTCATTGAGGGAACTGCCATGATGATGGGGGACACGCTTCTCTTACGCGGCAGCGTTGCGTTTGTTGTCCACGCCCACTGCGCCAATTGTCTCAAAGAAGTTGTGAGGAGTTATCGTCTCCCTCTGAGCGAAACCGCGGTGCATGAAAACAGGCGCGCGCCCAAAGCGGAAGAGGAAGAAGAGGATGAAGATCAGCTGCGTTTTAGTGGGTACAAGGTAGAACTCAACCACTTAACACTGACTCTCGCCATTCTCGAAATGCCCATGCGCTTTCTGTGCAAAAAAGGATGCGAAGGCTTTAGCGGAGAATCACGGGAACACAATGAACAAGCGAATGCCAGCCGGGAAGAGCTCGATCGTGAGAATCCTTTTGCGGCATTGCAGCAGTTGCTGAAAAAGGATCAGGAGGTGTAACCATGGCAGTCCCAAAGGGAAAGGTATCAAAGTCGAGAGGCCGCAAGCGCCGCACACACTGGAAACTCAGCCTTCCGACACTCGTTTCTTGCCCGCAGTGCCACCAAATGAAGTTGGCGCATCGCGTATGCAAGAATTGCGGCATGTATGCCGGTCGTCAGGTCATTACCATTGACGAAGCGAAAAAAGCCTGATTTTCAGACGGATATTTGTCCAGGTCCCTGTGACCGGGAGGAGTAAGTGACGGATCCCTCAGAGAAGTATCTATCAGGTGCGAGGATACGGGAGCAAATCACTGAAAGTCGCCCGTGAGGGTTGGCGGAAACGCCCGTATCATGCTCGTTACAGCATTTGAGGCGGCATTTTGCCGTGAAGCAAGGTGGTACCACGGATTGCTCCGTCCTTCATAAGGACGGGGCAATCATTTTTTTTCAAGGAGGCATTATGACGGACATCAGTATGGAAAAAACATACAGCCCGCAGGGGACTGAGCAGGGGACCTACGCAAAATGGGAACAATCGGGTGCGTTTACGCCCAGGATTGACGACAGCAAAAAGCCGTTTACGATCGTTATGCCTCCGCCCAACATAACAGGACAACTGCACATGGGCCACGCGATGGACTGCGTCTTGCAGGATTCTCTTACGCGCTATCACCGTATGAAAGGCGAACCCACGCTGTGGCTGCCCGGCACCGACCATGCGTCCATTGCTACCGAGGTCAAAATTGTGGAGAAGATGGCGCAAGAGGGTCTGACTAAAGAGATGATCGGCCGTGAGAAGTTCCTGGAAAGAGCGTGGGAATGGAAAAGCGAATACGGCGGCCAAATTACAACGCAGCTGCGTCGCCTGGGCGCAAGCTGCGATTGGTCGCGCGAACGCTTTACGATGGACGAAGGCTGTTCCCAAGCGGTGCGCGAAGTGTTCGTACGTTTGTATGAGCAGGGGCTCATCTACAGGGGTGACCGCATTATTAATTGGTGCCCGGACTGCCTTACAGCCTTATCTGATGCTGAAGTGGAGTATGAGGAAGTACCCAGCCAGTTGTGGTATGTTCGCTACCCTGCAAAGGATGGGAACGGCGGCATCGTGGTGGCGACCACGCGCCCGGAAACCATGCTTGGTGACACGGGCGTTGCCGTCAACCCGGAGGATGTGAGGTACGCCGAATTCGTTGGAAAAACCGTTCTGCTGCCGCTGGTAGGCCGCGAAATTCCCGTTGTGGCGGACGCCTATGTTGACAAGGGTTTTGGTACCGGTGCCGTCAAAATGACCCCGGCGCATGATCCCAATGACTTTGAAGTCGCCGCACGGCACAATTTGCCCATTCTGCGCGTCATCAATGATGACGGTACCATGAGCGAGAATGCGGGCGAAAAGTACGCCGGCATGACACGGGAATCCTGCCGAAAACAGATCGTTGAGGAATTGACACAGGGCGGCTATCTCATCAAAGTTGAAGACTACACACACAACGTGGGCACGTGTTATCGCTGCCGCACGGTGGTGGAACCGCTCATCAGCCGCCAGTGGTTTGTCAGTATGTCACCATTGGCACAGCCTGCCATCAAAGTTGTGCGCGAAGGGGAAACGCGCTTCTTGCCCGAACGGTTCGAGAAAGTCTATTTTAACTGGATGGAGAATATTCGCGACTGGTGCATCAGCCGGCAACTCTGGTGGGGGCAACGCATCCCGGCGTGGTATTGCGGCACTTGCGGCGAAACCATAGTCTCGCGTGACGACCCGACGATCTGCCCGCATTGCGCAAGCGCGGATCTCAGGCAGGATGAGGATGTCCTTGACACGTGGTTTTCATCAGCTTTATGGCCTTTCAGTACGCTTGGCTGGCCGGACGAAACAAGCGATTACAAGTATTTCTATCCCAATAGTACTTTGGTAACAGGGTATGACATCATCTTCTTTTGGGTGGCGCGTATGATTTTCAGCGGCATCGCCTACACGGGAAAACCGCCGTTTGATACAGTGCTCATCCACGGCCTGGTGCGTGACGCGCAGGGACGCAAAATGTCCAAATCCTTGGGCAATGGCATTGACCCGCTCGAAATCATTGACGAGTATGGCGCGGACGCGCTGCGGTTCTCACTGTGCATGGGCATCAGTCCGGGCAACGACACACGATTCTCGAAAGAAAAAATCGAAGCGGCCCGCAATTTTGCCAATAAAGTGTGGAACGCGGCGCGCTTCGTTCTCATGAACCTTGACGGTCAAGAAGAACTTGACGGGAAGACTCTGGAAAGCGCTGATAAATGGATACTGACACAAACCGAGAAAGCCATAAGTGATGTGTCGGAGTATTTGGAACGGTGTGACCATGGCTTGGCTGCACAGCGCATCTACGAGTTCGCTTGGAATGATTTCTGTGACTGGTACATTGAATTGGCCAAGTCAGATCTGTTTGGGGATGATTTGGAGCGCCAGGCCGCTGTACGCGCCGTGCTGCAGTATGTTCTTAGTGCCTTGGTGCGGCTGCTTCATCCTTTCATGCCATTTTTGACTGAGACCGTCTACAGCCTGTTGCCCCGGCATGAAGATAATTCTTGCATGCTCGCCCCATGGCCCGAATACCGCGCGGATCTCATGTTTGAAGCGGAAGCTGAAAAGATGGCGGGCGTTATGGACGTTATCCGTGCCGTGCGCAATCTGCGGGCGGAATTGAAAGTTCAGGCGGGCCGCAAGGCGCGCTTGCTGCTGCGCCCCCAGAGTGGCTGGCACGAAACATTGCTGCGTGCCGAACCCTACTTCCTGCGGCTTGCCGGTGTATCGCATCTGCAAATGCTGTCCAATGACGAAAGCTTTACCGACAAAGTGGTCAGCGCCGTTTTGCCAAACAGTGAAGTACTCATTCCGCTTGGCGATTTGGTAGATATGGAGAAGGAGATCGCTCGCTTGAAGAAGGAAGAGGAAAACCTCGCAAATGAAATCGCGCGGGGCGAAAGCAGGCTCACCAACGAGGGTTTCCTGTCCAAGGCACCTGATCAACTGGTGCAAACCGAACGGGACAGACTGGAAAAGAACAAAACCATGCTCGAAACGCTGCGCCACCGCATCACGGGTTTGACCGTATGACCACGCAGCCGCCCGGGTTCCATCATATTCCGGTGATGGTTGAAGAAGTCTTCCTTTGGCTGCGAATAGAGCCCCAAAGAGTGTACGCCGATGGCACGTTGGGCGGGGGAGGGCACAGCGAAGCCATTTTGGGGCTGATGAAAGGCAGCGGCATACTCTACGGTATCGACCGCGACCCCGATGCCATTGCGGCGACCGGAGAGCGTCTTAAGGATCACAAGAACTTTCGCGCCATTCATGGCAATTTTCATGATGTTAAGGACTTGTTGCCTTCAGGCACCAAACTCAGCGGAGGATTACTTGATTTGGGCGTATCTTCCCATCAGCTGGATACTAAGGAGCGAGGTTTCAGCTATCATGAGGATGCGCCGCTTGATATGCGAATGGATACCTCCCAAGGCGAGACTGCTGCAGAGTTATTGAATCGTATCAGCGAAAGGGAATTGACGCAGGCGCTGTATGATTTCAGTGATGAGAAGTGGGCGGCACGCATTGCAAAAGTGTTGGTAGAGAGAAGGCAGAAGTACCCGCTGCTTACGACGGGAGACTTGGTGGAAGTGGTGGACGCCGCCATCCCCAAGGCCGTGCGACGAAAAGATACTGCGCACCCGGCAAGGCGCGCCTTCCAGGCGGTGCGCATCCTGGTCAACGCTGAAATCACCCCGCTAAGGCAAGCTTTGGACGATTGGATGGATCTGATGATTCCCGGTGCGCGCCTTTGCGTTATCACATTTCATTCCATTGAAGACCGGGTGGTCAAACGGGCATTTCAGACAATGAAAAACCCCTGCATTTGCCCGCCCAAAGCGCCTATTTGCACTTGCGGGAAAACCCCTATCGCGCGCATCCTGGGAGGCGGCGCTATCGCGCCTGCCCAAACAGACGTGCTGCAAAATCCCCGTGCGCGCAGTGCCAAGCTTCGCGTGGCGGAGAGATTGTGAGGCAGTATGCTTTATGTCGTTGCGACCCCCATCGGTAATCTGAAGGATATATCATTGCGCGCTATTGAAGTGTTGCGCAAGGTGCCCCTGATAGCGGCGGAGGATACGCGCGTGACGCGCAAGCTGCTCAATCATTTGGGCATCAGCACGCGCTGCGTCAGCTATCATGAGCACAATGAGCGCGAAAAGAGTGTGCAGATAGTGGATAGAATGACGGCGGACAATATTGACGCAGCGCTTGTAACGGATGCCGGAACGCCGGGTGTTTCCGATCCCGGCGCTTTTCTGGTTCGCGAGGCGGCACAAAGGGGCGTTATCGTGATCCCCATACCGGGAGCCAACGCCGTCGCTGCGATATTGTCCATTTCGGGATTTGCTAACCAAGAATCTACATTCTTTGGTTTTCTCCCGCGCGCAAAAAAAGCGCGGGAAGAAAAACTGCGGAGTATGGCCGGGAAGGCTCAGACCGCAGTGCTGTATGAGTCTCCTCACCGCGTCATCGCGTTGATGGAAAGCATCACAGGGGTGTTCCCGCACGCGCAGGCGGTCGTTTCATGCGACTTGACAAAGCTGCACGAAAAGACGTTGCGGGGAAGTGCTGAAGACATCCTTGTGAACCTGCGCGACAATGAAAAGACCGAGAAGGGCGAATATTGTGTCGCACTTGATGTGTCTCCCTTCGTGCCGGCACCGGAAGATTCCAAAGTGGATGTCGGCCTGGAAGCGAGATTGCTCGATCAAATAGTGAAGGGCGCCTCCATGCGATCGGCGATGGAAACGATCATTCTCGGCGGCGAAAAGAAGAACGCCGTTTACGCTGCTTCCATTAGCCTAAAAAGGTTGCTGAAATAACGGCGGATATAGTAAATTTGTCCAAATCACTTGACGCAAGCTTGCTTTTAGATTACGCTACAATAGCGAGTTATTTTGGATGATCTAATGTCAATATCAATGTAATTAGGGGGAATCTTGATGACACAAAACGAGCAGCTGCAGGCCGTTCTTGACCGCAAAGACGCGCTGCTGCAAGGTGACGCTGAAAAGACGAAAACACAGCACACACGAGGCAGCAAGACTGCGCGCGAGCGCGTTTCCGAACTGGTGGATGCGGGTTCATTCGTCGAAACGGAAGCGCTCAAAAGAGACACCGGCGTTGTCACAGGTTACGGCCTTGTCGATGAGAGGCCTGTTTATATCATTGCGCAGGATATTACCTTAAAAGGCGCGGCCATGAATGCCGCTCAGGCGGACAAAATGCTGAATCTTCTTAGCCGAGCAAAAAAGACCGGCGCCCCGGTGGTCATCTTTGCCGACGCTGAAGGCTTCAGCGTGCAGGAGGACGCACGCACCCTTACGGCTTACGCGGCGGTGTTTTCCTGTATGAGCAGATTATCGGGAGTCACCCCCCTCATCACCGTGACAGCCGGCCCGTGCTTTGGCGTCGCCGCAAATTTCGCGCTGCTGTCAGATGTGGCGATCGCAGTGGAGAAAACAACGCTGCTCATGCCCGTCTCGCCGCTTGTGATGAACGCCACTGCAGGCACGACCCTCCAGCCGGAAGAGTTGGGCGGCGCGAGTGTATTGGCGCATCAGGGCGCAGTAGCGCTTGTAGCCAAGGATGACGCGCAGTCGACGCGGCTTGTCAAAAGCGTTCTGGCATATCTGCCATCTTCCAATAGAGAATCGGCGCCCATGCATAATGGCGATGATCTCAACCGCTTGGTGGCTCCTGACGCCGGCGACGGCCTGGCACTGGCTCAAGATGTGGCGGATCAAAATGCGACTTTGGAATTATATACTGATTTTGGCATGGGTTTGCGCACATTCCTTGCACGGGTGGGCGGTCAGCCGTGCGGCATCATTGCCGGCGAACCCAACAGGGACGCGGGCAGGCTTGACGCGCCTTCGTGTCAAAAAGCGGCGCGACTGGTGCGCCTTTGCGACTGTTACGGCTTGCCTGTAGTCAGTCTGGTCAATTCCGCGGGTTTGACCGTCCCGCAATTTTCTGATCAGGCGGCGCTAATGCGTTCCGCGGCTCAGCTCAACTACGCCTATGCCGAAGCAACTACGGCCAAAATAACCGTATTTGTCGGCAATGCTATTGGTGCGGCGTACGTAGCCATGGGCGGAAGAGGCGCGGCGGATATTGCCTTTGCCTGGCCCTCCGCCATGATCGCCCCGCTGACGCGCGAGGCAGCAGTACAAACATTCGCGGCGGATAGACTGAAGGACGAGGACCGCGCCTCATTGGAAGAGAAATACGCGCTTAGTGCAGACGGTTTGGCCATTGCTTCCCTTGGGCTTGCGGACGATGTCATCGATCCCATAGAAACCCGCAAACACATCATTGCGGCGATGGAACTTTTATGTTCCAAGCAGGATGAAGCACCCGCCCGCGAACACGGCAACATGCCGCTGTGACGAAAGGCAGGCAAAAATGACTGACAACATAAACACAGTTGTGGAAACGGCAGGCGGAGAATTCTCCAGCGTAATCGTATGGCTTATCTTTGTTGCCGTTGTGTTTTTTCTGGTGAGGCATCTTCAGCAGAAGAAAAAGAAGGCGGCTCAGGAGGTCTCCCGAGTGGAAACCCCGCATGCCGCGCCTGAAGCTTCCCCGGCGGTCCGGACGGATGGTCCACTTGTGGCTGCCATTACGGCGGCGATAAGCGCCGTGATGATGGAGGAAGGCAAATCCACCGGCTTTGTCGTCCGCCGTATCCGTCGCGCCGGCCCTCGGCTGCGCTGAAACCTGATTCTTGATACATTTTTGGAAGGAGAAATCCCCATGCGGAAATTTAACGTAGTAGTCAATGGTGCCTCCTATGACGTGGAGGTAGAAGAAGTGGGCGCAGGCGCGCCCCAATCATTTGCACCCCCGGCGCCCCAGACAGCGGCACCCGCCGCACCCGCAGCACCTGCGGCCGTTCCCGTGCCCGCAGCGACGCCCGAGGCGGCTGCCCTCAGCGGTGAGAAAATCGTTGCGCCTATGCCGGGCACCATCATGAAAGTAAACGTCTCGGTGGGCGATCACGTCAAATACGGCGCAGTCCTCCTCATTTTGGAGGCAATGAAGATGGAAAACGAAATCGTCGCCACCAAGGAAGGGACGGTCGCTCAAGTACTCGCGATTACCGGCGCTTCCGTCAACTCCGGTGAACCGTTGGTTGTTATTCAGTAACAAAGGAGACGCAAAATGGCAAAAGTTGGCATTACCGATACCATCCTTCGTGACGCACACCAGTCGCAGGCGGCCACCCGCATGCGGCTGGAAGATATGCTGCCCGCCTGCGAAGTGCTGGACAAAATTGGATATTACTCCTTGGAATGCTGGGGCGGCGCGACGTTTGACTCGTGCCTGAGGTTCCTTAACGAAGATCCCTGGGATCGTCTGCGCGCTTTGCGCAAAGCGTTGCCCAATACGAAACTGCAAATGCTGTTGCGCGGCCAAAACATTCTTGGCTACAAGCATTACGCGGACGATACGGTAGACTATTTCGTAAAGAAATCCATCGACAATGGTATTGATATTATCCGCATTTTTGACGCGCTCAACGACGTGCGGAACATGGAAGTGGCGGCGAAAGCGACCATCAAATATGGCGGTATCGCCGAACTTGCGATGTGCTATACGATTTCCCCGGTACATACCGAGGATTACTTTGTTCAGTTGGCCAGGGACTATGAAGCCATGGGCGCTGACATCATCTGCATAAAGGACATGGCGAATCTACTGCTGCCATATCCCGCCTATTCTCTGGTGAAGAAATTGAAAGCCGCCGTTAAGGTGCCCATTGTGGTGCACACCCACAATACGACCGGCACGGGGGATATGACGCTTTTGAAGGCCATTGAAGCGGGCGCAGACGTGGTGGACACCGCCCTGTCCCCGCTGGGTGGCGGCACGGCGCAGCCGGTTACAGAGTCGCTTGTGGCGACCCTCAACGGTACCCAGTATGATACCGGTCTTGACTTGGTACTCCTGACACAGGCGGCGGAATTTTTTAAGCCTGTGGCGGAGCGTATGAACAAAGATGGCTCGCGCGATGCGCAGCGTGTGTTGGCAGTAGATGTTAACACTCTGCGATATCAGGTGCCGGGCGGCATGCTGTCCAACCTGATCGGGCAATTGAAGCAAGCCGGTAAGATGGATAAGTTTAACGACGTGCTCCAGGAGATCCCCAGCGTTCGCGAGGATTTTGGTTTTCCGCCGCTCGTGACACCCACAAGTCAAATAGTGGGAACACAGGCGGTCATGAACGTTATCACCGGTGAGCGCTACAAGATGGTTCCCAACGAGAGCAAAGCGTTGCTGCGTGGAGAATATGGCCGTCTGCCCGCCCCCATCAACAAAGCAGTGCAAAGGCAGATATTGGGAGACGAACCCATCATCACCGGGCGTCCCGCGGATGATATCGCGCCGCAATTGGAGGGTTTCCGCAAGGACATCGCGGAGTATATCCAGCAGGACGAGGACGTATTGTCCTACGCGTCCTTCCCGCAAGTGGCGAAAAAATTCTTTGAAGCCCGCCAGGCAAGGCAGCTCAAAAGCGACCCTACTTCCTTTAATCAGCAAAACGGCACCATGGTGGTTTGATCGTATAACCAACGAAGCCGGGGCGTTACGCTCCGGCTTTGTTGCGCTTTGAGCAGCCTTCCGATATACTTGGATTTTAGAAAGTGGGGACTGTATGTTATTTGATGCTGTCATATTCGACATGGATGGGTTGCTCCTGGATACAGAAAAACTGGGATTGCAAGCCAGCATTTATGCGGGGCGGGAACAGGGCCTTAGTATAGATGTGGACGTGGTGATACTTACGCTGGGCGTCCGGCGTGAAAATGACGACGCCATTTATCGCAAACACTATCCCGACTTTGATAGTCAGCGTTTCTGGCACAACTACGATGAATGGTTCCTTAATTACACCACTGCACAGGCGCCTGGTGTGAAACCTTACGCGCGGGAATTGCTGTGTGAGTTGTCAGACAGAAGTGTCAAAACGGGGCTGTGCTCATCCACTCATGAAACGCGCGTTCATCAGTTCCTTAAGCAGACCGGCCTATGTGGCGCGTTTGACGCGCTCGTCACCGGCAGCGATGGCGCCGCCTCCAAACCCGCGCCGGACATGTACCTGTTGGCAGCAAAAAAGCTATGCGTGTCACCGCACAAATGCCTTGTTTTGGAGGATTCCCCCAACGGCTTGCGGGCAGGTCATGCCGCCGGTATGCGGACCTATATGGTACCCGACCTTGTCCCATACAGCGAGGAATTCGCTTCTTTTTGTGACGGCGTGCTATTTGATCTGTCACACGTGTTGCCGCTGCTGGGGAACAACTGATGCCGATTGCAATTATCGCGGTCGGTCGGCTGAAGGAAAAGTATTGGCGCGATGCCGCCCAGGAATACATTAAACGCATCGGGCGGTACGACAAAATCGCTGCGGATGAAGTGGCCGACCGGCCGGAGCCTGCCAAAGCAGGGGATAGGGCCCTGGAACTGATTGCCCTCAAAGAGGGCGAAGCAGTGCTTAGCCGCATTCGCAAAGATGACGAAGTGATCGCGTTGTGCATTGACGGCGCAACGTTTAGCAGTGAAGCGTTCGCGGAAAGCCTGCTTTGCGTGAAAAACTCAGGGCGGCGACACGTTTTTGTTGTTGGCGGCTCCAATGGGATCGGCAGCAATATACTGTCCCGCGCGGATGGACGTCTCTCCTTTTCGCCCATGACATTTCCGCATCAGCTGGCGCGTGTTATGCTGCTGGAACAAATCTATCGTGCCTGCAAGATCAACGCCGGGGAGAGGTATCACAAATAATGGTGTTAAAGCGTCTGCGCCTGCATGATTTCAGGTCTTATCAACAATTATCCCTGACGCCTCCGTCCGGCGTCACCGTATTTGTGGGCGAAAATGGCGCTGGCAAAACCAATTTGCTGGAAGCCATTCATTTGTGTTGCCTGGGCAGGAGCCACCGCACGTCCAATGATCGGGACATGATCAGAGAAGGCGCCGAAACTTGCGCGGTCCATGCCAAAGTGGAAACAAACATGGGCACGGACGAGGTGGGAGTGCGGCTGTACGCTAAGCAGCGCAGCAAAAAGATGATTTATGTCAACGGAAAAATCGTTGGCCGCATCGGCGAACTGATGGGGCATATGACCTGTGTCATGTTTTCCCCAGAGGATCTGGAGATCATCAAGGGAGGCCCCGCAAACCGCAGGCGGTATCTTGACATGTTATTGTCTCAGTGCCAGCCTGCCTATTTTTATGCCATTCAAACATATTTGAGTGTACTAAAGCAGCGCAACGCTTTGCTCAAAGCCATCGCCAGAGGGGAAAGCCGCAGGCAGTTGGATGTGTGGGATGAGCAACTGGCCGCCGCGTGTGTTCCCATCGTCCGCTTACGCCAGCAGACGGCAATAAAGCTCAATGCCTTGGTGAAAAAGCATTACGCGGCCATTAGCAGCCGCGAACACGAAATACTGACTGTGAGGTTGTCCAGTCAGTTGGGCCAGAGCATGGAACCCCAAGAGGAGCTGGCGCGTTTGCTTCGGCAATCGCGCGATGACGATCTGCGGCGCCTGTCAACATCCTGTGGCCCCCACCGCGATGACTTGGACATTTTCCTTAAAGGCCATGAAATCAAGGCGCAGGGGTCGCAGGGGCAGATGCGTACAGCGGCGCTGGCGCTGAGGCTCTCGGAAATGGACATCCTGACCGATATGCAAAATGAGCCGCCTTTGCTGCTTCTGGATGATGTGCTGAGTGAATTGGATATTGGCAGACGTTCCATGCTTATTTTGCAGATAAGAAATGTGCAGACGCTGATTACCTGCACAGATATGAAGGACCTAAAGGGCGCAAAACCCGATTGCGTTCTGACGGTGGATGACGGATTTGTCAGATGAAGGGCGTGTCAAAAATGCCTTGCCGCCAAGCGGTGAGGAAGGCTTCGGTTGACGGGAAGCGCCTTTGCGGATCTTCCGCCAATGCCTTCATAGTGATGTGGAATAACGCCGGGCTTGATTCCCACGAAGATAGCGCGGGATTTTGTCTGTTGCCCAAGAAGGTGAGAGCGGCAGCTCCCATGGCGTAAATGGTGACCCTTTCGTCCAAGGAAGCGGCGGTATGGTAGCATTCCGGCGCCAAATACCACGGTGACCCGGGAAGTCGTCCGCGTACGTTCATCACGGGCATTTTGGCATAATCGTCGATACTGTTTAAATACAGTGTATTGTCGCCGTAGTCGATGGTCAAGTGATTATCCGTCAACCCCGCCGCAATATAATCGTTTAGGGACACCAGGACGTGAAACGAAAAGAAGCTGTCCAGCATGCGAAGACGGTCCGATACGGGCAGTTTTCGCATTTGCTGATAGTTATCGGTCAAGGGACCCAGTGGATATCCGTCGATCCAGGGGAACACCAGCAGAAATCCGTGCTCCGTTTCGGCTTTGTCCGCGAGGTTTGGCAATAGGGGATGTGACAGTGTTTCGTAGAGGTATGCTGCGTTTTTCAATCTGTCGATGGCATCATCGGGATTGCCCAGGTAGTTGACCACGGGCGCGCCTGCGTATTTGAGGAAATACCGTCCCTTATCGTTTTGGATGCCAAAGGCAAGCGTGCCCGAGATCATTTGGTCAAATACGCGGAATACGCGTCCGTAGCCCCCAAGGAAACTTAGGTCATGGAAAGACTTGAGTTCCACCGGCAGACCGTCCGCGTAAAGGATAACAGGATTCATGCGATTTTCTCCCCTCTGGTCGTTGTGTATCCACTTGTCTCCCCGGAGCCCCAAAAAGGCGATAAGCCATTTAAAACACTGGTCAATGCGCGTCATGAAATAGACGATGCGCAGGGGTGCGTGGAATACAAACGCGCTGAAGGCGGCTGCGGCCAGCGCGATCAGCCAGCCGCAGATCATGTTCATCATCGCACGAAAATCACCGCGCAATTGGGCGTATTCGCGCCAGGTTCTTTTTGCCCCCGTATTGGGATATCAGAACGATAGAGCCGCCTGCCAGACGGGTCAGTGATGCATTGACGAAATTGGTGATGCTGTTTGACTGGGATACTGCGGCAAGCGCGAGCCCTTCGGTTTCCACGCGGCTGACCATTACGTTGTCCGTCATAACCACCAACAGACTCATGAGCGTTTGAAAAGCTGTCGGGAGCGACAGCTTTAGGATGGTCTTGTAGAATTCACGGTCCTTTATCACGATGTCGCAAAGCTTTCTGTGTTTTCGGGCGTCAGCCTGCGTCATACGGCAAGACGGCAACAATTTTATCTTCGATATAAACAAGGTAGTATAGTGTGCTGCCACCCAATTGATAGCTGTTGATAAATTCCTGCGCATTTTTAGCGCGCACGGGATTGTTGAGGGTGCCAAAGTAGTACAGGCAACTGTCGGCAGCCTGATAGTTGCGATATATGTAGTTTGAATCATTGAAGAAACTGCTTATATTGGAAAAGGGCTGGTAGTTGAGTGTAATCAAGTCGGCTGAAATGACAGACACGTTGTCTTTGATACTGATTTCGGTGATGTAGCCCGCCGATACGCGCGTGCGCCGCTCACTGGGCCGCCGTTGCAAGTATACGGTATAAGTGGTTTGCCCTGTCAGAACGCCGCCGGCGCCGTAAGCTGTCACCGTAATGGCCGCGGCTTGTGGTTCGTTGGTCATTTGAATGATCTGCGATTCCTGACCGCTGGCTACAACTTGGCCGTTGACGGTCACGACCGATGTCGGCGACGCCGCATAGGGAGTGAAACGAATGCGCGATACCCAGTCAGCTACGGTCAATAGGTAAGTCGTTTGGTTTGGATCAAACTGCGCGGGCAGCATAATGCCTGTATTAGGCGCGTTATGGACGAGGCTTGTCAGCCGCTCAGGGGCAACTCCGCTTTGTGCCAGGACGGGGGAGAGGGTGGCAATCACGAGAAACGCCATCAGCAGCGATAGTATTTTTTTCATACATGTACCTCCTTGCTGTTTTCACTTCAGACAACGAGTAACAAGGCGCGTTTCTTGCATCCGTATCATGTCCTGATGAATGCATCATACAAGGCGGTGATTGCTGTGTTAAGATGCTTTTCTTCCACGCCAATCAATATGCTAAGCTCGCTGGGCGCCATCAGCATTGTTTTGATTCCGATACCCTGTTCGGCAATGGCGGTGAAAAGCCGGGCAGCTGTAGCGTATTGCTTGGTTATGCCGGAACCAACGGTAGCCACCATGGCCAAATTGTCCCGCACGCTTAGATGATCGGGCTTGACAGCGCGGTCGATCTCGGCCAGGATTTTTTCGCGGCTGGGTGCAAGCGAAGATGAAGTCAAGATGACGGACATCGCGTCAATGCCGGTTGGCATATGTTCAAAGTTTATGCCATGCTCTTCCAGTATCCTCAGCACTCTTTGGCCAAATCCGATCTCACTGTTCATTTGGTCTTTTTCAATCAAGATACTGGAAAAACCTTTGCGTCCCGCTATGCCCGTTACGATAGGGGTGACGCCGTTTCTGATGGGGCTGTAATGGATCATGGTGCCCGGGTGCAGGGGGTCATTGGTGTTACGCAAGCGGGTGGGGATGCCGGCAAGGCGCACGGGAAATACGGCGTCTTCATGCAGCACCGTCGCCCCCATATAGGACAATTCGCGAAGCTCCCGATAAGTCATATCCTGGATGTACTTGGCATCCGGCACGATACGCGGGTCCGCGGTGCGGAAACCCGACACGTCCGTCCAGTTTTCGTAGACATCCGCATTGACGCCGTGCGCCAACAAAGCACCGCTCACATCGCTGCCGCCGCGCGAAAACACGTGAATACTGCCGTCTTCATCCGCCCCATAAAAGCCGGGGACCACGGCGCTTCCCAAAGGCGCGATAATTTCCTGGATCAAACGGTTGGTTTCGGGATGGTTGAGACGCCCATCCCTAAAAAAACGTATAACACGCGCGGCATCCACAAACGGCATCTGCAGCCATTGCGACAACAAAAGGCCGTTTAGATACTCGCCCCTGCTGGCGGTGTAGGCGCGGCTGGCACCCATTTTGATGTGCCGCTGAGCTTCATCCATTTCCTTTACCAATAAATCGGAGTTGATGTTCAAATCATCGGCAATTTTAAGAAAGCGTGAACGCACGCGGTCAAGCAGCGCGGCGCAAGACGTACCGCTGAGGACATTTTCATGGCAGCTAAGCAGCAGATCCGTGACTTTGTCATCATTCTCATGCTGCCGGCCCGGCGCGCTGGGTACAACGTATCGCCTTTCATTATCTGCGTGGATGATAGCGCCTACTTTTTGGAATTGTTCGGCATCCGCCAGAGAGGAACCGCCAAATTTCGCAACAATCATTCCGCAGCCGCCTTTCAGTGTGTTGTCCATATTTTAGACGCTTTGCGCCCACAAAGTCAACTTGCAGACGCCGCTATCCAAAATGCGCCAATACTTACAGCGGATATCAAAAATTGCGCTTGACAAATGCGGCAAATGCCGATAGTATACTTTTTGCGTGTCAAGTGGTATTTCTGGGTGTAGCGCAGCTTGGTAGCGTGCTTGAATGGGGTTCAAGAGGCCGAGAGTTCAATTCTCTCCACCCAGACCAAAAAACCTGCAGAGTGTAGATAGTACCTACACATTGCAGGTTTCTTTATTGTCCTGACACGCGTGCCGGGCAAAAGATCCCGATCAGACTTTGCTTTTATGGCATATTTGCATTGCGCAGCGCAGCTCCGCGGCATTCATGCGGCGCACGCAGCCCGGCAACCGGCTCCTGTTCACAATTGGTTAATTCCCAGAGTAAACTCCACAGTAGTAAAGGAGTAGAAACAACCTAGAGAAATGCAG
>LFTR01000082.1 GCA_001513425.1 Clostridiales bacterium DTU024
AAGAAGGACGGCTATGCCATGCTCAATTTGCGTACGGCAGTCGTCCCCTTTGTCAATATCGGATCTTCCCTAAGTGTCCCCATTTTTATCCTGGGGCTGATCATGTCCCTTGAAATACTGCAGGTGGCGGGCATTGTCCTCTTTGGCGCGGTGGTAGTGTTTACACTTATCACCCTTCCGGTGGAGTTCAACGCGTCCAAGCGTGCCATCGCGATGCTGCAAACAAGCGGCATTATCCAGTCGGCGCAGGAAGAGCAGGGCGTACGCCGTGTGCTTTCCGCCGCCGCCATGACCTACGTGGCCAGCGCCGTGGGCGCGGTGCTGCAACTGGCGCGCCTGATCCTTCTGCGCCGTCGCCGCGATTAGACTAAATCATCCCTTGTCGCAGCCACTAAAATGGCTTCGAACAGCAGCCTGCTTATCGATGCGCATCGGCATCCGATGACTATACTACCAAGTAAATCAAAAGTTCCGCCGCCACCGACAGGGCGACAACGGCAAACACCGGAAGCTTGAACCACGCGGCTGCAACGGCGGTGATACCGCCCGCAATTCCGACAGCGGGGCGCACGTGGTCCACCGACAGGATGCCGGGGAATACCAGCGCCGCGATAGCGGTATACGGAATGAGGCCCAGGAATTTTTCCCAATAGGGGCTGAGCCTTATTTTTTCGCTGGTCAGCGCGGGCAAAGCGCGGGGAATATAGGTTACAAGCA
>LFTR01000101.1:0-640 GCA_001513425.1 Clostridiales bacterium DTU024
TTGTACGCGCGCTCCCGAGGAATATCAAGGGCATTTAGACAGTCTCATTTTCAGATGAAACCAATTGTCCCCATTGAAAGCGCACGGTGGTGCCCCGTTTTTCCCGGCTGTCAATGGCAATCCGGATACCGTGACGTTCGGCTATCCCTCGGGCGATGGCCAATCCCAAGCCGCTGCCCTGGCGGTTCTCTTCGGTCCTGGATTTGTGGAAGCGGTCGAAGATGAAGGGCAAATCTTCTTTGGGAATGCCGCAGCCTTCGTCCCGTATGGTGATGCTGTGTTCATTCATATCAACGCGCAGGGTGGTCTTGGGTGGTGAGAACTTTACGGCGTTGTCCAGCACGATCAGCAACATTTGCTTTAGCCTCGCGTAATCGCCTTGAAACGCAACAGCTATCGCCTTGGAGGGCTTTTCGATGCTGATGGATTTAGCTTGCGCCAGTCTCTCGGCGCTGCGTAAGGCATCCATGAGAACGTCCTGAAGGTTAAGCGGTGCGTTTTCAATCGGGAAATCCGTGTTTTGCAAACGCGCCAGCTCCATCAGGTCGTTTACCAGGCGGTGAAGTCCCTGCGTTTCTATAAGCATTTGATGCACATACTCTTTTACCAAATCAGGGTCCGTCACGATTCCGTCCTGAAT
>LFTR01000101.1:688-987 GCA_001513425.1 Clostridiales bacterium DTU024
CGTCGGCTCTTTTCCTGTGCCTCACTCAGCCTGCCGCTGAGTGTGTCGATCGAACCGGCAAGCTGCCCGATCTCGTCCTGCCGGACAAGGTTCGTTTTTGCCGTATAGTCCCCGTCGGATAACTTTTGAGCCGTAGCCTTCATGCGGCTGATTGGCCTGGTGAAACTCAGCGACAACCATACGGACAGCAGCGTAGAGATCACCAGCGCCGCACCCGCGCTGTAAAGCAATATTTTTTGCCCCTGCGCGGCTGCCTCCTGAATGCCGGAGACCGCATCGTTAAGCAGCAGCGCGCCCAC
>LFTR01000137.1 GCA_001513425.1 Clostridiales bacterium DTU024
AGGGAAGGGCAGTTGATTGCGATCGCGCTTCGCTTACAGACTCAAGCGTGTGTCTTTCATATGGTCACCTCTAAAAACTCAAGCAAAAAGGGCGAAATCATGGTAAAATCGAGGCATGAAACAGATAGGATTTTTTGATGAGAACAATTGTCTGAGGAAACTCAGCAAGCTCGGGGATCAGCTGGAGAAACTGGATAGTGTCATGGAGTGGCGGATATTTGAAAATACGCTGAACCGTGTGTTTATGAAGGAGCATAAAAACGCGGGAGGGCGTCCGCCTTACAGTTACCTGCTGCTATTCAAAACACTGATTCTTCAGCGACTGTTCAACATTTCGGACGACCAGGCGGAGTTCCAGATTAATGACCGGATGACATTCAGACGGTTTCTGGGACTGTCGTTGGGGGATCTGGTACCGGACGCGAAGACGATCTGGCTATTCCGCGATACGCTTGTGAAAGCCGGCGTGATGGAGGAGTTGTTCAGTTGCTTCAGCCGTCAGCTGGAGCAAAGGGGTGTCATATCTCACAAAGGGACAATTGTGGATGCGACGTTTGTGGAAGCGCCCCGGCAGCGGAACACACGGGCTGAAAACCAACAGATCAAAGAAGGAAAGACCCCTGAGGAGTGGGAGAAGCCTGAGAACATTCACAAGCTGCGTCAAAAAGACATCAATGCCCGCTGGACGAAGAAGAATAATGAACGGCATTACGGATACAAGGATCACGTCAAGGCGGATGCGGAGAGCAAACTAATCACCCACTATGCCGTGACAGATGCTGCGGTACACGACAGCCAGGCATTGATAGAGTTGTTGGACGAAAAGGACAAAGTGCTGTATGCGGACAGCGCGTATTCCGGTGAACCCATAGCTAAGCAGCTCCCCGAAGGAATAGAGAACCAGATCCACGAAAAAGGATACCGCAACAAGCCGTTAAGCGAGGCACAGAAGGCAGAGAACAAAAGGAAATCCAGGATAAGGGTGCGCATTGAGCATGTATTCGGTTATATGACCGGCACCATGCGCGGGGTCACTGTACGCAGCATCGGAATCGCACGGGCGACGTTCAACATCGGGCTGACCAACCTGCTTTATAATCTGTGCAGGTATGAGATCCTGAGCCGAAAACAGCTTGTCACAGGATAACTATGTCCAAATCCAGGGAAACAGGGTGCCAAAGGGGGAAAGGTGACGAAATACCATCATTTTTCAAGAGTTTACATAGATGTTATCTCAAAAAATGAGCTCTACTCCCTAATGGGTGCAAAAAACGGCGTTTTTAGAGGTCACCATATTTCTGATCGGCTGAAAAATGCCGCCTCTGTGCGGGCCAGGGACGGCGCGTACCTCCT
>LFTR01000163.1 GCA_001513425.1 Clostridiales bacterium DTU024
GGCGGCAGACCAAAGAAGCCGCTGGCAGACAAAGTACTGGAAGGCGGCGTTAATAAATCGCGGCTCACTACAGTACAGCTTCCGCAGCCCGCGGAATTGAAAGGTTCAGAAATGCCGCCGCCGCATGAATTCCTCGGTTCCACTCAGAAGAGCGGTTTAGAACTCGCAGCAAAGAATGTTTATGAAACGACCTGGGTTTGGCTGCAAAAATATCATTGCGAACATCTGGTCACCCAGCAAAATTTGGAGCAATATGCAATGACCGCCTCCCGGTGGATCCAGTGCGAAGAGGCAATCTCACAGTACGGCTTTCTTGCCAAACATCCAACTACCGGATCTGCGATTGCCTCTCCTTATGTTTCCATGGCACGTGAGTATTCCAAGCACGCTAACGCCCTGTGGAATCAAATCTACGCAGTCGTCCGTGACAATTGTTCGATGGACTATAGCGGCAACAATCCACAGGATGATGTAATGGAGCGGCTTCTGACCATGCGCCGACGCTGAATCGGTGAGAAAAGGAGGATTGCCATTAAACAGTCAGATATAAACGCAATCACGGATATGCGGCTCAAAGGGTGTGGGGCGTCAGCTATTGCAGCTACGCTCCGGCTCTCGCCGAATACTGTCAAATCATATATGCGCCGGCACCCGGATTTGCCCGGTACACATCGGTGCGCTCAGTGCGGCAGTA
>LFTR01000136.1:0-431 GCA_001513425.1 Clostridiales bacterium DTU024
GTTGTCATCGCCTGGCCGAACGAAAAATTGGGCAGCATGGCAAAGCCGTCCACCCTCTTGACGATCCCGCTCATGGCGATGAATGCTGCGCCAAAACTGTTTTCAAGGCGCAGTACGATCAGCATCGCCAGAGAAAAGGTCGCCTGCGTAAGGCCGGAAGGCAGTCCCAATGCGATGATGTCCTTGACAGTATCCTTGTCAAGGCGCAGATGCTTCCACGTCAAATCAAAAACATGCCCCATGGATTTCAGTTTCACCAGGCACAAAAACCCCGATACACCCTGAGAAATAACGGTCGCCAGCGCAACACCCGCCACGCCCCACCGGAAGGTAATAACAAACCACAAGTCAAGCGCCACATTAAGCCCTGCGCTCAGGAGCAAAAAGCCCAGCGCGGAAAAGCTATCCCCCATGCCGCGCAGAATGCCCGA